>DASRBG010000128.1:0-37995 GCA_035653735.1 Gemmataceae bacterium
AGCCACTCCGCGCTATCGGGCGCCTCTCCCCGTTCGGCGGCCTCGATCCACGCAGCAAGGATTTCGCCGAGTTGTTCGTCCCGTTCCGGCAGCATTGACGGTTCCGGGTTCATGGCTCCTGCCCCTCATTTGATTCCAGCAGCGTCCGTAGTTTTTGTAGCGCTCGATGCAACAGCGCCGCCACCGCCCCTTTGCTTCGCCCCAGCCGTTTGGCGATTTGCTCTAACGGTTGTCCCTGGAGGTGATGCCATTCCACCGCCCGCCGTTGGTCGTCGGACAACTGCTCCAACGCCTCCGCCAGGTGCAGCAGACGCTCGTTGCGAATCGCTCGATCGCTGGGCGAGTCGTCCTGGCTGGCCAGGCACGCTTCCAGTCGAGCCGAGGATTCTTCCAGGGCAGCTTCCAGCGATTGCTCGCGGGCAACTTCCCGTGCCGCGGTTCGTAACTTTCGGACCTCATCGGTCAAGTTGCGCACCAGGGCCGTGCGCAGCCAGGCCGCCTGCTGAGGCTCGCTCCAGTGTCGCAACTGCTCCCAGGATTGATGCGCCTCCAATAGCGTCTGCTGCACAACTCCGGATAGATCAACCTTGCCTTGCAAGGCCGGCTCCAACTGAGTTCGCGCCAGCAAGCGCAGGTACGCCCGAAAGCGTTCCAGTTGCCGGCTCGGATCGCCGGTATCGAGACTCATAACAGCGTGCCTATTTACTAAGCGTGCAAAACCGGAAAAGATTACGCGCCGGCGGAAGATTTTCCGCCAACCGGTGCTATTATCAACCGACGGACCGGCGCGAACAAGCAAGAAGTCGAAGAAATGATGAGCACCGATGCCTACACCGATTCTGGTATAGGCGCACGACCGTCCTCGTTCCCACGCTCCGCGTGGGAACGCGAGTAGGCGACGCTCCGCGTCGCGGCCAGCCCCGACGCGGCGACAAGACCGGACGCAGAGCGTCCCGGCGTGCGTTCCCACGCGGAGCGTGGGAACGAGGGTAATGGAGTGCGCCGATTCTGATATCGTCGTACACACCCAAAAATTCTCGCGACGTATTTGCATCCGTGCGCGCTACCTGTTATCTTAGGACGCGGAAAACCGCTAAGGGGAGAGACGAGGAAGACGTTCTCCCGGAGGCGGGTGTCGCAAGCAAACAACCCAAGCCCTCTCTCATCCTCCCATCTGGCACGGCGGCCTGCTGGGTTCTTATACTGACCGGTTGGACGCACAGGGTCGGGCCGGACCGACTCCCCGAATACAAGAAACGCAAACCCGCGGCTGACAGGGGAGAGACACCCATGCTAGAAGCCGACAAGATCCGCAAGCTCAAGGCGTATGCCCAGGGCGTGCTCGCAGCCCTGGACGCGGAATCACCCGCGCCTGATCCCGGCATCGAGAACCTCTTGCAGACGATCCGCTCGACCGCGCGCGAGACGATCCGGCGAGCAGGCGCGCCCGTGAAGATCGGCATCCTGGGCGAATTCAACGCCGGAAAAACCCTGCTGCTGGGCAGTCTGATCGGCTACGCCGACGCCCTACCGGTCAGCGAAGTGCCCACGACCGGCAACGTCACCGCCTTGCGTTTCCGCCCCCGGTCCGAATTGCGGCAGACCGAGATCGGCCCCTTCTCGGTCGAGTTCCTGGACCGTGCCACGGCCCTGGATTGCCTGGACGAGCTGCTGCGCGTGGCCGACGAGCGCGCCCGCGCCGCCGGCGTCAGCGCTGGCCATCTGAAAACGTTGGCCGCGTTACGCGAACGAGCCGCGTCTGGCCCGTGGCAGGAGGTCGAGGAGTGGTGCCGGCAAGTCTGGGGTCACGGCGGCGACGCGCCGAACCCGGCCCTGCGCAACCTGCTCCGGGAACTCACCTGGTTCGTCCGCTGTTGCCGCTCCGCTGCCGGCGCCGCCTTGCTGGACGCCCGATCCGCCGGTGAGCGTCTCTTCGCTGTCGATGCCGAGACGGCCCGCGAGGGGCTGGTTCTGGCGCGCTCCAGTACCAGCATCAGCGCCGTGAGATTCGACGAGTTGCCGGACGCCCCCGCTGCCCGGCCTCAACCACTGAACGCCGCCTGGCTGCGCAAGGCCTTCCCGCTCATCCGCCGGGTCGATGTCGAAGTCCAGATCTCGGAGCGCCTTTGGGATCTCTCCGGAATGCAAGGCGCGGGCGAGTGGGTCCTGCTTGACTTCCCCGGCCTGGGGGCGGCCGAATCGGGGGTGCGCGATGCCTTTCTCTGCAAGCGCGAACTGCGCGAGGTGCAAACCATCCTCATTCTGCTCGACGGCCGGCGGCCCGGTGGCGAGGGCGGCCAGAGCATCTTTAGCATGCTGAGCGCGGATCGGCCGGGCCAGGACCTGCGCGACAGCATCCTCGTGGTGATGAACCGATTCGACCAGTTGCCGATCCAGGCGGACGGCGGTGAAACCGTGTTGGACCGACTCATCGGCTGGCGCGACCCGGGCAGTGAGCGGCCGGACAGCCTGCCGCCGGCCGACCCGGAGCCGCTGGCCGAGCGAGAGGTGCTGACCCGGCTGCCGGTTCTCGGGGCAATGGTGGTAGGAGCGCGCAACCTGACCCGTCGCGATGACCGTATCGTGGTCCTGTCGGCTCTGTGGGCGCTGGCGGATCTGCACCAGCAATTGCCCGGAGACGTGCGTGTAGGATCACCCGACTTTGTGGAGTGCTTAACGGGCTTATTGAAGGAAACGCCGCCCCTGCGCCTAAAGTGGGAGCGGCTCGCCCAGCTGCTGCGCGAGGCCGAGCCGCGGAGTGCGCTCGCCCGGTGGCTGGACGACTTCAGCCGTGACGGCGGCCTCAGCCGGCTCCAACGACTGATCGTCGATCACGTTGCTCAACACGGCCTGAGGCAGCTACTGGACTACGTGCGCGTCTCGGCCGAGGAGCTGTATCAAGCCATCCGCCGACTGCCCAAAAAACAGCCTCCGACGTCCGGCCCGCAAGGGCCGACAGTTGATGATGTCCACCAGGCGGTAGATGCCCTTTACGACGTGTACACCGCGCTCAAAGCCGAATACGAGCAGGCCACCCCAGACCTGACGATAGCGGTGGACGGCCAGCGCGTCTCTCTCCAGCAGATGGTCTACGACCAGGTTACCCGCAGTGTGTTCGAGTGGCCGGTCTGGAACGAGCTGCTCAACAAGGTCCAGAAAGACGGTACCATCCAAGCGGCCGTGCTGGCCGGACCGCGGAAACAAGGCGGCTGGGACGACGAAGACGAAGAGCCGGCCTTGAAGCTCCCTACCGATAGCCGCGAGTTCTTCGAGCCGTTCAAACAGACTCTCCAGCAAAACGAGGCATCCACACTCGACTGCATCCGCCGGGCCGTGCGCGAGCAGCTAGTCGCCCTGGCGAAGCGGACCCGGCCTCTCGTGGAAGACCTGGCCCCGCTCTTCGCCGATCCCAAGACGCGCGAGCGCGTGGAGCAGTTCGACCGGCAAGAAAAAGAGCAGGGCCGTCGAGCCGGCGGCAAAGGGCAGTGGAACATCCTCTGCTGGGCCGCCGACCCGACCGGTGATGATGTCTACGAACGCTTCCTGAATACCTACGTCGCCGACAGCCGGGATCCCATCGCCGCCGAAACCTGTTTCCCCTTGGCCGGGGCGGATCCGAACCAGACCCCTCTGCGTTTCCCCTGGGCACGCGCGCCGGGGTCGGTCGGCGGCAACCACCAGGTGCTTGTCCTGCGTCTGCGCGACGCCCTTGCCGACGGCATGCGCCGCCGGGTCCTGCAACGAGTAAGCCAACTGAACAAGCAGGTTCTCGACGGACTCAAGGACACGTTCACCACCTGGAGCGAACGCCTGCTGATGCTGTCGGGCAACGTGCCGCTCTTGACCCATATCGTCGGGGGAGAAACCGGGCATGCCGCCGGTCCCGACTGGAAGACGGCTGCCGTCGAGTACCCGCTGGCGCCGCCGGCGGAAGACGGCAGGCAGCGGATCGAATAACTGCGGAAACTCTTTCACCCAAGTAGGGTGGGCCGACGAAGGAGGTCCACCACACCCCGAGCGATTCTCCGGCATTCCCCGAGGGCATTCTAACATGGGTTTGACCATCAAGATCGCACCCGAATTCCCGCTCCACCGGGCCGAAGACCGTAGCGTGGCGATCCCCGGCGTGGCCATCATTCCCACCGCCGAGAACATGCCGCACGTGTCGAAATTCGACGTCGAGATCGTCGGTAGCTCGACACAGCCGCTTCAGGCGGAAATGTACAAGGTCGCCGAGAAACTGAAGTCGGGCTATCCGAAGCTGGATTACCGCCAGGGGAAGGAGGTCGCCCTGCGCCAGCAAATGACCGTGCCCCTCAACCGCGTGGTACTGGAGGACCCGATACCAGCGAGTGCTCGCTTTGTCCTCAATATCCAGGTGTGGTACTACGATTCCGACGCTCGGGGCAGGCCGAATGTCGCCGAAGGATTGAAGGGCCCCGTGCGCGCCTCCACGATTCTCACGCCGGCCCCCACCCCGGGCGCGCAGGGCGTATCGTCGCTGACGGCGGGGCCGTGCCGGCTGGAGCTGGAGCCGTCTCATCTGACTCTCGTTGACCGGGGAGAATCCGCCGGCTTGACGATCCGCATCGCCAACCGCCCGGCTGATGCCCTCCCCCGCCTGGTACTGGCGGACTCGTTCCCCGACGCTCCCGCTCTAATTGCCGAGCTGACAACCCTCCTGAGCGCGGAGCTGAAGCGGTCGGCCGATCCCCCGACCGGCGGCTGGGAGGTCTGGCGGACCGAGTTGTCCCTGCAGCTCGAACCGGAGGCGCGGCGTCTTCTGTGGGAGCGCAGCCTGGGTGGGCCTCTGGAAGTCGCTGCGCGCGTCGAGGTTCCCGGCAAGGCATCGGCGGAGCTTCTACTGCGGCTACTCTGTCAGGAGGAAGTGTTCAAGGGGCTGATGGCCATCGACTTCGGCACTTCCAATTCGACCGTCACCTTGTACGATCCGGGGGTGGTGGAGGACTTGACTGGATTAGCTCCCGAGCAGGAAAACCGCCTGAAGGAGCTGTTACTGAGCGAACTGATGGACGAGGACTGTGGCTGCAAGCTCCCCGATGCCGATCCGCAGGCGTGGCGCAGCCTGATCGAACGTGTCGGCGGCAACCTGACCGGCGATGGGCCTCCGGGCCAGCGCTTCAAGGTCGCTCTCCGCGGCGGCGGCCAGCGCATGTTCGAGGCCATCCGACAACTCGAGGTTTGCCTGGGCGCCCGACCGATCCGCACCGCCGTCTTCAAGGCGCTAAACCGCATCTACCACGAAGCGTTCCTGGAGCCGCGGCTCAAGTCCCAGAGCCTGGTGGCGGTACCACTCGACCCCAACTTCCCAGAGGATCGGGACATCCCCAGTGAAATGGAGATCAAAGGCCCTGGTTCCCCTCTCCAGGTACTGATGGGCCGCCGTGCCCAGCAAAACCGCCGCAACGCCATCGCCCTCGCCGCGCAACCGTTCGACGGCCCCGGTACGCCCGGACAGGCGGAGCCGCAACCTCTGTCGTTGGATGCCGTCCGCAAGCGATTCCATCACTCGCCCAAGCGTTACCTGGGGGTCCGCAAGTCGTTTCAGGCACCAATCGACGGCGAGCTGGTCCCGGTCACTTCCGACCAGATGGTGCAGGCGGCCTGGGCCCAACTGGTAGAGCTGACCAACCAGTGGCGCGGACGCAACCCGACGGCCTGCTCCAAGGGCCGCTTCACTCGAGCGGTGGTCACCTACCCGACGGTGGCACCGCCTTCGGTGCGGCGCGAGGTCGAAACCCTGGTGCGAGAGTTGAAATTCCCCGACGTGGTCACCGACTACGACGAGGCGGTGGCGGCGGCCCTGTTTTATCTGCACCGGGAGTTTGGCGGCTCGCTCGACCTGGGGCCGGAGATGTTCAAAGCGCGTTCGCGCCGCGACAAGAACAAGTGGTTCCAGAACGTCTTGGTGCTGGACATCGGCGGCGGCAGCACGGACCTGGCCCTCCTCCAGTTGACTCTAGAGGAAGTCGATCCGTTCCTGCCCGGCGAGAACCGGGGGGCTGGCGGACGCTGCTATGTCATCTCGCCGCGTCTGCTGGGGTCGTCGGGCAACACGCAACTGGGAGGCGAATTGATCACCCTGCGTGTTTTCCGGCTGCTCAAGGCCGCCCTCGCCGACCGCTTGCTCGGAGCCGTTCAGGACAAGCACCTGGAAAGCGCCTCTCTGGCCGGGAAGATCGCGCAGCTTGGTGAGGCGTTCGTGGACGACAGCGGCCGTTACCAGCCCGGTTCTCTGTTCAGCGCGGTCACTGACCTGCCCGAGAGCGACCCGCTGTTCGCCGATGCCCTCAACGCTGCCGAGCAGGTACTACCGACACGCTGGCGCAACAACCCTGCCCGGCTCCAGGCGTTTTACACCCTTTGGGAGCACGCCGAGGCAGCCAAGATCAAGTTGGGCGCCCGGCGGGAGCCGAGGAACGATGCCCCCAGCTTTGAGTTGGGCGAATCGGAGATCGGCGCCCTGCTCGCCCAATGCGGCATTGCCCATACGTTCAAGGAACCGGGGACGCTGCGCGTGGCCCTCGACGCCGGGCATTTCGAGCGCGCCGCCGAGCCGGTTGTCGAGCAAGCCGTCGGCATCGCTCGCGGTCTTTTGGCTGGCCGGCTGCCTCGACGAGAGTCGGCGGCCTCCGACCCTGGTACCACCCCGCACGAAGAAGCCGGGGTGCAGGAGCCTCTGGACTGGCTCATCCTCTCCGGCAAGACCTGCAACCTGGATCTGGTTCATCGCGTGATCCGCCAGGAGTTCGTCAACTCGCCCCATTTCGTCTGGAACCCCGAGCGGATCACGTTCGTCCCGCAGTACGCGAAGCTGGCGCCCTCGGCGGGGGCCTGTTACGCCGAGAAAATGCGGCGCACCGCCTTCGCGCCCGGTCGGTTCAAAGAACAGCTCCACAAAGGGCTTAACCAGCTTACCTACAACATCGATAACCTGTTCTTCTTCCTACCCTGCTCCTTCCTGGTGCCGGTCCACAACGGCCAGATCGAGATCTTCAAAGCGGGCCAACCCCTGTACCGGCTGGACGAGCAGGAGGTGGGCAAAGCGCGCAGCGAACCACTCGGCGTGCGTCTACTCAATGCCGTGATGCGACGCGACTTCCAGTCGGCCACACCGATCTTGTGGGGTTCCTACGACGGCATGGCCCTGGCTCGCGAATTGCAGATGGCCGTACCCGTGTTCCTCAAACGAATTCTGATGCAGTTCGAGGTAGACTACCGGCTCTTCATGCGCATCTTCCTCTGGGACGGTCACACGCCTCACTACCAGCTCGACCCGCACGCCCCTTTCCTGGACCTGGCCGAGACTCTGCGACAACGGGATGTCAGTGGCGCCCCGCAGGCGGGAGACGCTGGCCACCCAGGGGCGAGGGTCGTGAAGGCAGGTTACGATCTTTCCGTGGATGTCATCCAGGCGCAGGCCAATAGCCGTCCGGCCACGGCCCTGATTGCCGCGGACCAGGAACTCCACGAAACATTCCATTTCAACGGCGATGCTTCCTGCCGCGGCGCGATTGTCGCCCTGCCGGACCTCTTCGACGAAAACGGCAAACTGACGGTGCATGCTCGTCGGATGGGCGAGAGCGAGTGGGTCCACGTCGGCGAGCTGAAGCGGCCGGTTGACCCCCGGCCGCCGCTTCCCGGCCAGGAGCGCGTCACCGAGTACCCGCGTCGTTACCGGCTCACCCTGGACGAGCGCGGTGTGGTGCGGGTCCATCTGGGCGAGGTGCCCTACTGGAAGACGGAAGATCTCGACGATTGGAAAACGCGTCCGGGCCGTGTCCTACAGCGGGACCTGGAGTTGGTCGAGCCGCCACCGATGGAGAACCGCGACCCGTTCTGTGGAGTACACTAATGCCCTGGCCTGATCCGGTCGGCCCGCTGTTGGCGAGGTCCGATTCTCGCGCCTCCCAGGCGCTGCGCTGGGGATTGCGCGGGTTGCGAGCCACCCTGCAAGCGGCCCTGGAAGAAGTCCCGGGTGACCCTGGCTGTACGGATTTGCGCGGGCTGCTGGCCGAGTTGGATCGCTTGCTGGAACCGGCCGGCCCCCTCTCGGGTCCATCCCTCCCCCTGGCAGAGCCTGGCGATTCGTCTTCGAGTGGCGGGCCAGAAGCTCTTCCTCCTTCGACTCAACAAACTGCTACGCCGCGCTTGCTGCCGTTGGTCCGGGCCATCACTGCCGACCCACGTTTCCGCGAAATGCTACATGGAAAGGCCCTTCGTGAGAGCAGCGACGAGGAGATCTGGAATGATGTCCAGCGCCTGTTTCTGCGAGCTCCGGCTGACCTGGCCGCGGAAGGGCGTCTGCGCGCTATGCTCCTCGTCACCCAACTCGGCGCGGAGATGGATTTGGGCCGAACCGAAACTTTGCCGCTTGGGCATGACGAGGTCATTTATCCGGGCTTGGCCGGATCGGTCCAGGTTACCGGCCTGCGGTCTGCATTATCGGCTCCGCTCGACCCTCGTGTATCCGCGCCGCCCGATGGCGACTTGCGCTTCCTTGCCGGAGTGACCTCGGCATACCTCTGGTTCATTGAACACGACCCGAACCTTCGCCACTGCCTCCGGAGCGTGTTTCGTTTTGGGGTACCACCCCTGACCGGCGACCAACGCAATCGCTACCTGTCTGAACTGCTCAGGCTCTGGGAGCGCGTCCGGACCGGCTCGCTCGATGGGCACGGAATGAAGGACCAGATGAAGGCACGTCTGGATCTGGATGAGGCCCTTCATTCACTGGTCTACCAGCCGCCGGCCGACCCGACGTCGTGGTGGGGCCGCTTACAGGCGCAAGTCCGCGATACGCTCTTCCAGGCCCGCGATCGCGCCGTTCGGGCTGGCTGTCAGGTACACCTGCAGCTCCTCGGCGGCAGCTTCGCCGACATCAACCGGCTCGCTCCGGACAGCTTGCAAGTGGATTATGGAATCCCCGGCGAGGTAGCCGTTTGCCCCCGTGTCTGGGCGCGGATCGAGGGAGAGGAGTTGAAGGGCCGGGTGTTGTATCGGCCGCCGGGGGAGGAGCCGTGAAACGCACGGAGATTGCCATCCGGGGCGCCCCTTCGTCCGAGGGCATTCGTCTGGAGTTGAGCGGCCAGCCGAGCGAGGAGGGATTGGTCCTCGAGTTCCTCCACGATGATCGCCAGACTGGTACTCTGGCCCGGGTGCTGGGGGGATGGGTCGGCCTGGGCGAGGTCTCCGTGCCGGTGGCCGTCAAACTCCAGCGTGACATCGCCCTGTCACAAGAAGACCGCGGCTCGGTAGCCGCCAAGTTTGATAAAGAGCGCAATGTCCACCGTCATTTGCAAAACTCCATCGGAAACGCGGCCGGCCAGGAAAGGATCGTCCGGCAGCTCGATGTTTGGAAAGGACCGGTGGATCACGAGGCCGATTCCTTGGAGCCTTGTATCCTCTGTGCTCGCGCTCGCCACGGGCTAACCCCCCTCTGCCCGGAGTGCCACGACCCAACGAGCGTGCTGGAGGAGCTAGAGCTGACCGACGACCGGGGTTTGCGCTGCAGTCGTTGCCACCGCCAGTTTTGGTCCACTCCCAAAACCCGCGATGCCATCCTCGAAGCCACACTCCGCCACGACGCCGCCTGCCGTGGCTGCGCCCTGGAAAACAGTCCTGATCCGGACGGCTGCCGAGAGTCGGCGGTATTCCTGAACTTCTTCCGCAACCGCGTGCTTCTTTTGGAACGGCTCGATCTGGACCTGGAGGACTACCTCCGCTGGACACGCGACGAGCTACCCCCGAGTGGGCGACAGACCGCACGCCAGGCCTTCGCGGAACACCACCGGCTGCTTGGGGAGCGGCGCGACCGGCTGCCCGGCCCCTCAGTCCAGAAGATATTCGACTTGCTGCGCGTGGCCGACCTGTTCAGCGACGTCCTCGCCGGCGTCGAGCACCTGCACAGTCATGGCGTGGCCCATCTCGACCTGAAGCTGGCCAACATTTGCGTGCGCTTCCGCGGCGCCGACCTGGACGTGAAGCTGATCGACCTGGGGCTGTCTGATGACCCCGACACCCTGGTTTATCTCCGGCAAGCGGAGGGACCGCTGTCGCTCTGGACGGATTTCTCCGCGCCCGAGTTCCGCCGGCCGCGCGGCCACCGACTGGCGGTCGATGCCCGCTTCCGCGAAGATGCTTGCGAGCTGGAGTGGCCGTGCCCGGAGGGACAAACTTCGGAGCACCCCTACCCGGGAGATGTCCTCTTCTTTGAGGAGCGCGACTTGATCCAAGAGCGCTGGCGCGTGGTGAACGTGCGCCCGGGCCGGGACGGCTGGTTGTTGGTCCAAGCGGTAGCGGAGCCGCGGCACGTACCCTGGTTGGGGGAAGGCCGGGCGCTGCCGCCTTTTGGTCCGGAAGCACGGACGCGCAAGGGGCTGGGGGTCGTGCTGGAAAAGCACTGCGGCTTCCCCGCCGATGTATTCTCCCTCGGGATGCTGCTCCTGGCTGTCCTGGTCGGGCGTCCGGACATCGGCGATTTCCGGGATGCCTTGCCCAGTGTGCAGATCGAACTGGAAGATCATTTGCCCGACTGGTCGGAATTACCGAGTCGAGCCTTGGTGCAGCGGCTGCTGAGCAAACCCAGCAAACATCTGCAGGTCTTTCACTCCTACGCCCACCGCCTGACGGCCTACGGAGTCGCCCAACCCCTTGCGGAAGAATTGCTGGGGGTGGCGCTCCGGGCCACGCTGCGTGGCGACCCCCGTCTGTTCTACTTGACCGATCGCGGCGCTGACGCCCGCCCCGCGCTGCGCCGTCTCCGCGCCGACCTCGACGCGGTGCGCGGCGCGGTGGCCAACGCCCTCACCTCTGCTCAGGCCGCCGCAGTGCGTCAGCAACGCCTGGCGGTGCTGGACCGGCTGCGCGGCCGGCTTCAGAATCGATCGACACACGCTGGGCCGCCGCCTCATCCGGACTCGGCTTGCCGCCTCCTCTTCCCCGCCCTCGACCTCGGCGCCGCCGGCGATAGCCATTGCACCAGTGAGTTGGCCTACCTCTCGCCGTTGGCGCGCCAGCCTGCTTCGGTCCTGGAACGCTGGGAGCGCGAGTTGAGCGCTGCCGAGAGGAATGGCTCGACCACCGGCCGCCACTGGGACTTCCTCTTACGCTACTGCCGAGTCGTGGACTTGAACGCTCCGGTGGCGACCGCGTTCCTGGAAGCCTATCACGATTTGACCGAAAAAATCTTGCAAAGTACTCACCCCAGCGACCCGGCGCATGGAGAAGATCGGGAGCGCGTGCGCCGATGGGCGGATGACTACCAATCCCTTGCGGAGCGCCTGGAGTGTGGTCCAAGGTTAGTTGCGTGTTTCCAGACGTTTGTTCATACTCTGAAGGACAAGCTACTTCGACCCTGGGACCGGGCACTGCGCGGAAGGCGCCTGTTTCTTTTTCGCCGTAAGTCCGTTCGTGTGCCCCTTAGCCGTGCCGAGCGATCTGCTATCCGAAGCGACGAGCTGGGGGATGCCCTGGAGCGATTGGAGGCTGCGGTTCGCGATGGCGTCACGGCGCGCCGGCGGCGCGCCGCGGATTTTGAGGGCGCACTGGCCAGATGGCGTGCCTCATTCGCGGGCCGCTCCTGGTTGGATGCGCTGGCCCGGTTGGAGTCCGATGCGCTGGGGCAGCGGCAGGATCTCGAGGCTGCGTCGGATGCGTGGGACCGATGCTGGACCGAGGCTGTTGACCGGCTGCGCGACTGGCTGGCAAAGACGAACGCTGTTTTATCGAATTATGAACAATTGCTCTCCGCTAACCCTTTTGTCGAAGAAGTGAGCGCCCGCCTGACCCGGGTGCAGAGGGAAACATTGGAGCCGGCCGTTTGCGGAGAAGCGGTTCTTTGGCTCGAGCGCAACTGGCCGGCGCCGAGTGAAAAGGTAGAGTCTGCATTCGCCCTCTTGGAACTTGGTTTAGCTGATTCTTAGCATGTCACGAAAGTAAGGCGCATGTTCTCGTTCCCACGCTCCGCGTGGGAACGCACGTCCGGCCGCTCTGCGACCCGCCCCTCTCTGCGGGCTGGGTACGGGATGCGACGCGGAGCGTCGCCAGCCTGCGTTCCCACGCGGAGCGTGGGAACGAGAGTTAAAGTAAAGCGCATGTTCTCGTTCCCGAATCTCGTTCCCACGCTCCGCGTGGGAACGCACGTCCGGCCGCTCTGCGGCCCGATGCTCTCTGCGGGCTGGGTACGGGACGCGACGCGGAGCGTCGCCAGCCTGCGTTCCCACGCGGAGCGTGGGAACGAGAGTTAAAGTAAGGCGCATGTTCTCGTTCCCACGCTCCGCGTGGGAACGCACGTCCGGCCGCTCTGCGGCCCGATGCTCTCTGCGGGCTGGGTACGGGACGCGACGCGGAGCGTCGCCAGCCTGCGTTCCCACGCGGAGCGTGGGAACGAGAGTTAAACCAGGAAACCCGCGCCGAATCTCGTTCCCACGCTCCGCGTGGGAACGCACGTCCGGCCGCTCTGCGGCCCGATGCTCCCTGCGGGCTGGGTACGGGACGCGACGCGGAGCGTCGCCAGCCTGCGTTCCCACGCGGAGCGTGGGAACGAGAGTTAAACCAGGAAAAGCGCATGTTCTCGTTCCCGAATCTCGTTCCCACGCTCCGCGTGGGAACGCACGTCCGGCCGCTCTGCGGCCCGATGCTCCCTGCGGGCTGGGTACGGGATGCGACGCGGAGCGTCGCCAGCCTGCGTTCCCACGCGGAGCGTGGGAACGAGAGTTAGAACGCGTGTTTTAGAACGCTCTTCCCTCTCCGCTTCCGTCCTTGTAAGTCGCAGAATTATTTGGAGAACGAGCGTCTCTGGGTGTACAATAAGCCCTGGTTAGGTAACGACTCGCGCATCCTACTATCCGTACCCATTTACATTCCTCAAAGGAGCGGCACATGTCCGGCCCCCGTCTATCTCCTTCCGGGAAAGTCCTGCTGACTCTAGCGGTCCTGTTGCTGTGGGCGAGTAGCGCGTCGGCGTACGTCGGGCCGGGGGCAGGATTGGACCTGATCCCTTACGCCTTGACAATCATGGCGTTCGCGCTGACTGCCTTCTGGGCTGTTCTCTCCTGGCCGATTTACGCCCTCCTTCGCCGCCTCCGTGGAAAGGACAAGGTCGTACCCCCTAACACTGGCATTCAGGAGGAACAAAGTGTCGAGAGTAGCACGGATTTTAAACGTGGTTGACCCTTGTACCACATCGGCTTGATTTTCGCGCCGCCGGCCTTTAGAGTAAACCACGAACTCGCAAAAAATCTCGGCAAATTCCCGTCAATTTGAGGCTGTCCTTCCAGCCATCATGGTGGAATCTCCTATGGACGAGGCGCAGGTTCGACTCGAAGGCCGCTGGAACCGACACCTCGAGCTACTGCTGGCTGTCCTTGTCCTTGTCCTGGCCTTTCTGGCGGGGTCGTTTGCCGTTCGTAATGGCGATTTCTGGTTTCACTTGGCCACGGGCCGGCTTTTGGCTCAGGGACAGTACACCTTCGGGGTCGATCCGTTCGCGTACACGACAACGCAGGTTTACTGGACCAACCACGCCTGGTTGTTCGACCTGTTGCTTTATGGTTTGAGTGGCCTAATTGGCGATGCCGGCCTGGTCGTGCTCAAGGCGCTGCTGGTTACGGCCCTGGCGTGGTTGCTTCTTCGCCTACCCCCTCCGAACGAGAGAGGGTGGCTGTCGGCAGCGTGTACGGCTCTTGTCGTGTTGGCCATAAGTCCGCGCCTGCTGCTCCAGCCAACCTGCTTATCCTTTTTCTTCTTCGGTCTGAGTCTCTGGCTCCTGGTTAAGCCACAATTTGACGAGACCGCTGTTCCGAGATGGAAATATTTCCTCCTCCTACCGCTTCTCTGCGTCCTGTGGGTCAATGTCGATGAATGGTTCCTGCTTGGCCCGCTACTGGTTGCCCTGTTCTGGGCGGGCGAGCGGCTTGGGGGCAGCCGCCGGACACCCGGTTGGCTGGTGCCGGCCTCTCTGGCTGCCTGTTTGGTTAACCCGCATTTTTTTCATGCTTTTGCTCTGCCAGCAGAGCTTTCGCCCGTGACGTGGACCAGCGGGCTTCGGCAAGATGCCCGCTTCCATCTGCTGTTCGCCTCTCCCTGGCAGTTCAATACATACCTTCGCCCCGCCACCTGGCAGAACGCCTCCGCCCTGGCGTACTTCGCCCTTGTCCTTCTGGGAGTGGTTTCCTTCCTCCTCCACCGGGAGGCGCTGCGCGGTTGGCGCTCTCCTGTCTGGGTTGGTTTCGGACTGCTTGCCGCCTGGCAAATGCGAGCCATCCCCTTCTTCGCCATCGTCGCTGGTCCCATCGCCGCGCTAAATTTACAGGACTTTGCCGCAAGGCGTGGCCAGGAGTCCAAGCCCCAGCGCCCTTGGCACACGAGCGTGGCTCTACTGGGACGTCTCGCTCTGGTGGTGTGTGTACTGGGACTGATCTTCCTCGCCTGGCCGGGTTGGTTGCAGGGATTTGGCCGCACGGATCGACACGTCGCCTGGGCTGTCCAGCCCGACTCGTCCCTCCAACACGCTGCCAAGGTGCTCCACGCCTGGCGCAGCGAGGGCAAATTGCATGATGACGAGCGGGTCTTCACCGTTTCCCCCGAAGTGGCTCAGTATGCCGCCTGGTTCTGTCCAGGTGAGAAGCATTTTTTCGACCATCGCTATCCGCTGTTCCCGCAAGCGGCCCGCGAATTCGAAATCGTATGCCGGGCATTGGATTCGGACCCGACTCTCGGAGAGGATGACGAGGCTCAATCGAACTGGCGGCGGATTCTGCGCGATCATAACGTCGGCGTTGTGGTCCTTCACGATCCGGATACGCCGCGTCTGGCGGCAACCGCGGAACGTCTGGCCAACGATCCCAAGCACTGGATGATGCTGGACCTGGCCGGCAGCATACTATTCTTCGGCTGGAAGGAGGCACGTCCCTCCGACTCCTTCGCGCCGTTGGCCTTCGATCCCGACCATCTGGCTTATGGGCCGCAGGGCGAGAAGGAGCGGCTCGAGTTGCCCCCCGCTCCCGAGCGGGGACCGGGACGCGGACCGCGAGCCAAGGACTTCTGGACGCGCTTCATCAGATCCCCCATGCGATCGAGATGGGAAGCGGATGCCGCGATGATTTACGTCCGCTTCGCGGACGAGCTAAACGCCCGCCAAGCTCAGACGCGATTGCTCCACTCCCGCGGCAGTTACGTTGCCGCCTTGATCGGCTCGCTGGCCTCTCCCGTGGACCCCCATTCCGCGGCGATCCCGGCCGCTTTCCGTCTGGCCTATCAACCGCTGTTCTTGGCCAATCGCGCCGAGAGTGCGCCCGCCTTGCCGTTGCTGGCCGTGCGCGCCGCCCGCCGCGCCGTCGCCGAAAATCCCGATGACCACAACGCATACCTGGCACTGGGGCTGGCGTATTTGATGTTGCGCGGCACTGCCGGCGAGAACGACGCTTCAGGGCTTCTGCCGCCATTGGCCGTGGTGCGCTACGTCCAGATTGTCACCGCCCTGGAGCATGCTCTGCGTGGCAATCCCGACCTTGTCCTGGCCCACCAAGTACTTGCCGACCTTTACCTCGAACGAAAGTTTCTCGATTCCGCCCTGGAACATCGCTTCGAAGAGCTTCGGCTGAGCCGCCGGATCGGGCCGCGACCCGGCGAGACGGCTTCTAACTTCGCCGTCCGAATGGAACGAACCGAGAAGGCGGCCGAGGAACTGGAAAAAGTTGTCCTGGACCACAAGACCGAATTCGCCGTTCGCTCCCGTTCGCTGCGCGGCGACCCGGTGCGTCAGGCGCGAGTCGCGCTTGAAATGGGCCTGGCCCGCCAAGCGGCCGACGACATCCTCTTGCCCGCGCGGGAAGAGTTGCTCGGCGGCGAAGGAGTGAAGTTGGAATTGCAGTTGCTTCTTTTGTTGGGTCGGGCCGAGGAGATGCGAGACAGCCTGTACAGCGAGGGCCTCCGCGCCACCAGGAACAAGCTGGGGGTTCACGACATTCCGTCTCCACAACCCGATGCAGCGGTCCCCGTTTATCGTCTGCCCGCCTACGAATGGATGCTCTGTTTGCACTCGGCGGCTACCGGTGATTATGCCGTGTTGACTGAAAGCTTGCGTGAGATTCGCGCGCGGATGCAACTGGCATCCCAGCAATTGGAGCTGGTGAGCCGTCGAGCGTCGCAGATACGTGACGACTTGTATCGGTTTGTTATTGGGGAGCTGGGCACGGGAACACAGCCTCACTTGCTGCTGACCTTACTGCTTTTGCGCGCACAGCGAGATGAGGCGGCGGCACTTCTGGCCAATGACTTGAACGCCCTGGCGCGCGAGCCGCTTTTGCGTTTCCAGCAGGCCGATCTGCTCGCGATGGAAGGGATGCTGGCTCTGGAGCAGGGTTCGCCGGATGCGGCCCGTCACGCCTTCCAGGACGCGCTGGCCCTCTGCCCGCCGCAACCGGATAAACCCACCGGGTTCGCAGGCTCGCGGATTGTCCGCAGCTATATGAAACGCATTCAGAAGGCGGGTTCGGTCCCGAACCATGATTCTTCTCAAAAGGTAAACCATCCATGATACGATTCCGCCATGTCTTTCAAGCGGGATGGAGAAGCCGGCTTTGGTCGCGCATTCCTCTCCCAATCCCCTCGCTCGGCCAGGTGATGGCATGCCTATCTCTTCTCGGCTTGGTTAGCCTGGGCTACTTGTGCGGCGTCTGCGTTATGGTCTTTCAGCTTCCATCTTCCGATTTTATGAACAAGGCACTGACGGGAGCGAAAGCCTGGAACGAGCGCGGCCGTCGGCAAGCTGCTCGTCCCTCCCGTCCTGGTGGGGTAGGGACAGAAAAGGTTAGCGTGGACGAGGCGGACAAGACCTTTGACGGGTTCACGCTCTACACGACAACCGAGGGAGCGCGGGCCACGCTCATCGACATGCGGGGAGAAACTGTCCATCAATGGGAGTTGCCTTTCCGTAAGGCCTGGCCCCGCGCGCCTCATGTAGACTCTCCCGTTTCCGACGAGTCGATTCATTGGTTTCGCTGTCACCTCTATCCGAACGGCGACCTGCTCGCTGTCTATGTCACCGATGCCGATACACCCTATGGCTACGGCTTGGCAAAGCTGAATAAGGACTCTCAACTTTTGTGGGCGTATCCGGGCCGCGTCCATCACGATATCCATGTGGCCGAGGACGGCACGCTTTACACGCTGTCTCAAAAGGTGGAGAGGACTCTGCCGGAGGGGCTGGAGTCTCTACCTAGTCCTTATATCTCCGACTCCCTCGTCATGCTCTCACCGGACGGGAGGGAGTTAGCAAACATACCGATCTTGGATATGTTCATGAACTCGCCCTATGCCCTCATGTTCGCCTTGAACACCGACAGTTTGGCGCCGCTCTCCATGGCTCCCCAGTTAGCCACTCCTCCGCCCTCCGGTGCCCCAGCGTCGCAAGTTTCGTTAAAGGAACTGCTGGCCAAGGGAGATTTCATTCATGCCAACAGCGTCCGAGTCTTGAGTCGGGCCTTGGCGCCCAAGTTCTCCCTGTTCAAGCCGGGGCAAGTGCTAATCTCCCTGCGCAACCTGGACACCTTGGCCGTTCTGGACACGCGCACGCGCTCCGTAGTCTGGGCCGCCAAAGGGATTTGGCGGATCCAGCACGATGCGGACTTTCTCGACAATGGACATCTTCTATTGTACGACAATGGCGGTTCGGTTCACGGATGTCGCATCCTCGAATACGATCCAGTCACGCAAGCCATCCCCTGGGCTTACTCGAACGAAGACTCCATGCGCTTCACTCCCCTCTATCGCGGAATGAAACAGCGTCTGCCCAACGGCAACACCCTGATCGTCGATCCGGACAACGCCCGGATGTTTGAAGTGACGCTTAGTAAAGAACTCGTCTGGGAGAGCTTTTGCCCCCGTGCCGTCACAGCGCTCACCAGCGCGCGGCGTTACAGTCCGGACGAGCTAACATTCCTGAAAGGAAAAGCGAGTGCTCGCCCGTGATTTCGAGCACGCATCATGTTGGTGTATCGTTCTTTCCTGGTTCCCAAACTCCGTTTGGGAACCGATTTTGGCGAAACTCTGTTTCGAGGCTGCCCTCCGACGTCCGGCAGGGAGGCGCGAAACAGAGTTTCGCGGACGGCGTTCCCAAACGGAGTTTGGGAACGAGAAAGAAAAATGCGCTCTGGACCTCAATTTAGTCTGTCTTCTTGTCTTCCAGTTGGTTGGAAAGTGATTTCAAGTGCTGGTTTGGCTGACCTTCTTTGAAGGGATTGGGAGGCGCCTCGCCTCTTCCCCGGTTGCCGCCCTGCTGCCCCGGCAAGTTCGCTCCCGCTTCGCTCAAGATCTTCTTCTGATCGTCATGAAGGATCCCCACCATGGCATCGAGTTTTTTCTTCGCTTCTTCCTCGCTGAGGTCTTCCTTGTCATCCAGCTTCTCGATCTGCTTGCGGATCTGCCGCTTCTGCTCCGCGTCCAGCTGAACGACGGGGCGCTCGTGGGTCAGGAGGTCCAGTTTGGTGATGAGGGAAGCCAGCTGGTTTTTTGAATTCGAATCGGCTGAGCCGCGCTGCCTGCCCCCGCGCTGTCCGCTCCCACCCCCTGCCGCCGGTGGACCTCCTCCCACAACCCCCATCGCCGGCGGAGATCCTCCCGAACCCATACGGGGGTTCTGGTTCTCGTAATATTGTGCGTACCAACGCCAGCCAAAACCCATCATGCCGATGATTGCAACGGCGGCTCCAACCCCCACCCCTCCCACGATACCAAGAAGAAAGGCGGGAATCTTCATTTGAGAAGCCGGCACGTAGTACATGCCGAGGGACATGAGGATGAGCACCGCGCCGCCGATGGCCAGATACACGTAGAAGCTCATTTCGGCCCAGTCCGGGAATGACAAAGCCATTGTTGCTCTCCTTCGTTTTTGCCGAGAAGACTCGTTGAATGAAAACAGCTATCTGACACTTTGGTCCGATCGATACCCGCTTTATGGCCCAAGCGGCGGAACGGCGCTAGTGGTCGAGTCCGTGGCGGCCCGCGCCTGCCGCCGATGCTGCGCGGCCTTCTCGTCATCGCCTTGTTGCTGATAGTAGCGGGCCAGGGCTTCATGAGCAGGGCGGCATTGCGGATCGCGGTGCAGGACGTTGAGCAGCCAGTTTCGGCTGGAGTCCGTGAAACCCATGTCGAGCAGGAGGGCGCCCAGCTCGGCCTGCAAGACGACATCGTGGGGTCGTATGGGGATCTCGCGTTGGGTGAGCGTGTGGAAGCGATTCCAAAGTCGCTCCACTTCTTCCGTCCGCTTCAGTTGGCGCTCCGCGGCGTCGATCTTGTTCTGTTTCTCGAGGGCCTGATAGAGAAACCAGTTGCCCTTGTAGTCGTGCGGTGCGAGGGCGATGGCGCGGCGCAGCCAGGGTTCGGCCTCGGCCGGCCGATTGTCTTGCAACAGGCTCTCGCCAAGGCTGCGCAGGACCATCATGTTATCGGGCTGCTCCGCCGCCACGGCCTGGAGTATCTGCTCGGCTTGCCGGCGCTCTCCCAGACTGCTTTGGCACCGCGCCATCAGCACCTGTACTTCCCGGTTGTCGGGATGCTGTTTTTGGAGGACTTCCAGGTGCGGCAGGGCCTCGTGCCAATTCATACCTTCCACCAGGCACACAGCCAGCCAGCGGCGTGCTTCTTCTTGCTCGGGGTCCAGCTCCAGTACGCGTCGATAATTCGGTACCGCTTTGCTATACAGATGGATTTGTCCATAGAGGTGGCCGCGCAAAAGGAAGGCCCGCACATTATCCGGCTGCCGCTTCAGCCACAGGTCCAGTATGCCCAGGACATGAGGGATGCGGTAAGTGCGCCGGCCTCCCTCGGCCAGGGCCTCGCAGGCCAGCGGCGAACGTTCCGAGTCTTCCCGCGTCAGGGGCAACAGGTAGGCCTCGGTGCGGTCCAGGTCGCCTAGAGTGGCATGATGCAAGGCCCACTCTAGTATCACCTCCTCGGATGGTACGCGCTGTTCCTGCTGGGCTTGGCGCAAGTGTTGTTCCGCCTCGTCAAACTCCCCGAGCTGGCGTGCGGCCCGAGAGGCCAACAGATTCGCCGTGACATCCCGTGGCCACCAACGCAGATAAGCGGTCAAGTGGCGGCGCGCCTTTTCCGGATGATAGCGTTGTAGCTCAAGCCGACCTTGGCGCAGATGATACCAGGCTCCCAGCCAAGGTGCCGAGAGGGCGGCGCCGGCCAGAACAAGCCCGAGAGCCAAGAGAAGGCCGCGACGGCTGTACAACCTGGTAAGCCAGACGCTCGCGTAGCGGCGACCCATGCGATGACCTCACGGAACTTGGCGGTGGCGGAATAGAGCTTCTTCCTATGTTTCCCTTGCTGGCGCTGCGGGCTGGTGGGGTTCTCTGCTTGACATTACCGGGTTGGGCTGGGCTTTGTCCCCCCAGCCGGCGCAGGGATCCCCGCAAGGCGGCGGTGGTTC
Organism: Gemmataceae bacterium; assembly: GCA_035653735.1. GTDB lineage: Bacteria > Planctomycetota > Planctomycetia > Gemmatales > Gemmataceae > JAJPHU01. The sequence goes on from DASRBG010000128.1 coordinate 20,462, forward strand.
TCGGCCTTCTCGGCATCCCCCAACTGCTGATAGTACTCAGCCAGCGCCTGGTGTGCCGGGGGACACCGGCCGTCCAGTTTCAACGCGCTTTGTAGCCAATGCATGCCCTGTTCGACAAAGCCGTTCCGTAGCATGATGGCGCCTAGCTCCCCGTGCAAGGCGGGATCGTTGGGCGCCTGCGACATGCGCAGATTGGTGATTTCGTCCATGCGGCGCAGGTCAATCTCCAGTCGACTCAGCCGCTGGTCCTCCTGTTGCGCCTCGGCGTCCTTCCCGGCGCGGCGTAGACACTGGACCAGCTGATAGCGGGCTTCATGCTCGCCGGGCGCCAGCGCGACGGCCTCGCGCAGCCAGCTCTCCGCTTGTTCGTATTGACCCCGATTCAGGGCGATCTTGCCCCGTTCCACGAGGGCCGGGGCGCAGTGCGGCTGACGGGCCAGCAATTCATCCAGTATGCGCACCGCCTCGTCCGTTTGGCCCAGGATGTCCCGGCACAGCGCCAGACGCACCGGCACCAGCGGTTCATCGGGCATGTGCTGGAGCAGATGCTCCAGGTGGGGCACAGCCTCGGTGAACGAGCGCCGTTCCATCAGCGCCGCCGTCAACTTGAGACGGGCCTCTTCGTGTTCCGGATCGGCTTGGAGGACTTTCTGATAGGCTTCCAAGGCCGCCCAGGACACGCCCGAGCAATCGTGGATCTGGCCCTCGAGGTAATACGTTTGCGGATTGTTCGGCTGCTCTTGCCGCCAGCGCTGCACGCACCGCCAGGCGTCCGAGAGACGGTAAGCCTGAAGATAACCGCGAACCGAAGCCTCGAAGATGAACGGCGCGTCGGGGTGCCCATTCTCAATCCAGTGCTTGCAGAAGCCGTCGACCTCATTCATCTCGCCGTTTTCCGCTCGGAGCAGAATGCGTTCGAGGGCGGCGAGTTCATCGGAGCCGCGCTGGGCCTCGTATTTCTCCAGAGCTTGCTCGGCCTCTCCGTAGGCGCCGGCGCGGCGGGCGGTTCGAGCGGCCAGGAAGAGGACCTCTGCATCGTTGGGCCAGGTTTTCAGGCAGATTTGCAGATGGCGAATGGCTTCGAGGTTGTGATTCTTCTGGATGGCGGCGCGAGCGGCGGAGAGATGACGCCAGGCCTGCAACTGGGGATAGACCAGGAAGGCGACACCGAGGAGGCCAAGCAATAGGATGGCCGCCACAAGAATCCGTGGCGTAGGGAGCCGCAACCAGCCGGGGGCCGGCCGCGGGTTTCCCAGCGGGGCGGGTGGAAGCGCAATCTCTTCCCGAGCTGGTTCTGTCGTCGCATTCACTTCACTTGCCGGGGGGGCTAACGGTTTCATCTCAATAATTCGATGTTATGCTCTTGGATCCCTGTTGTGACCTCACAGGTCAGCCCCGATTCGTCAGGCGTGTTGTATTGTTTCGGGAGTTTTTGAGGGTTCTTGCTCATGAACGCCTCCTTCATTTGCTTGGGATTTCTCGGGTCGCTGACCTTGGCAAACGCATCCTTTTTCATGCCCTCATCCGCCCGAATGGAGATTCTGGCCATACCTACCGGAACCTTGTCAACACGATAGTTCCCCTCACTGTCAATGGTTCCGCTGACTGCTGCGCCGTTCTCCGGAGTAAAGGTGACGTAACCTCCTGTCAGGCGTTTGCCCCGAAAACTTACTTTACCGGTAACGCTGCCTTTGGGTGACCCGCAGCCAGCCGCTAGCGAGCAAATCAGGAACAATGCCAGGAGCACGCCGCCGTGATGCCTTCGGAGCGAGAGTAGCTTTATCATGGCTTGATAATCCCTATCGCAAGTCGAGGAATGTCAGATTGAGAACATCGGAAGAGGAACAGCTTCGGTGTTTGCGCGGTTGACAGCGCGGAAGGCAAGCGAGCGGGTTCGCCTCAGCATCCCGAAAACGTGTCGTGGGGGGGCGCTGATGCGCCCCCGCTCGCTTGTATGCGCTTATCTTGTTTTCTTACCAATCCGAACCCAGGACTTCGCCGCCGTTCGGTGTCATGGCGTACCACCAGCTGTTGGCACTCACGCCCTGGCCGACGGTTCGTACGCTGCCATCCCCCAAGGCGGCGAGAATGACGGCGGTATGCTCCGTGCTCGCCACGCAGGAACTCTGGCTTCCGGGAGGCTTCGGCCCGATGAGCGGATACGCGGCCGCACCCTGAGGTCCGGGATTCCAGTAGCCGCCGGAGGAGCTGTTCTGGTTGTTGGGGGCGCCAGTGGAGGCGATGATTGGTCCCCAATCGGCCCAGTAGTTATAGCCTTGGCACGTAGAACCGGGACAATTACCATTTCCCACCGCCATTTTCTCGGTGAAGAAAATGGTATTCGAGGTGCCGTCGGTGATAAAGGCGGGGTAGCGGCCATAGCCGGTTTGCCACCGATTGCCCTGGAAAACCTGGCCGTTGACCCCGTAGCTGGCCGTCGCCCACGTCCACGCCGAATAGCCGGAATCGTTGATCGGCTGCCCCGTGTTGGTGGGATCGGAAGGGCAATTAAAGATCTTGATGACCTTGCTCTGCACGTACAAACCGGGATTTGCACTGTTGTCGTAGCCATAGGTGGGGCTGCCGTACTCGGAATACGTCAGCACCCCGCTGAGGTTGAAACCGTCCTGCTTGGTCAGGGCGGTGCTGTAGAGGTTTCCCTGCTCGATGAAGGGCAGCAGGTGGAAGAAGAAACCTCCTTCTCCGTTGCCGGCCGTTCCTCCGCCCGGGTTGCACGGGAACGGATACGCACCGCAAGTGGGGGGCATCAATCCTTGATGGGCGTCACAACAGTTTGCCAACCCCAAGCCGATTTGCTTGAGGTTGTTGCTGCACTGAATTCGTGCAGCGGCCTCGCGCACCTTCTGAACGGCCGGCAAGAGCAGCCCGATCAGAATGGCAATGATGGCGATGACGACGAGCAGTTCGATGAGGGTGAACCCTCTCTTCCGCGGACCAATGAGGAAGCGCGACATGTTCCTACTCCTTGGGTATGGAGTTGCGAGTCGGGGGATTAGTAATGAAATGGAACCCCCCATAAACCTCAAATCCTACTACTGCTCAATTCATCTTGTCAATCAAATTCTTAAAAAAAAGATATTTTTTCTCCTTGCCTGTGCCGGCGCGGATTCTGGTTGTGGCTCTCGTTCCCGCGCTCCGCGGGGAAAGTGCCAGAGGATTCGCTCGCTTCGCGAAGCGAAAGTTGACGCGCCGCGCCCCTTGCGTCACAATCGCATCATGACACGCTACTTGATTTTCACTCTGCCGCTGCTTTTTCTCGCGTCCGAGACCTCGTTGCACGCTCAGATGCCGCACGGGCTACGCGTGCCGGACGGCTTTGAAGTTGCCGAGTTCGCCGATAGCTCGCTGGCCAACGACATCTATTGCATGACACTCGATCCGAAGGGGCGCGTTGTCGTTTCCGGGCGCGGCTACATTCGTTTGCTCGTCGATGACAACGGCGACGGGCGTGCCGACCGGGCGCTCGATTTCGCCGGGGCGCCCAAAGATGGAGCAATGGGTCTATTTTGGGATGTGAATAGTCTCTTTTGCATGGGCGATGGCGGCTTGCGGCGCTATCGGGAGGCCAACGGCCCCGGACGCACGCGGCCGCCGGAGTTGCTCTACCCTTTCAAGACCGGCGGGGAGCATCAAGCCCACGCCATGCGCCGCGGCCCGGATGGTTGGCTCTACGTCCTGTGCGGCAACAACACCGGCGTCACACGCAAATACGCCACGCTGCCGACTTCGCCTATCCGCGAGCCGATCGCCGGCTGCGTGCTGCGTTTATCACCCGATTTCAAAGGGTGCGAAATCGTTGCCGATGGCTTCCGCAACGCCTACGCCTTCGATTTCAATAGCGCCGGTGATTTGTTCACGTTCGACTCGGACAACGAACGCTGCGTCTCGCTGCCGTGGAGCGAGCCGACTCGGTGCTATCACGTTGTCAGCGGCGGTCATTACGGCTGGCAGAACCCACAGCGAGCCGACACGTGGCGGATGCCGCCTTACTTCCTCGATGCCGTTGCGCCGGTGGCGACCTTGGGACGCGGCTCGCCTACCGGCGTTGTTTGCTATCGGCACACGCAATTCCCCGCGAAATATCGCGAGGGGCTTTTCCTTTGTGATTGGACGTTCGGGCGGATTTATTTCGTGGCGCTGGAACGGCGCGGCTCGTCCTACGTTGGACATCCGGAAGTGTTCCTGCAAGCGACGGGTGACAACGGCTTCGCGCCGACGGCGGCGGCCGTGCATCCCGTCACTGGCGATCTATACGTATCCATCGGCGGGCGCGGCACGCGCGGGGCCGTCTATCGCATTCGATGCGCGAACGGGCGAGCGGGGTCGCGTGAGCGCCCCGAGAAAGAAGCACTCGGGGCGCTCACGCGGCCCCGCTCGCCAAACGAATGGCGCCCCGAGCAAGAAGCACTCGGGGCGCTCACGCGATCCCGCTCGCCAAGCGAATGGATCACGCAAGCGGCGAGTTCCGATCTTCACGAGCGCCGCCGCGCTCTGGAAGAGATTCGGCGTCATCGCGAGCGCTTCACGATCGCGCAACTGGAACAAGTAATTCGCGCCAACAGCGGACAGGCGGATCGCGGTTTACGCCAAGCGACAGCGGTATTGCTGGCATCGCTCGATGACAGCGAGCGACAACGCATCGAGCCGCCGAAGGACGATCCGCTCAGCGAAATCACCTGGGAACTGAGCCGGCCCAGTCTCGGGGTCGCGCATCTGCTGGTGAATAAGAGCATCGCGGCGGAGACCCGGCTCGATGCCGTGCGCATCGTGCAGTTGGCGCTGGGTGATCTGATGGCGGCCAAAGCAACTGGTACCGTCTGGGAGGGCTATTCGCGTCGGCGTGATGACATCGCGGTGTCAGTGGAAGTGCGCGACATCCTGCGTTCAGCATTTCCATCGGGACACGCGACTCTCGACCGCGAGCTGTCCCGCACCCTGGCCATGATCGAAGACGATGATCCAAGGGCGCTCGCCAAGATCGCCGCGCGGTTAACCCCGGATTCCGATCCCGTGGAGGACATTCATTATCTGATCGTGCTGGCCCGGCTGAGGGCGCGTCGGACGGAGGCGATCACGAAGCGCGTTGCGTCAACCCTCCTGGCGCTCGATGCCAAGATCAATCAGCGCCGACTCAACCGCGATACCAATTGGCCGCTGCGTATCGCCGAACTGCACGCGGAGCTGACTCGCAAGGATGCCGCCCTGAATGGGGCGCTCGTCGCTCATGCCGATTTCGGCCGGCCCGATCACGTTCTGTTCACGCGCTGTCCCGGTTTCGATCGCCGCCGCGCTGCTGAGATTTTCTTGAAGAAAAGCACACAAGACGAGGAGTTTCCCTGGAGCGCCGAAATCGTCGCGCTCCTGGGCGAATTGCCGCGAGAACGCATCGCGCCCGTGCTGCGGGGTCTGTGGGGCAAGCACGGCGTGGACGACGCCATCCTGACGGTCCTGGCGCGACAGCCATGCGAGGAAGACCGCGAGCGTTTCGTCCACGGACTCGGCTCGGCCCGTCTCGACATGGTGCTGCGGTGTCTGGACGCGCTGGAGAAGCTGCCGCCGCCGTCAGCGGATGGCAAGCGCGACAGCGATGAATTCTTCGCTGTGCTCCTGGCCGCGCGCCGGTTGCCGGACGGAAAAGAGACCGAAAAAGTGCGCAATCGATTGTTGGCGTACCTCGCGCGCCGTACAGGGAGGGTGCACACGGCGCTTGCCAGTTGGATGGAATGGTTCAACCGCACCTATCCGGAGCGCGCGACGCGACTCAACGATGCCGACGGGGTTGATGTCGCGGCCTGGAACAAACGTTTGGCCACAGTCGATTGGCCGCGGGGCGACGCGGAGCGCGGCCGGCTGGTATTCAACAAAGCGAGCTGTGCCTCGTGTCATTCCGGAACGCAGGCGCTGGGTCCGGACCTGCGCGGCGTGACGGGACGATTCTCGCGAGCCGATCTGTTCACGGCCATCGTGCAGCCGAGCAAAGATGTATCGCCGCGCTACCGCTGCACGCAGATCACCACGGCGACGGGCAAGATCTATCAGGGGCTGATCGTCTACGAGGCCGTCGATAGCGTTATCCTGCAAACCGGCCCCGCGACGACCATCCGATTAACGAATCCACAAATCCGCGAGAGTCGCTTGACCAACACGTCGCTGATGCCGGCGGGATTGCTCGATAAACTCAGCGATCGTGACATTGCGGATTTGTATACGTATCTGAAATCGCTGGGGATACGTGACTAGGTTCTGGGTGTTTTACGGTATGCCGCGCCTGCTCTCGTTCCCACGCTCCGCGTGGGAACGCGCGTCCGGCCGCTCTGCGGCCCGACTCTCTGCTGGGTGGGGACTGGCCGCGACGCGGAGCGTCGCCAACGCGTTCCCACGCTCCGCGTGGGAACGAGGGTATGCCGCGCCTGCCCTCGTTCCCACGCTCCGCGTGGGAACGAGGGTATGTGGTCGAGTGTAAGGATTTCGCCCCGTCCCGCGTCTAACGAACACGTGAGCAAGCCCCACCCTGGAGTGACAAGGCAAGGCGACATTATGTCCGAGCGATTATCGACCGAAGAGCATCCCGCCTACCCGGCCCTACCCGAGCCGGCGGAGTGGCTGAAGCAGTACGGCGATGACCTGTACCGCTACGCGCTCGCGCGGCTGCGTCGGACGCAGGATGCCGAAGACGCGGTACAAGAAACGCTGCTGGCCGCGTTCAAGACCAGGAGCCAGTTTGCGGGGCGCTCTCATCCGCGCACCTGGTTGACGGGGATCTTGAAAAGCAAAATCCTGGATCGCATGCGCGTGGAGGCGCGCCAGGCGGCGGAGGCCGACCCGGCCGAGCTGGATGCCTGGTTCGATGCCAGCGGCCATTGGCGGAAGTCGCCGAAAAAGAATTGGAACGATCCCGCCGCCTTCGCCGAGCGCGCGGAGTTTTGGCGCGTGGTGCGCGATTGTCTATCCAAGTTGCCGGAGCGAATGGCCGAGGCCTTCACGCTGCGGACGATCGATGAGCAGAAAGGCGAGGAAGTGTGCCGCGAGCTGGCCATTTCGCCGGCCAATTTGTGGGTGCTGCTGCACCGCGCCCGATTGCGCCTGGTGCGCTGCCTGGAAATCAACTGGTTCAACGTCGAGCGCAAATCATGAGCGATAAGCTGAGCTGCCGCCATACAACCCAACTGATTTCGGACCGGGAGGAGCGCCCGCTGACCTGGTTCGAATGGTTTTGTCTGCGGCTCCATCTGCTGGGCTGCGATCCGTGCAGCCGGTTCGGCCGGGCGGTTAGCTGGCTGCACCGGACCTTGCCCTTCGCCCCCAACGCGGAGCAGCTGCCGCCCGCGGCGCGCGAGCGCATCCGCCTGGCGCTGGAAGAAGCCGCAAAAGAGGAATAATCCCACATTTTCATGTAAGGAATTCTCTCTGGGGGCCGTCTCACGGCGTACGGTACTCCGGAGCCATTACGGATCGGCTCCGCGAATTATCTATCCCGTGAACCCAAGGGAGAATGTCCGATGTGGTACTGCACCTGGAAGCGTCGCCCTTCTCGCCGCGCCGCGGATGCGCGCCGCGTTCGCCTCAGTCTGGAGCGCCTGGAGGAGCGAGCGGTCCCGGCCTCGCTGCAACCCGGCCCCTTCGGTGATGGGTCAGGCGGACCCGCCGTGACGACCGTTTACACCGAAAGCAACAATCCTGCCGCCGGCCAGAACGCGGTGCTGGCCTTCCACCAGAACTCCGACGGCACTCTGTCGGAGATCGGCTCGTTCAACACCGGCGGCACCGGCCAAATCAACATCCCGAAAGTCATCGGCCCGGACGATTCCAGCCAGGAAGTTGTCGCCACGCCCGATGGCCGTTTCCTATTCGCCGTCAATCAAGGCAGCAATTCGGTCAGTGCGTTCCGCATCGATCCCAATGGCGGTCTCGACCTGATCGGCACGTTCGACTCCGGCGGCGTGCAGCCGGACAGCATCGGCCTTGCCGGCGACAAGCTGTATGTGTCCAACCGCGGCGATTCGGCCGTCGGCCACCCCGGCACCGTCGCGCCCAACATCACCGGCTTTCGCATCGACCACGGCGGCTCGCTCACGCCGATCGCCGGTTCGACCGTGACGTTTCCCGTGGACACCTCGCCCTCGCAAAATCTGATTACGCCCAACGGCAAGCTGCTCTTTGCCGACATCTTCGCCGTACCGGGCAGCACGGCGCCCGAGGGCAACACCCTGGCTCCCTTCCAGATCGAGGGCGACGGCAGCCTCGAACTCGCCCCCGGCGGCAACGTGGGGGCACCAGTCACTCCGCCGTTGTTGCTGGGCGCCGCCTTCAATCCGAATCAGCCCATCATCTACGCCGGCCTCACCGCGGTCAACGAAGTGGGCGTCTTCACCTACGACAAATCCGGCCAGCTCACCTTCGTCGGCGACGTGCCGGTCCAGGGGGCAGGCCCATGCTGGATCGCTGTCAGTCCCGATGGACAATTCCTCTATACCGGCGACACCGGCACGGACTCGGTCGGCGTCTTTTCCTTGGCCGATCCGCTGCACCCCGTGCAGATCCAGGAGTTGAAGCTGGCCGGCCCCTACGCCCCGCCCGGCTCTCCCTCCGGCACGCTCCAGACCAACGTCTTCCAGATCGCTCTATCGCCCGATGGCCATACCCTGTACGCCATTAGTCAGAACACCAGTCCGGATGGCAGTTTCGCCGATGGCAACCAGCTGCACATCCTGTCGGTGGCCGCGGACGGCACCCTGAGCGAGCCGACCGGCCCTGTCCTCTTATCCACGGCCGGCGTCCCCGGCGACGCCCACCCGCAGGGCATCGCCGTGGTTGTCGGCAAGGGGCACAAGCATGACTTTGACATCGGAGAAAAAGGTGGCGATGTGGGAACGAAGGGGATCGGCACCTCTGGGACCGATGCCGCCGCGATCCATTTGGGTTCGCTCCTCAGTTCCGGCACGACTCCCGATCTGTCCGACCTGGACTTGACTGGGCTGGCGATCATGCTGGCGCACCACAATCAGCAATCGAATTAGTGGTTCGTTGCAACTCAAATGTGCATTTCCGAGCCTGAAGCGTAAGCGAAGAAACGCCTTCGCTTATGCTTCCGGCTCGGATACAAATCTGCGGCGATGAGTAGCTAGCTTGACCCGCGTTCGTCCGTGGGGCACGTCAGCCAGCGAGAAGGGCGTTGACTTTCTCAAGGACGCGCTCGATAACCTCGGAGGGTAGCGAACAGATCCGGCTGGCCTTGCGAGTACGCCAATCCAAACTTTTAATCTGATCGGCCAGCACCACCCCCGTCACGGCCAATCCCTCGGGGATGGCGACCTCAAACGGATAGCCCTTCGCCTGTCCCGTGATCGGACACAGCAACGCCAATCCAACTCGGCCATTGTAAGCGGAGGGGGAAAGCACAAGAGCAGGACGGCGTCCGGCTTGCTCGTGACCGGCTCGCGGATCAAGAGTGATCCAAACGGCATCTCCCCGTTCGGGGACATATTCGCTCTTCCGCTTTACCATGCTTCCTTGCCCGCGGCCGGCCCGGTGTCCCATTCATCGTGGAGATTCTCATCCGTCACATCGCGCAACAATTCTTCCAGCGTCGGCGGCTTCGGCGCGACCGGCTCAACGATGAGTTTTCCTTCCACAACGGAAAGTTCCACCGGGGCATCTTCCTCTAGGCCCGCCTCGGCGGCGAACGACTTGGGGATGCGCAGAGCAAGGCTGTTGCCCCATTTTTGTACGCGCGTCTTCATCGCTTCCTCCTTGTATCTACAATGAAGATACCAGCGTCAAACGGCGAGGTCAATGGCTTACACGCTTGCGGGATCGACCACCACAAGACCAGGGCCGAATGACGCCATCCGGGCAAAGTGCGCGATGTTGAACGTAAGCAAGTGCGTGATGGAATGGACGTGGCACACTGCTACAAGCCGGGCGTCATGGACCTGCTTGCCGATTACTCCCAGTGCAGAAGCAAGGGCCTTCCATGCGGGGTAGATGTCGGGCGTCTCTACCAGCAAAGGAAACTTTGCCTCAAATACCGCTGCATGCGTCTCCGCGTTCGCTGCCGACAGCCCGAGGCCATTTACGGCGACTGGGCGAGTGGCGACGTTGCGAAACTCGATCAAGACTTGCGGCGTCATGTGTATCACTTCACCGCGCCGATGCAATTCCAGCACGGCTCCAGCAGCGACCGTGTGCCGCATATCGGCTACGTTCGCCAGTCGAATCAAAATACTGGTATCAATCAGGTAAGCCACTAATCATATATCCCTTCGCTGCTTACGGCCCAGTCAGACAGAGATACGCCGCAATCCCGGGCTGCCTCAAGCAGACCTCGCTCCCACTCATCCCGCGGCAGCAGCGCGGCCATGCTGAGTATGCGCTCGCGCAGAACCTTGAGCGCCAGCGCTTCCGGGGCGACTCCCTGGTGGCGGGCCAGTTCGTTTAATGCAGCCTCCAGTTCTGGATCGAGAGTGATAACCATTGCCGCAACCTCCACGTTAGGATCTCCAAAATAAGATACCCGATCCATGTTAGGTCGAGTAATTTCCGCTGTCCCACGGGGGATGGAACATGATGTCCCGAGGCTCAAGCATGACCCACTCCCCCCGCTCTTCGCCCTCTTCCGGCTCCTCTTCACTCTGCTCATAGAACAGCCCGTGCGTGACCCCATCGATCTCGACCGAAAACGGCTTGACCCAGATGTCGCAAAACTCCGGCTCTCCGCCTGCGATCAACTCGGCGTACATATCCTGCAAATGGGCAAATGCCTTATCTCCGGCAACCTGCCGTCCCTCAATGTCGAACGCTCCAAGCCGCGTCTTGGTCCCGATATGGTTGCCATCATGGTCGAAGCGATGGATAACAGCCAGCCACTTTTTCTTCGTTTGCCAATCATCTCCCAAGTAATATTGCATACCGGTCGGGAATGCCCCCGTTACATAGGCCATGAATTGCGTACCATCAGGCAAACGGCCGACGTTTTCAAAGTGGTACTCGTCGAGCGGAATGCGGATCTTATCGGGCATGGACATCAGTGCGCCTCCAGCTTGGGCAACAATTAGCGCTAGTCTAACCACTTCTCTTTCGCCACGCGAGTAGGCACCTCCACAAGCTTCCTCCGCTGCTTTGAAGGGAAGTCAGACGCGAATCATCGCAATTCCTTCCACTGCTCGCGGAAGGGTCGTCTCGCCGGCGCAGGAAAATCGCGCGCCGCGGTCCAGCCCGCGCCCGGTCCCGGCAGGCGCCGCAGCCAGCCGTCGCGCGCCAACGGGCGCAGCGCCAGCCGAGCGCAGCGCACGGCCAAGCGATACAACCACGGTCGCCGCAGCACCGCCGCCGAGAGACGATAGGCCAACTTTTCCCAGCGACTTTTGCCCTTCTCCTGCGTTTGCAGCTCGCGCAAACCAATGAGCATGTGCGGAATGTTGATTTTCACGGGACATGCCGCCTGGCAGGCGCCGCAGAGCGACGACGCATGCGGCAAGTGCGGATTGTCGGCGACGCTGTCGTAGAGCGGTGTCAGAATGCTGCCGATCGGCCCGGAGTAGACGCCTCCGTAGGCGTGGCCGCCGATGCGGCGATAGACCGGGCACGCATTCAAACACGCGCCGCAGCGGATGCACTGCAAGCTCTCGCGGAACGGCGTGGCCAACAGGCGCGAACGGCCGTTGTCGAGCAATACCAGATGAAACTCCTCCGGGCCGTCCCGCTCGCCCGGCCGGCGCGGTCCCGTGATGAGGGTCGTGTAGACCGATAGCGCTTGCCCCGTGGCCGCTCGCGCCAGCAGTTTCAGAAACACGGGCAAGTCGATCCAGCGCGGCAGCACTTTCTCAATGCCCATGAGCGCGACGTGGACGCGCGGGCAGGTCGTCGTCAGGCGGGCGTTGCCCTCGTTGGAAATCAAAACAATGGTGCCCGTTTCGGCGACGGCGAAATTGGCGCCGCTGATGCCCATGTCGGCCTGGGCGAATTTCTCGCGCAGCAAACGCCGCCCCGTCTTCGCCAATATCTGCGGCTCATCCGGCAGCGCCTCGCCGCTGTATTTCGACAGAATGCGAGCGATGCTCTCGCGCGTGTGATGGACCGCCGGCGCGACCAAGTGTGAAGGCCGTTCGCCGGCCAGCTGGATGATGAACTCGCCGAAGTCCGTCTCCGTCACCTCCAATCCCGCCGCCTCCAGCGCGGGATTGAGGTGAATTTCCTCGGTGGTCATCGACTTCGATTTGACGATGCGCCGGCTATTCGTCTGCCGGGCAATGTCGAGAACGATACGCCGCGCTTCTTCTGCATTGCTGGCCCAGTGGACGTGTCCGCCGTGCTTGTGGATTGAGGTTTCGAGTTGTTCGAGATAGCGGTCGAGATGAGCGAGTGCATGTTCCTTTATGCGTTTGGCATGATCGCGAAGCGCGTCGATATCGGCCAGGGCAGCGTAACCGCGGCGATTGCCGGCCATCAGCGTACTGGTCAACCGCACCAGCGCCGCTTGCAAGGGCGGATCGGCCAGGGCTTGCTGAGCGGCGTTGAGAAAATCGTGATGTTCGTGCTGTGCGTAGTTGGTCATGAAACTCGCTGCCTTTACGTCCTCTCCAACACTTGCGCCAAATGCAGTGCTTGCACCGAACCGCCGCGGCGGCGCAGGCAGCCGGCAATATTCATCAAACAGCCGGCGTCCGTCGCCACCACTGCCGATACGCCGGCTTTCTCGATGAAACTGGCCTTATCCTGCACCATCGCCCCGCTGATGCCCGGATAGCGCACCGCGAACGAGCCGCCGAAGCCGCAGCACTCATCCGCGCGCTCCAGCTTGACGTACTCCAGCCCCTTCACGCGTATCAATAATCGCTCCGGCTCCGTCAGCAGTCCCAGGCCGCGCAGGTGGCAAGCCATGTGATACGTCACCTTGCCGTCGTAGCGTGCTCCCACGTCTTCGATGCCCAGCACATTGACCAGGAAATCCGATAATTCATGGGTCCGCCGGGCCATGTCGAGGGCGCGGGGATGCCAGACGGGGTCATCGTGAAACAGTTCGGGATATTCCAACTTGATCATGGCCGCACACGAGCCGGAGGGAACGACGACTGTTTGGCCGTTGTCGAAGGTGGAGAGCGTATGGCGAGCCAGGGCGCGGGCGTCGTCGTGGTAGCCGCTGTTGAAGTGCGGCTGACCACAGCACGTCTGCGCTTCGGGAAAGTCCACGGCGACGCCGAGGCGGCGCAGCAGACGCACCGTGGCCACGCCCACCTCGGGAAAAAGAGCGTCGCCAAGGCAAGTCACGAGGAGGGAAACTTTCATGTTCTTCACAGCAGGCGCCGGCTTTCCTGTTCGAGTCCCTGATGCACGAAGCGCACCACGCGCTCGGCCATGTGGTTGAAATAGTCCCAACTGTGGCCGCCGGCGCGGGTGGTCAGGTCGATTTCGTGCGGCACGCCCAGAGCGCTGAGCTTCTCGTGCAGCCGGTCACAGCCGCGGAGCCAGGGATCGGCCGGGTCGATGCAATAGAAAATGTGCGGCGGGAACTTGCTCGGATGAATGTGCATGGGCGCCGTGTCCTGCCGGCATTGCTCCTTGCTGTCGTACATATCGTCGATCAGCGTGCCCTGACCGTACAGCTCGTGATACTCGATGGCCGGCGCGATGGCGGCGACGACGGAGAACCGGTCGGGATATTTGAAGGCGAGCCGCAGCGCTCCCTGTCCGCCCATGCTGATGCCCGTCAAACCAATGCCGCGCGGCGCGATGCCCCAGCGATCTGAGAAAAACGGCACGACGCTTTGCACCAAATGACGCTCCGGTGTCAGTTGCGGATCGAAGGCGGCGCAGACACGATCGGCCCACCACGAGAGCTGACCATGCGGGCAAACGCAGACGAGCCTTAATTCATCGAACAACCGCGTGAAGGCGGGACGATCGACAAGCGTTTCCAGGCCGGCGCCGTGCAGATACAGAATGCCGAAGCGCGGTTTGCTGGAGGCGGGTAAGTCGTACACGTCGGCGGGTTTGCCGCCGATATCCAGGCGAGTCCAGGCGCCGTTCATAGTTCCGTCTCGTAGGGTTCCGGCAGGCCAATGCGGCTATAGGTGTCGGCGAAATGCTTGGCGAGATGCTCGCGGAACAGCGGCTGAACGCGAGCTTTGCGTTGGCCGCGCTGGCACAGTGCTGTCAGCAAATCGAGACGCACCGTTTGCAATTGTCGTAAGTCCACGATCATTTCTGGCAATCCAAATTCTGTGTTCTTGGGAAGGAAGTACCATCCGTAAACACGTCCTGCTCGAATGGGACCGCGAATATCTGCGGCTTTGAGCATTTGCTGTTCGACCAACGACTGAGCATCGAGGATAACCCCTACTACGACAACGCTTGTCTTGGAATTGGCGAGGTCACAGGTCTGAGTCAACACCAGAATCCGATGCAAGGCATAGGTAGACGCCAACGGTCTTTTTCCATCCAGATCGTACTCCGTTAACTCAAGGATCGGACAGGCGTCGATGATGTCTCCTTGGTCGAGAGGATCGTTCAGCGGCGGGAGTCGATAGATCATGGCAACTCATCTTCACTGGGGATTTCGGGAATATCCGGAGGGCGTGGGGGAGCAGGATAGGCCAATACAGTACCGATGGGTTTGGGCCTCGGCAATTCTACCCACGGCTCCAACATAACATCCGCCTCGTCGTACTTTGCTGTAACGATCGGCTCCCCGGTTTTCCGTTTTACTACCTGAATCTCGACATCATATCCGTTGACGTGGACATGATAAGTCCCAGGCTCCAGATTGAGTTTCTGGAACACATCGGTTAGTACATGGTTCATGAGTTAATCTCCGAAGAAATCGCTTGCTTTCTATTGTATCGATTCTCGCTATCCCGCCACAGTTCCGAGACGCCCGTAGTTCGTCCGACAACTCCCCGATTTCCCTTCCGCGCTTATCATGTTCCCTACGATCCTTCCCGTGTTCCGCCCGGAGTGCGCCGCATGAAAATTCTACTCTCGGCCGATGATATTCAACGGCGGGTCGCCGAGATGGCGCGGCAGATCGCCGACGACTATCGCGGCCAGCCGGTCACCATCGTTGGCGTGCTGACCGGTTGTTTGATGTTTCTGGCCGATCTCGTGCGGCACCTCGATTTGCCGCTTCGCATCTGTCTGTTGCAGGCGTCGAGCTATCGGGGCGCGACGACCACGCCCGGCGCTCTGCGCGTCCAGCCCGAGCTATTGCCCGACCTGCGCGGCCGGCACGTTCTGCTGCTCGATGATATTCTCGATACCGGACAGACGCTGGCGTATCTGCGGCAACATCTACAAACGCTCGGCCTGGCCTCGCTGCGTATCGCCGTATTGCTGCGCAAGGAGGGGCGCCAGCAGGTGCCGGTCGAAGTGGACTATCGCGGCTTCGACATCCCCGATGCGTTCGTGGTCGGCTACGGACTGGACTACAACGATGAGCATCGGCATCTGCCGTATATTGCCATTCTTGGTCCGTAGGTGGGCCGCGACCGTCAGGGAGCGGTTTCGGAATACCGCTCCCTAACGGTCGCGGCCCACCTACGGACTACGGACTATTTATGCGAACCGTTCTCTTTGTCATTCCGAGCCTGGAATATAGCGGGGCGGCCCGGCAACTATATTTGCTGGCGGCGGGGCTGCCGCGCGAATCGTTTCGGGTTTGTGTGGCCGTATTGGGCACGGAAACGCCGTGGGTGGAGTCACTGCGCGGCGAGGGGGTCGAGGTCCAGGTGTTGGGTTGGCGGCGGCCGTTGGATGCGGCACCGTTTCTGGCGCTTCGGCGGTTGATGAAATCCATCCGGCCGGACGTGGTTCACGTCTGGGGATCCACGGCGTTGCGTGCCGTGGTGCTTACCGGTAGTCGAGCGGTGAATCGTCTGCTCGTCAGTGCCGCGCTGTCATTCGCGCAACGGCCAAGCCGGCTGGATCGCTGGCTGCTCTCGCGTGTAGAGGGCGTGATCGCCTTCGGAAACGCGGAGGCGGAGCGCTATCGCCGGCTCGGCGTGGCGGAGCCGCGCCTTAGCGTCATGTCTCCCGCCATGCCTATCCCTACCAATCCTGTGAAGCCGGCCGAGATTCCTGGCGTGACGGTGAATGATCGTGTGCTGCTCGGATTGGGGCCGATCGAACAGCACAAGGGTTTCCGCGAGGCCGTCTGGGCGTTCGATATTTTGAGGCACCTGTACGATAACGTACATTTGGTCCTCGTCGGCGAGGGACCGGATCGGCCGCGCGTCGAGCAATTCGCCCGGCAAATCGGCGTCCGCGAACACGTGCATTTCACTGGTAATTGCGCTGAATTGGCACCATTTTTGTACCGCGCTGCTATGGTTTGGGTGCCGAGCTTGCGCGGCGGCGGCGTGGGCGCCGCCCTGGAAGCGATGGTGGCCGGCCGGCCCGTCGTCGCCTCGCGCCTGTCGGACCTGGCCGAAGTCGTCGTGGATGGCGAGACGGGCTATCTGGTCGAGCCGAATAACAAGGCCGCCCTCGCCCGACAAACGCGTCTCTTGCTCGATGATCCCGAGCGACGCGAACGCATGGGCGCTGCCGGCCAAGAGCGTGTGCGCGAGCATTTTCCTGTGAATCGCCTCGTCGAGACCTGCGCGCGGCGATACGCTGGAGATAGATAACAAAGAAGGTTCACCACGGAAAACACGCACGAAGCTTTTTTTGTCCTTTTTTGTCTTTTTTGTCCTTTTTTGTCTTTTCCGTGGTAGACCTCCTCTTGAGGAGAATCGTTCGTGCGAGATGTGTTGACGTTGATTTTGGCCGGTGGCAAGGGCACGCGCTTGGAGCCGTTGACGCGCGATCGCGCGAAGCCGGCCGTGCCGTTCGGCGGTCTCTATCGCATCATCGATTTTACCTTGTCCAACTGCATCAATAGCGATCTCCGCCGCATCCTAGTGCTGACGCAGTACAAGGCGCGCAGCCTGTCGCGTCACATCGGCGCCGGTTGGGGGTTCCTCCCGCGTGAATTAGATGAATACATCGAAGTCTTGCCGCCGCAGCAACGCATCGATGAAAATTGGTACAAGGGCACCGCCGACGCCATTTATCAAAACATTTATACGATTGAAAAAGCCAATCCGCGTTATGTCCTCATATTGGCAGGCGATCATATTTACAAGATGGATTACGGCCACATGATTCGCTCGCACATCGAGCGCGAGGCCGATCTGACCATCGGCTGCATCCCCGTGCCGCGCAAGGACGGCGTTCACTTCGGCATCATGGATGTGGACAAAGAAGATCGTGTCAAGGGCTTTCTGGAAAAACCCGCCAATCCGCCGGAAATGCCCGATATGCCCGGTCAGACTTTGGCATCGATGGGTATCTATGTGTTCACGGCCCGTACCATGTTCGAGCTGTTGTGCCAGGATGCGACGCGGGCGGACAGCGATCACGATTTCGGCAAGAACATCATTCCGCCGATCCTCGGTGCCCAGCACGTGTTCGCCTATCGCTTTCGCGATCAGAACCGCAAGGAGGTGCCGTACTGGCGCGACGTGGGCACGCTCGAC
>DASRBG010000129.1:0-3670 GCA_035653735.1 Gemmataceae bacterium
GATTCCGTCTCTCATGGCTGTCTTGTTTGCTCGCGGGGGCGAGGGACCTTGTGAGACAAAAGTTTCGCTTACCGATCCCAAAGGGCAGACCGTGATTGAGAGTCCCAAAAAGGCGGTTGTCCTGGAGAAGGACAAGGCCTATCTCGCGGCGATTAGGGTCCTTGCTCCGGAGCTGACGGTTGGGCAATACGTAATAAAATTTTTCTTCGATGATGCCGTGATCCAACGCACCTTCGACGTAAAAAAGGCAAAGGATTGATAATCGCTGGCACCCCGCGGGAACTTCCGGCGCAGAGGCTCATCGGAGCATGAGCCATTTGCCGTCATTGCGAGCGAGGGTCTAAAGCGGGATGAGTTTAGCCTGAATCGATTTGGGATTCCCAAATCAGCGGATTTCTGATTCACCATGCTGGCTGGGATGGAGGCCAGCATGGATGGGCAAACCTTATCCTTTGGCGTTTCGCAAGCGGGTCGTTGCTGCGGTTGAGAACGGCGGATTGTCGTGCAACCAGGCGGCCAGGCAGTTTGGGATCGGCATCAGTACAGCGATCGGCTGGGTGAATCGGCTCCGCAAGACAGGGAGCCTGGCGCCAGGGCAGATGGGCGGCCACAAGCCGAAGGCGATTTCCGGCGAGCACCGTGTCTGGCTCGTGCAACGGACCAAGGATGGCGACTTTACTTTGCGAGGGCTTGTCGCCGAGCTCGGCGCGCGCGGGCTGAAGGTCGATTACCGCTCGGTGTGGGAGTTCGTCCACGCCGAGAAGCTCAGCTTCAAAAAAAAGCGTGGTGGCTGGCGAACGGGATCGTCCCGACGTCGCGCGCCGGCGAGCGCAATGGGTCAAGCATCAAAAAAGCGTCGATCCTGAGCGGCTTGTCTTCATCGATGAGACCTGGAGCAGAACCGACATGGCCCCCTTGCGAGGGTGGGCGCCACGTGGCCAAAGGCTCATGGGCAAGGTTCCCAATGGCCGCTGGAAGACCATGACTTTCCTGGCGGCGCTGCGTCACGATCGGATCGAAGCACCGTGGCTGCTCGAGGGGCCGATCGACGGCGAGAGCTTTCGGCTCTATGTCGAGAAGCTGCTCCTGCCGACCCTTCGTCCCGGCGACATCGTCATCATGGACAATCTCGGCAGCCACAAAGGCAAAGTCGCGCGCCAGCTCATCCGCTCAGCGGGCGCCAAGCTGTTCTTCCTGCCGAAATATTCCCCCGACCTGAACCCGATCGAGCAGGTCTTCGCCAAGCTCAAACACTTGCTCCGAAAGGCCCAGGCGCGAACCTTCGAGGCCATTTGCCTCGCCCTCAGCAAGATCCTTCAGGCCTTCACCCCAGACGAATGCGCCAACTACTTCGCAAACTCAGGATATAGACGAACCTAAAATCATCATGCTTTAGGCGACGCGACCGACGGAGTGCTCCGCCGGCGCAGCGGGGCGCGATCTGGCAAGCCGCTGCCGCAGCAGATCGAGAAAGTCCTGCTTCGGCATCGGCGGGGCGATGAGCGCGCCTTGCCCGAAATCGCACCCCATCACCATCAGCGCCTGGAGGTCGGCCGTCCTCTCGATGCCTTCGGCAACCGCGGCACTGCCGAAGCGATGCGCCAGATCAATGGCGGTTTGGCAGATCGCCGCATTCGTCGCGTCGGTCGCGCAGCCCCCGACAAAGCCGCAGTTGAGCTTGAGCTCGGCAAACGGCAAATCGCGCAAGCTCGACAACGACGAGTAACCCGCACCGAAGTCGTCGATTGCAATAGCCACGTGACTGGCCAGCAATTGCTGCGCAATTTCTTTTGCCTGAGCGATGTCGCGCACGATCTGATCTTCGGCAACCTCGACGATAAGTCCGGGCCATTCCTCCGCCTTGGGTCGGGACTCAGCCACGAGCTGCGCCATGGGCAGCCTCGACAAGACGCTGGCGGGCACATTGACCGAGAGGTGCAAGTTGAATCCCGCGTCGGCGAACATGATCCAATCGCGCAATGCGGCCTGCACCGCGTGCTCGGCGAGCGCCGTCACCGCATCGGCGTCGATTTGGGGAACGAAGCTGCCCGGCGCGAGTACGCCAAAATCAGGATGGCGGAGCCGCGGCAGTGCCTCGGCGCCGGCAAGACACTTGAGCCGAAGGTCGATCTTGGGCTGATACCAGATCTCGAACCAGTGCTGGCGCAGCGCCTCCGTTATATCGATCCGCGGCGGCACGCTGTCAGGATCTTCGGCCGGTGCCGTTTCGCCAGCCGGACCGGACGCCGCAGAGACGTTTGGATTGAGGACGCTCATGAGTCCAGCCACCGCAAAAGCAACGGCAATTGCCCGGACGTGTATACGTCAGCCAGTGTTAAATAATGGTAAGATCGAAGCTATCGGCTGCCGCTGTCGGATAGCCGGCCGATAACCCAAATCAGCTCGGTTACGGCTTGTTCATCTGCATGGTGTCGCCCGGACGGCTGTTCATTTGCATGCTGTTGCCGGAGTGGCTGTCCATCATGGTGCCGCCGCCCTGCGTTACCCCCGGCGCCGCGGCGCCGATTGCCGCAATCGGATACTGCACGTCGATGGTACCGGCGTTCTCGAACTTGAGTTTCGCTGAAACGGTGCCGCCGGCGGTCAGCGGATGCTTCAGATGCTCCAGCATCATGTGAAGACCCGAGGGCTGCAGCGTGACCGTCTGACCCGGCTTGATTTCCAGACCGCCGGCGACCGGGCGCATTTTCATCACGCCGTTCTCCGTGGTCATGCTGTGAATGACGCATTGCTCGCTGGCATCACTTGAAACGCAACTCACGCGATCGGGCGTGGTGCCATTATTGGTGATGGTCATATAGGCCGCGCCGGACGAGGCACCCTTGGGCGTCGCGCGTGCCCACGGCTGACTGATGTGGATCGAGCCGATGTCGAAGTCCTTGGCCCGTGCGCTGGCTGACGCCGCAAGGGCCATTGCGGTCGTCGCCATCATTAGCTTGCAGGTCGTGCTTGCTAGGCTCATCGTGATGCTCCGTGTCGGATGTTTGCCGCTGGACAAGTGAAAGAACGGTCGGCTTGACGGAGGCATCAAGACGGCGGAGCGCGCGGTCGGTGGGTGCCGCGCGTGGCGACCGCCAGCGTGGACGCGGCCGCGATGCCGCC
Organism: Gemmataceae bacterium; assembly: GCA_035653735.1. GTDB lineage: Bacteria > Planctomycetota > Planctomycetia > Gemmatales > Gemmataceae > JAJPHU01. The sequence continues at coordinate 3,124 of DASRBG010000129.1, forward strand.
CGTGGTCCTCGCGGAGCGGCTCAGTTCGGCGTCGCGGCTCAACCCGGGTGGTGGTAGCGCCGCAACGCCGCAGCAACAGCCGGTCAAGCAGGATGCGAGGCAATCGCCGGAACGGCCTTTCGGCATCGAGCCGCTACCCGACGCGCTATCGTGTGCGCAGAGCAATTGCGGCGAAGAACGATCCGCTCCGGCCGTCGAGCCGAAGGCGACGAGGAAGACGGCCTGCAGCGCCACCACATAGGCTACCAAGAGAGCCACTACCGCGCGCGCTGACTGGCGAGATCGCATCAGCAGGAATTTTACGGCGGTTCCGGCCGCGTGGGAACGGTTGCGCCCCCTCGGATGGTTCGGAATCGAGTGCCGACGTGGCAGGGTACCAGTGATGCACATGCGGAGGACCGAAATATACGTTTAGAATCCGCCGGCGAGGAGCGCTATTCTCTAGGCACACTATGTGAGACAGCCGTGGCGCACGATCCGCCAAGCCCCAACCGAAATCACGAGCCGGCGCGCGTTCTGCAGTTCCGGCTGCGGCGGCGAGCTCCGC
>DASRBG010000130.1:0-7144 GCA_035653735.1 Gemmataceae bacterium
CCACAATTCTCACATCTTCTACTGCGGCGGCAACTATGTGTTCCGCTCGGTCAAAAAAGGCGATGAATTGCAGGTAATTTCGCCAGAGATCAGCCGAACCAAGCGCGGCACGGCCAGTGCTCTCGCCGAGTCGCCGCGCAACCCCAACGTGCTGTACGCCGGCACCGACGACGGCTATCTGTGGGTGACGCAGGATGGCGGCGCAAAGTGGACCAATGTGGCCGACAAGGTCGGTCTGCCGGGGCCGCGCTGGGTGGCCACGATCGAGCCGTCGCGCTTCGCCGATGGCCGGGCTTACGTCGTCTTCGACGCCCATCGCTCCGACGATGACAATCCCTATGTCTATGTCACCGAGGATTTCGGCAACACCTGGAAGTCGCTGCGAGGCAATCTGCCGGTGGGTTCCACGCGCGTGCTGCGCGAGGACATCGAAAATCAGAATGTTCTGTACCTGGGCACCGAGTTCGGCGTATGGGTGTCGATCGATCGCGGCGGCGCGTGGACGAAGATCAACAACAATTTGCCGACCGTCGCCGTCCACGAATTGGCCCAGCACCCATCCAACGGCGAGATGGTGGCCGCGACGCATGGTCGCAGTTTGTGGATCGTGGACGTGACGCCTTTGCGACAGATGAAGCCCGAAACGCTCAAGGCCGAGGCGACGCTGTACAAGCCGGCGACGGCCATGCGCTGGCGGCGCGAGCCGGCACGCGGCTCCATGTATGGGGTCGGCGATCATCACTTCGTGGGTCAAAATCCACCCGAGGGGGCGCAAATCTACTATTCGCTGGCGAAGAAGGCCGAGAAGATGCAGCTTAAGATCGTCGATTACGCCGGACGGACGGTGCGCGAGCTGCCGGTGAAGAAAGAGGAAATGACGGCGGGCTTGCATCATCTGAGTTGGGATCTGGCCCGCGGTGCTCGCCCGCAGCGTGGACCCGGCGGCCCCGGCGGTCGCGGCCGCGGTCAGGGACAAAACCCCGCTCCTCCCGGCATGTATCGCATCGTCCTCAGCGTGGATGGCAAGGAATACACGCAGGCACTGCGCGTCGAGCACGATCCGCTCTTGAAAACGCCGAGCATCATCGCCGATGACGAGGACGAGGAGGAACGCGAGAGGGGGGATGGGTGGATTGATGATTAAGTATTTGGATAAGGCTGTTTAGCACTTCTCTGTCCGAGCCGCGCACGCAGCGCAGCGAAGTAAGCGGTTCCTACATGGCCGCCTACTCCGCTGCGCTGCAGAGCTATCTGATAGAAATCCTCGTGTGAAGCAAGGATTTTATCCGGCGTTGGCCAGACGGTTTACGTCGGCCTCGTAGGCTGCCACTAACACTGTGGTTAGGCGTTGTCCTTCCGCACTCAGGCGGTAACGATGCGTCTTGTGTATTTTCACGATCAGCCCATGCGCACGCAGCAACGCCAGCATCCGCGTCCTTGCGGCTGCTTGCTGACGCTGCACGCGCGTGAGGCCAGTTGCAAGGCGGTGGCTTCCTTGTCGATGGCGGGGCTGTCCAAGGGAAGCAGGGGGATGCCCTGTTCGTGGGCCTGAGCCGCGGTACGCTGCCGGAGGGTCTGGGTCAAGCGCTGGGCGTGGGCAGGGAAGTCCTTGAAGAGGATCTGTTGCTGCCAGAGATTACTTTGGACGCCTCGGCTAGGATTGAGGAGTCGGGATTCGCCAGCGAAGCGTAAGCGGTCGAAACCGGAAAGGACAAAGAGAACGAACGAGCCGAAGCGCGATAGAAAAGCCCTCAGGGCGTGCTCCGAGAAGAAGGAAGGTTAACTGCTTGCTTCTCTTCCTATTCTGGAGCACGCCTTTGTCTGTCTCGGTTTGGGTTGCGGGCGAAGCCCGCGCTGCGTGCGCGGCTCAGACGGGAAGGGTTCACGGCAGCGGCACGCCACGCACGGTGCATTGTTGAAGGACCGCCGCGGCTTCTTTGTCCTTGCCGGTGGCGCGCAGCGCCCATGCGCCACGCAAAGCCCTGTCGGCGTTGAAGGGATAGAGTTTCAAGTTGAGAGTGCGGATCAGGTCATCCAGCATATCTTCGCGGAGGGCCTTGGCGAGTTTTTCCGCTTCCGGCCGGTCATAGCTCAGCATGGCCCAGGCCCAGGCGTTGGACCTGTCGGCATCTTTGCGGCATGTTTCGCGGATCAACTCCGACGCTCGCTTTACGTCGGCATCCGCAAGGACCAGCGAACGCGATTTCTCGTCGCGCTGGAGCACCAGGGCAATCAATAAATAAGGCGCCAGCGACCGGCGCGTTCGCGCGGCGAGCGCCGCGAAATTCGCATCCTTCCGGGCCAGGTTGCCGGCGGCGCGGAAGAGCAACGCCCCTTCAAGGTGCCTCCGCGTGGCGGACGACGGTGCGGCTTCATAAGCCGACTCCGCCAACTTCACGACTTCGTCGCGGTCCACGTTCGCGCCAAAAGTGGCTAGACCAATTTGGAGTCCCGCCAAGTCCGTGGCGGCCACGGCATAGGTCACGCCGCGCTGCCCCTTGCCCGCCGTCTCCACGCGCTCCTTGTAGCGGCGCAGCTGGGCTTGCAAGTCTTTGCGGTATTTCTCGTCGCGCTTGCCGGCGTGCAGCTCGCGCGTTCGGGTTTCCTCGGCGGCAAAATCCAGTGTCCCGCGTTCGAGGCGCGCCGCCAGGTCGCGCAGCTTGTCGAGATTCCGACCATCTTCATACAGCGAGGCCAGCTGCCGATAGACACCGGGGTTTTTCGGCGCCAGGATCAACAGACGCTCCAGAAACGTTGTCGCCTTGACGGTTGCCGGATGCGTGCGGTAACGCTCGGTCAGGCGGCGTTCGCCGTCGCGGTCATCGTAGAGGAACGCCAAGAGGGAGTGATCGCCGGCTTTTTTCAACGCCGTCAGATCGATGGCTGCCCCGATGACATCGCGCACGGCCGCATCGAGAAGCAAATCGGCCGCATTCTCCAGCAAAATGCTGTTGCGCGGAGCCAAGGCGACGGCTTTTTCCAACTTGGTCTCGGCTTTTTCGAGCGAGCGGCGATCGCCGGTAACGCGATAGAGCGTCATGTAGGCGAGGGCGCAGTTGTTGAGTATCCCCTCGTTCTCCGGCATCTGCTCGTACAGATCAATGGCTTGCCGCAGGTGCGGCTCGGCGTCGGCGATCTTGCCTTCCTCGATCGCCTTTTCCGCCTTTGCTTCGCTTAAGCTGGCCTTGACCTGCGAATTGTTGGGATCGCCACGCTGCAACCAGGTAATTTTGTCGTCCAGCTCCGCGGCCCACATCGAGCGCGTCAGGGCCGTGCCGAATTTTTTCTCCTTGTCCGACTCTTTGTTGTACGCTTCCTCGAGCAGGGTGCAGGCTTGGCTGCGCTCGCCCACCTCGCACAAACGCCGCGCAATGTCCACGAGGATTGGCGGATTGCGTTTCTCGGCGGCCAACACTTCGTCGAACTTCTTGCGGCCTTCGGTGTGCTTGCCCAGCCAGTAGTACACCTGGCCCAGCGAAATGCGATAGGCGCTCGACTCCGCCGCCTCATCGTTTTGCAAGGCGAGGAACATCGTCTCCGCCTTTTTCAGATCGGCCTCGCGGGCGGCGGGGTCGGGCCGTGTCTGGGCGCGGCGAAGCAGAAGGATGCCGAGATCCAGCGTGGCCGGCACCACGATCCGCGCTTGCTGATAGGCTTCGTTCTTCTGCTTCAAGGACGGATCGGTCTTCAGCTGCTGGCTGAGGTAATCGAAGTAAAGGGACTTCTTCTTGGCATCATCGGCAGTCCGGAATTCCTGATAGGGAAAGCCCACGGCGCTCCCGTTCCGAATGCTCTCGATCAGCTGTTGCGTGGCATTGTGAAAAACTTGCTCGGCGCCGCGCAAGTGTTCGAGCCTCTTCTCGCTGTACGGTTCCAGGAGGGCGCAGGCATCCTCGACTTTGTCTTTGCGGGCGAGCATCTGGCCGAGGATGCGAGCGCCTTCGCTGTCGCCCAGACGGTCCTTGATCGGCAGCAAAATCTTCTCGCAGCGCGGCAGCTGATTGTTCGCTTCATAAAAAACGGCCAGCTCGGACACGGCGGCGACATCGTTGGGATTGAGGGCCACGCTGCGTTCGAGCAACTTTTGACGGCGGGCCGCCAGCTTCGGTGGATCCTTGGCGATGGGCAGGAGAACATTGAGAAGGATGAGCGCGTCGCGCGGCTCCTTATCGCCGTGCTGATCGATCAATTTCAGGCCACGTTCTTCCAGGTCGTTCACGCGCATGGCATTTTGCTGTTGCACCTGGACAGCGGCGCGAAAGACGGGGGTAGCGTCCTTGAGCGAGGCGTTCAGGGAAGGATCGTCGAGCAGCCCTTTGAGGCGTTCGGAAGCCTGGGCGGCGTGCGAGCTCCGGCCGGTCGCCACATCGCGGTATATCGTCGCCGCCTTGGCCATCTGTCCCCCGGCAGCGAGAGCATCGGCCTCGGCCAGGCGTTGGCCGGCGACGTAATCGGTGGAATGGGTGTAACTCTCCCAGCCGATCAGCCCCGCGATGCCGGCGGCGGCCAACAGCAGCAGAACGTTCCACGTCTTCGCGAACGTGGAGAGCGGCACGCGGCCCAGGAAATACCATCCGCCATTGGGTGCCCGGGCCACGCGATAAGCGGTCAGGGCGAAGATCGGGAGAAACAGAAAGCTGAAACAATAGGTGGTGACATAGGTGCCGGTTTCCTCGTCGTGATCGCGCGAACCGTATACGCCGCAGCCGATGCCGTTGACGCGCACCAGCGCTGGTGCTGAGCGAACGGGACGCATGTCGGGGAACCGTTCGCTCCAATCAAACTCGCTCATGAGGCGGATTCTCCCTGCGATGTGTTGGCAGCTTCGGCCAGAGGGGCCACTAAATTGAGGATAGTACCCAATTGAGCCAGGCGCATGCCGAAGCGATCGAGAAATTCCTGCAAGGTGAATTCGTTATCCAATCCGTGTTCGTCGGCGTCGTTGAGCTTTTCGGTCAATTCGCGGAGGAGCTGCCCGTAGCAGCGTTCGAGATGGGGCAGGGCCTTACGGCAACTATCGGCGAGGTCGGGAAAGTCGGACTGCCAGCGGTTGAGAAAGGAGCGCCAGCGGGCGGTCATATCGTGGGCGGCGGCGGTGGCTCGTTGATAGGCCAACTGTTCGCGTTGCACTTCCAGCAGTTGCCGCAACAGCTCCACGGTTTCCGGCACGTTTTCCGGCGTCGCGGGACGCTCTGCGGGAGGAAGGGGAACGGACGAAGACACGTCGATTTGAAAATTCATGGTTGTTGTTCAATCGCTTGCACAGAGCGGAATAGGACAGCAAGTTTCCGATCTTCGGACCGGAACGGCTTCGGGACATTCTATCAGCGCGCGCATGTCAACGGAAGCAATTCGCACGAAGCGCAGGGCAGTAAGCGACACGAAGAGCCGCGACCGTAAGGGAGCGGAGACAACACCGCTCCCTCACGATCGCGGCTCTACACCTCCTGCGCTGCGTGCGCGGCTCGGACTGCGCACCATTATCCGGTAGCATCCGCTGCTATTCGAGGATACGCTATAGTTCGAGCGAATGGCGCCACAGCAATGGACGTGCGAGGATCTTTGCGATGCTCTCCCTACTTGGTCGAGGCATTCGTTTATGTGACGGCATCCATCGCCGCGAGCTTCTCCGCGTGGGCGGATTGGCCTTCACCGGCTTGACCTGGGCCGACTGGTTCCGCGCTCGCGCCTCTGCTGCCGGCAAGGCCGCGCCGCGCCGAAAGCCGGCGGCCGGCTCGTTCGGCAAGGCCAAGGCGTGCATCCTGATTTTCAACTATGGCGGGCCTTCTCACCTGGATATTTTGGACCTGAAACCGGACGCGCCCAAGGAAATCCGCGGCGAGTTCAAACCCGCCGCCACAAGCGTGCCGGGCATCGCCATCACCGAACATCTGCCGCGCCTCGCCCGCCTCGCCAACCGCTACGCCATCGTCCGTTCCGTCACGCATCGCGACAACGACCATGCCATCGGCGCCTATCTGGCGCTGACGGGCCATTCCCATCCCAAGAACGCAATCCTCGGCATTGAGCCGCCCGCCACGCCCCAGGATTTGCCGTCGATGGGATCGGTCGTCAGCAAGCTGCGTCCCCCCGATCACCCGGTGTTCGCCTACGTCACGCTCGGCGACCTGCGCCATTTCGGCAACAACGACAGCCTGGGCCAGAACGCCGGCTGCCTCGGCAAAATTTATGATCCATTTACGGTCCCTTTTGCGCGTCCCATCAGCGGCGCGCTGGATATGGGCAGCGTCTCGCTCTTGCGGATGGCGGTGGACGGCGGCCGGTTGGACGGACGCCGCAAGCTGCTTGCGCGAATCGATCGCGCTACCGCCGCGCTGCCTGCCACGGCCGGCATGCGCAACCTCGACGATTGCAGCCGCAAAGCCTGCGAGCTGCTCTCTGCCCCGGCGACCCGCGATGCTTTCGATTTGAGCAAGGAGCCGCTGCGCGTCCGTGACATGTACGGCCCCACCCCCTTCGCCGCCAATTGCCTCCTGGCTCGCCGGCTCGTCGAGGCGGGCATTCCCATGATTACCGTCTACTCGGTCGGCAACCGCGACTGGGACACGCACGACAAAAACTTCTCATCTCTGAAAGACACGCTGCTGCCGCCGCTGGACCAAGGCATGTCCGCGCTTCTGGAAGATCTGGCCAGCCGCGGCCTGCTCGACGAAACGCTCGTCGTCTGGATGGGCGACATGGGTCGCACGCCGCGCATCAACGGCAACGCGGGCCGCGATCATTGGTCGTTCTGTTATTCCGTGATTCTTGCCGGCGGCGGCATCCACGGCGGCCAAGTCTACGGCTCCTCCGACCGCACCGCCGCCTATCCCTCCACCAACCCCGTCAGCCCCGCCGACCTCGCCGCCACTATCTACCACTGCCTGGGCATCGATCCGCACACACAAATAACCGATCATCAGGGGCGTCCGCTCGTCCTCGGCGATGGCAAGCCGCTGACGGTGTTGTTGGGGTAAGGGCAGAATTTGGACTCTCAAGTCCTTTCGCCTTAGAGGCCGTCTAAGAAGCTAGGTTTTGCAGCGTTTTGGGGGACGTTTCAACAAATCATCGTCTTTGTTCTTCTCCGGTAAACTGAATCGAGACATGCGATGGATCATGGCAATATAGATCCAGGTCTCGCTAC
>DASRBG010000131.1:0-7091 GCA_035653735.1 Gemmataceae bacterium
TTGAACTGCACGATCAAGTTTCGACCGAGACGGGTCGGCCATTGGTCCGACGACTGCTTCGACTACTCGCCGAACAATCCGAAGTCCACGTCCGGCAGCGGGCTCCTGGGCACGGGGCCGCGTGGCGCCGCGGCCGACCGCGGCAAGAACCACGATGCCTGGCAGACCACGCGCCGCAATGCCGGGAACATGGAAGGTCGGCACGGCGGGATCGCGCGGCCGTCGAACGTAATCGAGGCAAAGACCGAGTCGAGCCAGGGATCGCATAGCGCGCCGTTCCCTCGCGCGCTGGTCGAGTTCTTCGTAAAGGCCTACTCCGATCCGGGCGACATGCTCTTCGATCCGTTCCTCGGCAGCGGTACGACCATCGCTGCCGCACATGTGCTGGACCGGATTGGCTGCGGCTGTGAAATCTCTCCGGCGTATTGCGACGTGATCGTGCATCGGTTGTCGGCGCTCACGCGCGAGCCGGTAATACTTCACGACACGGGCGAAACGTTCATGGATGCAGCTCACGCGCGCGGGGTAGCAGTCGAGCAGGCTGCACAGGACTTCTCCGACAAGCGCCACAAGGAGAACGGCGCGCCGGTGTTCGTCAAGAGCGGAAGGATTCGATGAGCGTCAACATCCTGGAGCGCATCAAGGACTTGGTGATCCAGCGCTGGCCGATCGACAAGCTGCTGCCCTACGCCCGGAACGCTCGCACGCACAGCGACGAACAGGTCGCCCAGGTCGCCGCCAGCATCATCCAGTTTGGCTGGACGAATCCGATCCTGGTCGGCGGCGACGGCGTGATCATCGCCGGCCACGCGCGCCTGGCGGCGGCGCGCAAGCTCGGCATCGCCGAGGTGCCCGTCATCATCCTCGACCACCTGAACGAGACGGAGCGCCGGGCGCTGGTACTGGCCGACAACAAGCTGGCGCTCAATGCCGGGTGGGACGAGGAGATGCTGCGCGTCGAATTGCAGTCCCTCAAGGAGGATGATTTCGATCTCGGCGCTGTGGGATTTACCGACGAGGAGCTCGAGGAATACCTCCGCGATCCCGAGGATACACACGCGGGCCTCACCGAAGACGATGCGGCACCCGAGCTACAGGAAAAGGCCGTCACGGCGCCCGGCGATGTATGGGTGATGGGCAACCACCGGCTGCTGTGCGGCGACGCCACGGTGCTCGCGGACGTTGAGAAGGTCCTGGCGGGCGGGCTGGCCGATATGGTTTTCACGGACCCGCCGTACAACATCGATTACGAGGGCCGCACCAAGGACAAGTTGAAAATCCAGAACGACAAGCTGGGCGGCAAGTTCTACGAATTCCTGCGCGACGCCTCGGCCAATCTCCTGGCGGTTTGCAAGGGCGCGGTGTACATCTGCATGTCCTCGTCGGAGTTGCACACGCTGTATTCCGCGTTCCTGGATGCGGGCGGCCACTGGTCCACGTTCATCATCTGGGTGAAGAACCACTTCACTCTGGGGTGGGGCGATTACCGCCGCCAGTACGAGCCGATCCTCTACGGCTGGCGCGAAGGCAACAAGCACTTCTGGTGCGGCGACCGGAACCAGGGGGATGCATGGCAAATCAGCCGGCCCGCCGCCAACCGGGAGCATCCGACGATGAAGCCGGTTGAGCTGGTCGAGCGCGCCATCCGGAACAACAGCAAGAGCCGGGACACGATCCTCGATCCGTTCGCCGGCAGCGGGACCACGGTCATCGCTTGCGAGAAGACGGGACGCCAGGCGCGTGTGGTCGAGCTGGACCCGAGGTACTGCGATGTGGTCGTGCGGCGGTGGGAGGCTTTCACGGGCCGTCAAGCGCACCGGGACGGAGAATCTGCGCTTGTCAACGATTCTGATACATTGCAGTAATGCGAGACCCGGCGCGAATTGATCAAATGGTGGGGCTTGTCCTTGCGCTCTGGACGAAGTATCCGGATTGGCGGCTTACCCAACTCGTGCTGAATGCCCATGCAGCCGCGTGTGAGCCTGGGGAAGCCTACTTCGCCGAGGATGATGTTATCGAGCGCGGTTTGCGCAGCCTGCTTGGTGGTCCGGCCGGTGGCGGTGATGGTGGAGAGCGCGTGCCAAAGGCCGCTTAAGACCGGCGAATCCTAGCCCTTCACGACCCTAAGCCCGCCAGTACCGGGCGGGCGCGGGTCGTTGGCGGGAGGCTGTCTACTTGATCGAGTAGCAGCGCTCGCCGGAGGCGTTCTTGGTGGATTCGGCGGTGATGCCCATCTTCTTGAGCGTGCCGGCCACGAAGCCCCGGATAGTGTGATTTTGCCAGGCAGTCGCTTTGGCAATCTCGGCCATCGTCGCGCCCTCCTTGCGACGCATCATCTCGATGACGATCTGCTTTTTGCTGCCCTCGCGCGGCGCGCTGGCCTTGGCGGTAGCCTTCTCCCTGGCGGCGGGCTTGGTCTCCTTCTTGGCGGCCTTCTTAGTGGCGGGTTTGGCTTCCTTTTTGGCGGCGGCTTTCTTCGCGGCTTTCTGGCCCTTGGGCGCGCTCTTCTTGCTGCTGGCCTTCTTGGTCGAGGCAGCTTTCTCCGGCGCAACGTTCGCGCCCTGTTCCGCAACGGCGGCGGTTTCTGTGGTGGTGCTGGTTTCGTTCGTCATAATCCGATCTCGTTATCCTTTCTGGCGGCTGATGGTCCGCGCATGACGATGGATACCTTCCCTTCAACCAGAAGGCAAGCGGAAAGTTCAGGAAGAAGCGCATGGCGATAATGAGCCAACGGCAGTACGCGAAGCACGTCGGGCTGAGCCGCGCTGCCGTCCAGAAGGCGATCAACTCTGGCCGCATCTCCACCCTCTCAGATGGCCGGATCGATTCCGATACAGCCGATCGCGAGTGGCGGGAGAACACCGAGGCGCGGCCGGCTGGCGCGAGCAAGAGGCAGCACGACGACGACGATGCGTTCGGCGCGAGCCAGTACACGAAGGCGCGGGCCGTGCGTGAGCATTACCAGGCGCGCCTGGCGAAGCTGGAGTACGAGGAGAAAGTTGGCAGCCTGATCTCGAAAGACGAGGTCCAGATTGCCACGTTCAACAAGTTCCGCCAGTACCGCGACGGCATGTTGAACATTCCCGACCGCGTGGCGGCAATGCTGGCGGCCGAAACCGATGCGGCGAAGTGCTACGAGATCCTGGCGACGGAGATCCGCAAGGCGCTGAATGAATTTGCAGACGCTAACGGCTGAGGAAGTGGTCGGTGCTGCTGCCGCGGCTGGCGCGCGGCCGGACCCGTTTCTCACCATCTCGAAGTGGGCCGACAAGTACCGCACGCTTTCGCAGCGCGCCTCGTCGGAGCCTGGCCCGTGGCGCACGGACCGGACGCCGTACTTGCGCGAGATCATGGATTGCCTGTCGCCGTCCTCGCCCATGGAGCGCGTGATCTTCATGAAGGGCGCGCAGATCGGCGGGACCGAGTGCGGCAACAACTGGATCGGATACGTGATCCACCAGGCGCCGGGTCCCATGATGGCGGTGCAGCCGACCGTCGAGATGGCCAAGCGGAACTCGAAACAGCGCGTCGACCCGCTGATCGAGGAATCCGAGGCGTTGCGGAAGCTCGTCAGCGATCCGCGCTCGCGCGACTCCGGCAACACAGTTCTCTCGAAGGAGTTCCCTGGCGGCGTGCTGGTGATGACCGGCGCCAACAGCGCGGTCGGCCTCCGCTCGATGGCTGCGCGGTATCTGTTCCTTGACGAGGTGGACGGGTATCCCGGCGATGTGGAGGGCGAAGGCGACCCGGTGAATCTCGCCATGGCGCGCACGCGGACGTTCGCGCGCCGCAAGGTGTTCCTCGTCTCGACGCCCAAGATCACAGGCATGAGCCGCATCGAAGCGGCTTACGATGAGAGCGACAGACGGCAGTATTACGTGCCATGCCCGCTGTGCCGGGAATTCCAGATCCTGCAATTCGCGCAGTTGCGCTGGCCGAAGGGTGAGCCGGATAAGGCGGTGTATGTCTGCCAGCATTGCGGCCAGGAGATCCACAATCACCAGAAGCAGTGGATGCTTGCACGCGGCCAGTGGCGTCCGAATCCGGCCGCCAACTGGGATCGCAGGACGGCGGGCTTCCATCTGTCCAGCCTCTACTCGCCGGTCGGGTGGTTCTCCTGGGCGGACGCCGCCAAGCAGTTCGAGCAAGCGCAAAACAAGCAGAAGCCCGAATTGCTTCAGGTGTTCGTGAACACGGTCCTCGGAGAGACGTGGACGCTGCTAGGCGAGGCCCCGGATTGGAAGCGCTTGTACGAGCGCCGGGAGCAGTACAAGGTCGGCTCGGTGCCTCGTGGCGGCGTGTTCCTCACGGCCGGCGCAGACGTTCAGAGGGACCGCATCGAGGTCGAGATCGTGGCGTGGGGTCGTGGCAAGCAGTCATGGTCCATCGATTACCGCGTCTTTGAGGGCGATACCTCGCGCCAGGCGGTGTGGGACCGACTCACGGATCTGCTGAACGAAACGTACCCGCACGTCTCCGGCGTGCAAATGCCGATCCTCCAGCTCGCGGTTGACTCCGGGTACGCAACCACCGAGGTGTACGAGTGGGCGCGACGGCAGGGCGGTCGGGTCGTGGTGATCAAAGGCGACCAGCGTTCCGGCGCGATCCTCGGCGCGCCGTCGCCGATCGAGGTTGGACCGCTGGGTGAGAGGGTGAAGCGGGGCGTCCGCGTGTGGCCGGTGAACTCCGGCATGGCGAAGGAGGAGCTGTACCGCTGGCTCCGGTTGGACCGCCCCACGGACGAAGAATTGGAGCAGGGCATCCCGTTTCCTCCAGGCTATTGCCACTTCCCCCGGTACAGCGAGGAGTACTTCAAGCAGATCACTGCCGAGCAGCTCGTCGCCAAGCTCGTCAAGGGCTACAAGCGGCTGGAGTGGCAGAAGATGCGCGAGCGCAACGAGGCGCTCGATTGTCGGGTGTACGCACGTGCGGCGGCGGCGCGCGTGGGCATTGATCGCTTCCAGGAGAAGCACTGGGCCGACTGGGAATCCAAGGTCACGCCCCAAGCCCAGCCGCAGCAACCGTTGCCCCAGCGCGTGATGCCCGCGCGGCCGCGCAACCAGGTGCGCTTCCGGATCGAGGTCTGATATGGCGATCACGCAGGCTGACATCGACAACTTCGACGCGCTCTATAAGCAGGGCGTGCGGCGATTCCGCTTCCAGGATCGTGAAGAGGAGCTGCACTCTGCCGAGGATGCGCTCAAATTCCGGAACTGGCTGGTCGCCGAGGCCGCCAAATCGTCCGGCCAGCAGCCGGTGAGACAGGTCCGGATTTACACGACCAGCGGGTGGGGGTACTGATGCAGGAGCCGAATCCGTTTTCGATGCTCGATGACTCCGCGCGCATGGCATCGCCGAATCGCCAGCGCGTGCGCCAGATGCACCCGGCGAGCAGGCTCCAGCGCGGTATCGCGGCCTTCCATAAGGCCTGCCGCAAGCGGATGCCTGCGGTGATGGAGAACGTTTTGTTCTTCGGGGGCCTGGCCTCCGTCGTGTACGGATGCTGGACCGTGTGGCACCCGTTGGGCCCGCTAGTCGGCGGTGGCCTGGCGGTGTGGGTTTCGATGCTCACCTCGCTGGAGCGTGAATCCAAATGAACCTCGTTCGGCGCGCGGCACAAATGACCATCGCGCCTCCCCAGCGCCAGGCGATGGGGACATTCCCGTTTGATGCGGCGGGGAAAGGCCGGCGCGGCTACGGCTGGAACCCGAGCTACCTCGGCCTCAACACGCTGCTGTTCTCGCATGGCCTTGAGCTGCTCACGCGGAACCGCGACGCGGTGCGCAATAGCGCCTGGGCCGTGGGCGCCATCGAGTCGTATGTGGCGAACGCCATCGGACGTGGCATCCGGCTGATTCCCCAGCACCCGGATGAGAAGGTCCGCGACCTGATCCGCCATAAGTGGGAGCGATGGATTCGCGAGTCCGACGTGGAGTACGACCCGAAAAACCCGGCCTCCGGGCAGACTGACTTCTACGGCCAGCAGATGCTCGTCGCGCGGGAGTGCATGGAGGCCGGCGAGGTATTCGTCCGGTTCCGGCCGCGCCCGTTGAAAGAGGGATTGTCGGTCCCGCTTCAGTTGCAGTTGATCGAGGCCGAGCAGTTGCCTCTGTGGCGCAACCAGCCAACGCCGGATGTGCCCGAGCAGAATCGCGTCCGGTGCGGCGTGGAATTCCGGCCCGATGGCCGGCGTGCCGCGTACCACTTCTGGCAGGCACATCCGGGCGAGACGATGTTCTTCCCGATGGAGGCGCTGCATGTGGAGCGCGTGCCCGCCAGCGAGGTCCTGCACGTATACAAGCCGATCCGCGCCGGACAGTTCCGCGGCATGCCGTGGCTGACCTCGGTGCTCGCGAAGCTCTACGAGCTCGAGCAGTACACCGACTCCGAGATCGCGCGCAAGAAGGCGGCGGCGATGATCACCGGATTCATCAAGCAGGTGAGTCCGGACAATCCGGTCATGGTGCCGGATCAGACCATCGGCGCCCAGGGGCAGCCCGAGCCTGGCACGCAGATCACCAAGCTCGAACCGAACACGTTCATCAACCTGGGATTCGGGGAGGAGGTCCAGTTCGCACAGGTCCCGGAGACGCAGGACTATAAGAGCTTCATCCGCGCGTGCCTCCAGGCGTTCGCGGCTGGCGCGGGCCTCGCGGAGTACCAGATCTCGGGCGACCTGTCGGGGATCAACTACTCTTCGATCCGTGCCGGCCTGCTGGAGTTTCGGCGCAAGTGCGAGCAGTTCCAGCACGCGGTGTTCGTCTTCCAGTTTTGCCATCCGGTTTACCGGGTCTGGCTCCGTGCGGCCATGCTTGCGATGGTGTTCAGCATCGAGCTTCTGAACGCCTATGACCGGGACCCGGAACCGTTCGAGGCGGCGCAGTGGGTCACGCCGGGCTGGCCGTGGGTCGACCCGGAGAAGGACATGAAGGCCGCCGAGCGCGCGATCCGCGACGGCCTGTCCACGCGCTCGATTGAGTGTGCGGCTCAGGGTTACGACGCCTCTGTCATCGACGCGCAGCAGAAGGCCGACAATGACCGCGCCGACAGGCTCGGCCTTTCCTACGATTCGGATGGCCGGAAGATCCTGA
>DASRBG010000132.1:0-46730 GCA_035653735.1 Gemmataceae bacterium
TCGGCCCGCGCACCTCGACGACGATGACGTCGTCGCTCTCCAGCTCGGACAGCTTCCTGGCCAGGCCGAGGTGGCCGCGGCGAATGATGATGACGCGCTGCACCAGGCTCTCGACCTCGCTGAGCATGTGCGACGACAACATGATGGTGTGATCGCGGCCCAGCTCGCGGAGCATGCCCAGCGTTTCCGCTTTTTGGCCGGGATCGAGTCCGTCGGTCGGCTCATCGAGAATGAGCAGGGGCGGATCGCTAATCATGGCATCGGCGAGGCCGACGCGTTGGCGATAGCCTTTGGACAGCGTGCCGCATAGCCGGCGGCGCACTTCCTCGACTTTGCAGCGCTCCAGGCAGTAGCCGATGCGCGACGTCCGCTGTTTTCGATCGACGCCCTTGAGCTTGGCGCGATAGGCCAGGTACTCCTCGACGCGCATCTCCGGATAGAGCGGAATGCTCTCCGGCAGATAGCCGATGCGCCGGCGAACCTCCATCGATTGCGTCATGACATCGAAGCCGGCCACGCGGGCGATGCCGCTGGAGGCGGGCAAATAGGTGGTCAAGATGCGCATGATGGTCGTCTTGCCGGCGCCGTTGTTGCCCAACAAGCCGACGATCTCGTTGTTCTCGACCTGGAAACTGACATTGTTGACGGCCAAGACGGGGCCGAAATATTTGCTGAGATTTTCAACGTGAATCATGGTCTCACCGTTTCCATTCGGCTGCCGCGCCGCGCGGTGCTCGCTCCGGTAGAGAATTGTTTTTTAGAGCGCAGGCACACGCATTGCAAGAGGGGGGTGCGGGAGAGCCGCGACCGTGAGGGAGCGGTTTGCTCTCGCTCCCACGCTCCGCGTGGGAGCGCAAGCCCGGCCGCTCCGCGGCCCGTCCCGCAAGTGCATAGCTCCGAGCCTGAAGCGTAAGTAAGCGAAGTGTTGAACGGCTCTTCGCTTACGCTTCAGGCTCGGATACATCCAATTGAGCCGGCGCCGGGGCATCGGAGATGTGGAAGGTATAATCGCCGAAGCGTTCCACATCGCGGCCGGCGTCTTCCCAGCCGTAGCGATAGATCCCGACGTGCCACAAACGAATGCTCGTATCGGCAAATATGCGAAAACCGCAGCGGCGGGCGCGCTCGCAGAACGCATAGTCTTCATTCAGATACCATGCTTGCTCGCCCTCGCCGGCAATTAGCGGTGCGAAATACGGCACCAGCGGCGTCTGGAATTGCCGGTTGCACACCGGCAGGCCCAGTTGTTTTTGCATGGTCTCGTACACTCCGCGCCGCGTCAGCAGAAAGCCGAGGCCGCCGTAGCGGATCTCGAGCAAACCGCCCCGGACCCCGAACAATACCTCCCTCGTTTCCGGCAGGAAAACGCAGGCAAGCTGGCGGCGTCCCTTCTTGGGATAAATGCCGCCGACCAGCGGCAAATCGTGTCGCCGCAACTTGTCCACATCATCCGGATCGAAAACCACGTCGGCATCGATCCACATCAGCTCGTCGAACCCCTGGGCCAACGCATCGCTGGCCATTTGATTGCGTGCCGCATCGATGGCCGAATAGCCGCGCACGCGCCAGACGGCATAGCCGCGCCGCTCGAATTCGCGCAGAGCTTCTTCGCATTCAGCCTCGATCGAGTCCGCGACCGGCACGAGAACGACACAGCGCGACATGGGGGACACGAGATGATCTCCAGACACGAGGAGGTGGAAATGGTGCTCGATTCTTCTCGTTCCCAAACTCCGTTTGGGAACGCCGTCCACGAAACTCTGTTTCGCTTGGGTCAGGTAGGGGTCGGAAGCTACGAGCGAAACAGAGTTTCGCGAAGGCAGGTTCCCAAACTCCGTTTGGGAACCAGGGAAGTCCATGCGCGCTCATTTTTCGTTTTTCTTGTCCTCGTTCTTCCTACCCCCCGCGAGCTTGAGTTGATCGAAACGCACCTTGGACGGCTCGGTCGACGTCGAGAACGCGGCCAAACCCACTTTGAGTTTGGAGGGCAGTCCTACAAGGTTAATGCCGCCGATACTCACCCAAGACTTACCATCCGGACCGATGTCGCAGAGCAATGATATATCCTGCCGCTTCAAGCGCATGTAGACGTGTTCTGGCTTCGCCTTAAACGGCCATTCTCTCCAGCTCTTGTTACACGCGCCGTACCCCAACCCGCCTTCAGCGTCACGGGACAATTCTGTTGTGAAACCTTCTTTTCCCGCTCCTACTCCTGCTACTCCGTATTGAAAGCGGCGGAAAAGCGTACAAAAAGGACGGGGAGGAATCACCAGGAAGCCCGCTGCCACGAACGAGGGTAGTCCCTTGGGGTGCGAAAACAATTCCCGTCGAAGATCGTTCTTCGGATCGCGAGGGATCTCTAACCCAAGGCCGGCGTAGTCATCCTCGGACGCGTCCTTGGCGGTCGATTTGGCTGATGGGAGTAAGTCGCAGCGATGTTAGGAAGCGCGGCCTGGAGATTGATGGTGCCGCTCAGAGGCTGCCCATTCGAAGGATTTATAAACGTGATCGTAAGAGGGTTGCGGTTCGGATCCAGGCCGGCGCCATTATTGCCCGTTTCCATGGCATCCCGCAGCATTATCTGATTTTGTTGAATAGGCCCATTGGGGTCATCCGGACTAGTGGTGGTAACATTCAGCGACTGTATACCTCCCCAGATAGTCTGGGATCCACCCGGTCCCAGAGTGAAATCCTGGGAGTAGCCGTTGGCATCGATTTGGCTCTGGGAGCTTGGTAGCGCCGCGAAACACGCATAGGGGAAGACGACCTGGATCTGCCATTCGTAGGTACCGCCGGGCGTGAAGGTGAAGTTGTAGTTGCCGTTGGCGTCGGTGGTCGTGCTCTGATACCCTCCCGTCGATACGTTGATGAGATTAACGGTGGCCCCGTAGTAGCCCATCTCGGTACTATCCAGGCTGTTGTCCCCGTTGTTGTCCAGCCAGACCTTGCCGGAGACGGTGGCGCTTGAGCTTTGGCTGGCGCTGCCAGAGCCGGTGCCGCTGCCGCTGTCGCTGTCGAGCGGACGCACGTTTGTGCTTCCCTGCGTGGGGACGGGGGCATGTGTCGTCGGCGCGCTGCTACCCGAACCGCTGCCGCTCTTCGTCGTGCTGCTGTTGAGCTGTTGATTTGGGGCGGTGTGCGTCATCGTCGCGCCGCTACCACTGCCGGAATTGCTGCCCGCGCCGGAGGCGGGCATCGGGCTTTGCGTGGTGGGAATGCCAAGCAGGTGATCCACTTCCTGAACGAACATCGCCTCGACCTGGGCGATTTCCTGGGTGATGATCTGCACGGCGGTGTTCAGCTCCTGCTGCACCATCGCCATCATTGGGGCCATCTGATCCACCATCTGCGATGTGCTCGAAGCCGAGAGCAACGTGCGGTCTTCAAAGGTCTCCAAAGTCGGTTTTACCGTCGCCTTGCGGCTGCGCGTCTGCCGCTGTTCATCTCGTAAACCGAATTGCGATCGCTTTAGTGGATTTACGTACAGGGGGGAGGGCAATGCGCGAACAGCTTGCGAAGCATCAGGGTCCAACGCAACATGAGGAACGCTCCTTGTTGAAGTGATCCTCGGCGGACTCCGCGCTCTGACCACCATGGCAGAGCTGGGGATTGAGGAGAGTCTGCCGATGATCGCCTGATTCTCCGGCGCTCCGTTCCATTCTGTCAAATGAAAAATCGGAGAAATAAGAATTCTCAGAAAGTTTTCACAGTTTGTTTTGTGGATATTGTGGATGAAAAAAACGCCAAACTGCAAGGACGGACCGCGGAGCGGCCGGGCGTGCGTTCCCACGCGGAGCGTGGGAACGAGAACAATTCAAGATCATTTATCGGGACGGGCCGCGGAGCGGCCGGGCGTGCGTTCCCACGCGGAGCGTGGGACGAGCGCGTGGGTTTCTCAAGGCGGCATTCGGGAGGGTGGCGGAGTGGCGGCATCACTTGTCCGGGAATGGCACGGTGGGGCAGGATGGCGGAGGGAGTGGAGCGGTTGAATGGCACGCGGTGGCACGGAATGACAGACGAAATGTGGAGTGGTGCGGCGAAGTGGCGGGGTGGCGGAGTGGCCGCATGGATTGGCATTTGACACCACACCTTGGTACGGTTCCGCATTTCCACGCTCTGTGTGAGAACGCACGTCTGGCCGGTTTGAGGTCGGTTCAGCGGCATCGGGACGCCGGGCGTGGGAACGAGAGCGAATCGCGGCGGAGATGGAACGACGGCAAAAATTTGCTTGACCCTGACACGAATAACAGCACGATAGATCACTGAACCTTGCAGACGCTGTTGTTCGGCGCGATTTCCATCTCTTTCCCGCACGATGAGGAGTCCCCATGCGTACCGTCCTTCTCTCCCTGGCAGCCCTGTTCGTCGCCACGGCCGTGGGCAAAGCCGACCCGGATATTCACGATACCCGCTTGCTGTCGCAGCCGGCCGTCAGCGCCCGGCATGTTGCCTTCGTTTATGCCGATGATCTGTGGGTGGCCGACCTCGACGGTAAGAATGTTCGCCGCCTGACCAGCGACATCGGCGTCGAGATGCTCCCGGTTTTCTCGCCCGATGGCAAGACCATCGCGTTCACCGCCGAGTACGACGGCAACCGCGACGTTTACACCATCCCCGTCGAGGGCGGCCCACCGACGCGGCTGACCTGGCATCCCGGCCCGGACCTGGTTCGCGGCTTCACCCCGGACGGCAAGGCTGTGCTGTTCACCTCGCCGCGCCATGTCTTCACGAATCGGTTCACTCAGCTATTCACCGTGCCTTTGACCGGCGGCATGCCGACGCAGTTGCCCATCCCGCACGCGGCCGACGCCTGCTTCTCGCCCGATGATGCCTTCATCGTTTACACGCCCCTAGGCGACCGCTCGCAGCAATGGAAGCACTACCGCGGCGGCACAACATCGCGGCTGTGGATTTACAACCGCGCCAATCACGCCGTCGTTCAGGTGCCCCAACCCGATGGCCGCTGCAACGACCTTCGCCCCTGCTGGCTGGGGGACACGGTCTATTTCCTCTCCGACCGGGCCGGCGAGTACAACCTGTTCGCCTACGATGTGGCGAGCAAGAAAGTCCGCCAGCTCACCCATTACGATGATTTCCCGATCGTGAGCCTGTCGGGGGGCGGCGACCGGCTGATCTACGAACAGGCGGGCTATCTGCACCTGTACGATCCAAGCAAGGAGAAAGCGACGCGGCTGAAAATCGGCGTGGCCAGCGATCTGGTGGAAGTTCGGCCGCACTATGCCAAGGGAGCGAAGTATATCCGGAATGCCGCCGTGTCGCCGTCGGCGGCGCGGGCGGTGTTCGAGTTCCGCGGCGAGATCGTCACCGTTCCTGCCGAGAAAGGCGATCCGCGCAACCTGACCTCCACGCCGGATGTCCATGAGCGCTGGCCGGCGTGGTCGCCCGACGGCAAGTCGGTTGCCTACTTCTCCGACGAGGGCGGTGAGTACCGATTGTACGTTCGCCCCGCTGATGGTCAGGGGAAGGTGAAGAAGTATCGGCTGATGGGTGCCGGATTCTACCAGACGCCGGTGTGGGCGCCCGACGGACAAAAGATCGCTTATGTGGATAATTCGCAGTCGCTGTTCTGGATCGACCTGAAGGACGGCACGGCGAAGAAGGTGGCTTCCGAGCCGAATTATGGCCCGACGGCGCTCTTGGCACTTCGCCCGGCCTGGTCGCCCGACTCGAAATGGATCGTCTACGCGCTGGGCAACAAGGCCGCTTATCACACCGTGTATGCGTATGAGCTGGCCGCCGACAAATCCCGGCCTATCACCGACGGCCTGGGCGATGCCATCGATCCCGTCTTTGACGCGGGCGGCAAGTACCTGTATTTCCTGTCCTCCACCGATGCGGGGCCGGTCAACCAGTGGTTCGCCCAGTCCAACGCCGACATGCGCATCCGCCGCACGCCCTACCTGGTGGTGCTGAAAAAGGGCGTCCCCTCGCCCTTGGCCCGCGAGAGCGACGAAGAAAAAGACAGCAAAGCCGAGAAAAAGGAGGATACGCCCAGCAAAGATGGAGCGAAGAAAGAGAAGAAGGAGCCGGCGAAGGTCGTCATTGACTTCGACGGCCTGGGTTCGCGCGTCGTGGCGCTGCCGATCCCCGAGGCGGACCTGGCCGGTCTCCAGGCCGGTGCCGAAGGACAGATCTTCTACCTGGAGCGAACGCCGGCGCCGCCGCGCGCCCAAGGCCCGCGCGGCAGCACTTTGAAACGTTTCGACCTGAAAAAACGCAAGGACGAGAAGGTGCTTGAGGGCGTCGGTCAGTACCACCTGAGCGGCGATGGCAAGAAAGCCCTCGTCTTCCATCCGCCGGAAACATGGTCAATCGTCGAAGTGACGGGGACGGCCCCGTCAGCGGACAAGGGCAAGCTGAAAATCGATGCCATCGAGGTCCGCGTGGAGCCGCGCAAGGAATGGCCGCAGATTTTCGATGAAGCCTGGCGGATCAACCGCGATTACTTCTACGATCCGAGCATGCACGGCGCGGACTGGCAGGCGATGAAGGCCAAGTACGCAGCCTTCCTGCCGCACCTGGCGACGCGAGGCGATTTAGACCGGGTGATTCGTTGGATGTTGAGCGAGCTGGCGGTCGGTCACAGTTACCTGAACCCCGGCGAACGGCGGCACGAGCGCAAGCCGATCCCCGGCGGCCTGCTCGGGGCCGACTACGAAGTTGCGGAGGGGCGCTATCGCTTCAAGAAGGTGTACGGCGGGCTGAACTGGAATCCCGAGCTGCGTTCGCCGTTGACCGCTCCGGGCGTGGATGTCAAAGCCGGCGAGTACCTGTTGGCGGTGCGCGGCATCGACTTGAAACCGCCCACCGAGGTCTATTCGCTGTTCGAGAACACGGCCAACAAGAGCATCACGATCACCGTAGGGCCGAATCCCGACGGCAAGGGCAGCCGCACCGTCACGGTCGAGCCGTTGGCCGACGAGGACGCCCTGCGCAATCGCGACTGGGTCGAGGGCAACCTGAAGAAGGTCCACAAAGCGACGGGCGGCCGGGTGGCCTACGTGTACGTGCCGAACACGGCCGGGCTGGGCCACGCCTATTTCAAGCGCTACTTCTTCCCGCAATGCGATAAGGATGCGATCATCGTCGATGAGCGTTTCAACGGCGGCGGTCAGGTTGCCGATTACTACATCGACCACCTGCGGCGGCCGTTCACCGCCATGTGGGCGACGCGCTACGGCGAGGACCTCAAAACGCCCGGCGGCGCCATCTTCGGTCCCAAGGTGATGCTGATCGATGAGACAGCCGGCTCGGGCGGCGACCTGCTGCCGTGGATGTTCCGCCAGAACAAGCTCGGGCCGTTGGTCGGCAAGCGAACCTGGGGCGGGCTGGTTGGCATCCTGGGCTTTCCGGAACTGATGGACGGCGGCGGCGTGACGGCCCCGAACCTGGCCTTCTGGACCCAGGAAGGTTTCGGCGTAGAGAACGTCGGTGTGCCGCCCGACGTGGAGGTGGAGCAGTGGCCGGCCGACGTGATCGCCGGCCACGACCCGCAGCTGGAGAAGGCGATCGAAATCGTGATGAAGCAGCTAAAGGAGAATCCATCCCCGCGCTTGCAACGTCCGCCGTTCCCCGTGCGCGTGCGGCAGTGACGGATTTGTATCCGAGCCTGGCGAGCGAGGCGTTTACACGCCCCGCTCGCCAGGCTCGGAAATCTATGTCATTCTTTCATTGCATTTTCCAGATCGCTCGCCGCGGCGATGCCGTTGGTGATGGGCGGGAGAATCTCCAGCCGTGCGTAGATGGGCCGTACCAACGCTCGCAAACGCGGCAAGTTGAGAGCAAAGAAAACGGCACCCGTCAGGCAGAATAGGCCATTGATGAGCAACGTGGTCGATGGACTCAGCGCGGCGGACAGCACGCCGGTCAACAGGCTGCCCAGGGGAGCCATGCCCAGAAAGGCCAATGTGTAAAAACTCATCACCCGGCCGCGCTTATCCTCGGCGGCGATGGTTTGCAACAGCGTGTTGCTCGCCGCCATCTCAATCATCATCCCCAGGCCGATCGCAAACAGTACGAGCAGCGCCAGCTTGAAGTCGGCCACAAACGCAAAGGCGAGCAATCCTACACCGAGCAACATCAGTGCCTGCAAGATCCAGCGGCCCAGGCCCAGAACACTCTTGCGCGAGGCCAATAGCAGAGCGCCGGTCAATGCACCAAGGCCCGAAGCGGCGGTCAAAAAGGCCAGCATGCGCGCGTCGCCGCCGAGCCGTCGTACCGTGAACTCCGGCAGCAGCACGGTGTACGAGGTGCCCGCCATGCTCGATAGTCCCAGGAGCAACAACAGGGTGCGGATGGGGGCGAACCCGCTCACATAAACAAACCCTTCGCGTAATCCCTGCCACAGCGAAACGGTAGGACGCTCGCGCCGCGTCTCTTTCAGACGCATGGCCAAAAGCGCCAGCAGGACCGCCAGGTAGCTCAGACCATTGAGCAGAAAACACACATCGGCGCTCGTCTGCGCCAGGATGATACCGGCCAGCGTCGGCCCAACGAGCCTCGCCCCGTTGACCAAGGAGGAGTTCAACGCAATCGCATTGGCCAAATCGGTGCGATGGGTTACCAGCTCCGAAAGGAACGCTTGCCGCGTCGTCATGTCGAAGGTGTTGACCACACCCAAAAACAAGCTGAGGAGGATGAGCTGCCAGACATCGATATGGCCGGTCCACGTCAACAACGCCAGCAGGAACGCCTGGACCATTGCCAAGCTTTGCGTCACCAACAGCACGCGATGACGGTTCCAGCGATCGACCAGAACACCACCCACCGGCGCGAGAAACAGGGCGGGGATTTGTCCCGCGAAGAGGACGATGCTCAGTTGCAGGGATGATTGCGTCAATTGGAAAACGAGCCAGGACATGGCAATCTGCTGCATCCAGGTGCCAACGAGGGAGATGCCTTGCCCGATGAAATACAAGCGATAATTGCGATGCGCCAGCGAGCGCAGCAGCGGTTGAAGATTCATGGCCCCTCGTCCGCGTGTATCGATGCGGATGGCTCGTCCTAACCACCATTGTGCAGAATCTATGCCAAGGCCCTATCTTGCCATCACTCCGACGCGGTATCCGCCGACTTCTTGGCTTTGGGTACTTCTGGGTTGGCAAAGTCCGGGAGCGGGTCGCCCCAGAGGTAGTGGTTGAACCAGTCGAGGTTGTGCTGCATGACGGCGCGCTGGGAGCGCGGCTTGGTGATGCCGTGGCCGAACCCTTTGTAGACGATCATCTCAACCTTTGCCTTGCGATCCTCCAGACCCTGGCGCAGCTCGTAGGCGTTGGCGATCGGCACACGCTTGTCGTTTTCGCCGTGCTGGATCAGCGTCGGCGTTTTCGCCTTGTGGATATAAGACATCGGCGAAGTCTTCTGATAAATCGCGGGGTCGGCAATCGGATCCTTGCCGAGATACTGGATCGTGAAGGGGGTTATGTCGGTGTTGTAATAGTAGGTCGCCCAGTTGGAGATGCCGGCACCGACGGAAATGGCGGCGAAGCGATTCGACGAGGTGGTCAGGAAGGCCGAGATGTAGCCGCCCTGACTCCAGCCCATACAGCCGACCTTGGCGGGATCGACCCAGCCGAGATTGATGAGATGCTCGACGCCGGAGAGGACGTCCCAGGCGTCGCCGACGCCGAGATTGCCGACGTTGAGCTGCCGGAATTTCTCGCCGTAGCCGGCGCTGCCGCGATAGTTGACGCGCAGGACCAGGGCACCCCGGCCAGCCCAGATGTCGGCCGGGTAGTAGCGGCTGGCCAGCAACGTGGGCTGGTCGATGCCCGTGGGGCCGCCGTGAATGATGCACAAGAGCGGCCGTTTCTTCGCCGGGTCGAAGTCGGCCGGTTTGGTCAGCACGCCCTCGATGGTCGTACCATCCTGACTCTTCCAGGAGATGACTTCGGATTTGCCCAGGTTCAAAGATCTGGTTTGCTCGGTCATGTCGGTCAGTTTGCGTGGCTCGAAGCTGTTCACTTCGGAGACGAAAACTTCGCGGAGCGAACGGGGCGAATTGGCGGTGAAAGCCATCTGATGGCCATCGTGCGTCAGCGAGAAAGCAGAGGCCATCAAGTTATCGGGACTGGTGAGGCGAGTGATCTTGGCATTGTCCGGATGAACGTGGAATAGGTGGGATGCCGTCTTTTGCAGCCCCCAAAAGTAGATACCATCGGGCTTCCAGTCGATCAGGAAAGCATGCTCATCGAATTTGTCGGTTAACGGGCGCGGAGTGCCGCCGTCGGCGGAGACCACGGCGAGGCGATGGTTGCAGTGAAAGAAAGCCGGATTGCCCATCACGGTTTCAAAGACAATCTGTTTGCCGTCGGGCGACCAGTGGGGGTTGCCATCGGGTCCGGGCTGAGAGACGATTTTCTTCACCGCATCATCGGCCAGAGTCAGAACATAGATGTCGGTCGTGCCCCGGTGGATGAGATCGGGATTCCGGGCTGCATCGAAGGCGATTTTGGCGCTATCCGGCGACCAGGAGAAGCTGCCGATGCTGTACTCCTTGCCTTTGGTGTGTTGCTTGCCGGTTTGAGGTTCTTTCAGGGCTTTTGCCACGTCGATGGTCCAGAGGTGCTGGTAGTCATATTCCTGGCGTACCACCTCGAAATCGCCCAAGTGCTCCTTGCGGTCCTTCGTCCGTTCTTTCTTCGATGGTGCGGTTGCGAAGGCGATGCTCTTGCCGTCGGGTGACCACTGAAAAAAGTTGACGCCGGTCTCGGCCTTCGTGAGCTGCACCGCCTCCCCACCGTCGGGTGGAATGGCGAAGATCTGGTTCTTGTCGCCGGCGCGGTTGCTGGTAAAGGCCAGCCAGGTGCTATCAGGCGACCAGATTGCACCGCCGACGGACTTGTCGCCTCGGGTGAGCTGGTATTTTCGTCCGCCGGCCAGATCGGCGATCCAGAGGTGCGTGAGGAAGGCGTCTTTCTTGAAATCGGTATGCGTCACAAAGTAGGCGACCCATTTCCCGTTTGGTGAGATGTGGGCGCCGCCGATGGAGTCGATGTGGAGCAGGTCGTCGATGGTTGGTACGTGGGGTTTGTCCTTGGCGAAAGTTGGTGAAGCAGCGAAGACAAGGGCGACGAGGACCAAGATCGAGCGGCGGAATAGCATCATGGGAAAGCTCCTGGAGGAAGCGACAGCAACGTCCCGCGGAAGTATTGTATGCCCCAATTCAACAACCAACCTCCCATGTTTGCCGTTGCCCTGGATAGCATGTTATACTCCCCTAGACAGTTCGCACGGATAGCCCTTGATAACCGACGATGTTTTTCGCGTGAGGAATTTCTGTCATGTCAACGATTCTGACGGTGCGCGATGAAACGACCAGCGGCGGCACCCTCCACGAATTCGCCCTGGAATTGTTGACCGAGCGCATCACCGTTCGAGAGTTGATCCGCAGCCGCGTTTATCAGGAAGTGCAAGATTACAATCAGCGCCAACCGCAGGTCTTCCACGGACTGGTGCAGCCAACCGATGCCGAAATCAACCTGAATGGCTTCAAGCTCCGCAAGCCGCGAACCATCGACTGGAAGAAGCAATTTGATAAGGCCGTCGAGGCGTTCGAGTCCAACGGCATCGTCATTCTGGTCGATGACAAGCAGGTCGAATCGCTCGACGAAGAGATTGTGATTCAGCCCGAAACGCGCGTGAGCTTCCTGCGCTTGACCATGCTGGTGGGGGGGTAAGATGGCGATGCAACAGTCCGAATCGGTCCCTGAAATCTGCGGCAGCACGCAAGCGGTTCACCTGCTCGATGCCTTTATCAAAGAGATAGATGCCCAAGAAGGGCGTTACTATCGCCCCGTCGATCTCAAATTATGTCCATCCGTTCAGGCAATTTTAGAACTCCCTCGGGACCAGCAGGTTCCGGTCGTCCTTGAGGCCGTTGCCCGACAAACGGAAAATATGCGGCGGCGCCTGAGCCGGGGGGACGGAGACGCATCTACTGCCGTTTTCTCGACAAACCACTTTGTGGGCTTCAAGGAACTCATCAGCATTTTACTTCGCAAGAACCTGCCGTTCCAAATCCAGGACATCGACCGGCTCGCTCAGGCGGCCTCTGGGGGGCGAGGTTACTATGCATGGCAAATATCTCTTGGAGGCATCCTGCGCGCGGTGGAGAATTTCTGCCAGGAGAACGGCATACCCGAGTGCCTGCGTCCGCGCCTTATCGCTCTGAGGGACCATTTGCAGGCCCACTCATCCCACGCGGAAGCACGCAAAGCCATCGAACGGCTGAACGAACTTCTAACTCCCATACCGGAAGCAGCTCCGGATTCCCTCCTGACAACCGATGAAGCCTGGACTCGGTACCTGCGCGAGCAGATCGACGGCCTCGAACCTCCCGGCAAGACGGCTTGGCACGCACTGTTGCTTCACTGCAATACGGCCGAGCAGTCCAAGCCGTCCCGCAAATGGCTTCAGCAAGCCGACGTTCTCATCAAGGCAATTGGTCCCGAGGCGTTCGCCACCATCGTAAGCGGCACGCTGGCGCAGATCGGCCAGCCGGGCACTCCGCAGATCAAGCGGATGTACTTTCAGAATTTCGAGCTGGATCCAACACTCATTCACGAGACCCACTGCGACCTCTTGCGCGGCCTAGTCTGGTCCACTAGTCTCGTCAACGACGATAGCCTGACCATCGCCGTCGGCGATGCCGCCGCTGCCTGTTTCAAGAAAATCCCCAATGTCGGACCCCGGTCGCCCAAGATCGGCAACGCTTGCTTGCATGCCCTGTCCACCACATCCTCGCTGGCCGCCGTGGGGCAGCTCAGCCGGCTCAAGAGTCGCGTCAAGCATGCCTCGACGCGCAAGCAACTGGCCAAAGCGCTCGATACGGCCGCCGATAAGACCGGCATGACCGCGGCCGAGATGGAAGAGGTGGCCGTTCCCACCTGTGGCTTAAGTGAGGTGGGCGCCCATCGTGTGCAACTGGGCGACATTACGGCCAGGCTCGAAGTTCAAGGCGGCACGAAGGCGCAGCTCACCTGGACTCGGCCCGATGGAAAAACGTTGAAATCGGCGCCGGCCTCGGTGAAGGAAGCCTTCGCCGCGGACCTAAAAGCGCTCAAGCAGTCCGAAAAGGAGATCGCCAAGCTGCTCCCCGCCCAGCGCGATCGCCTGGAACAGCTCTTCTTGCAGGAGCGAACGTGGTCGTTTCCGGACTTTCGGACTCGGTATCTCGACCATCCACTGGTGGGCATTCTGGCGCGCCGCTTGATCTGGCGCTATTCGGACGGCACCAACGCAAGCGACGGCATCTGGCTCGATGGGCAGATCGCCGATGCCCAGGACCAACCCTTGAGCTGGCTCGGTGCCCAAACTCGGGTCGCTCCCTGGCACCCCCTGGCGTGCGGCCTGGAGCAGGTGCGGGCATGGCGGGACTGGCTCGATCGGCACCAGATACGCCAGCCCTTCAAGCAGGCGCATCGCGAAATCTATATCCTCACGGATGCCGAGCGCCGCACCGACACCTACTCCAATCGTTTCGCCGCCCACATCATCCGGCAGCACCAGTTCAGCGCCCTTTGCCAGGAGCGCGGCTGGCGCTATTCACTGCAAGGCAGCTGGGATTCCCATAACATCCCGACGCTTCGCCTCCCCCAGTGGAACCTGCGCGTGGAGTTCTGGGTGGAAGCGCTCGGCGGCGATGGCGAGACCAGCGGGCACGGCATCTGGCTCCATCTGTCAACCGACCAGGTGCGTTTCTATCGCCAAGACGCGGTCGAACCCATGCGGCTCGCGGATGTGCCGCCTCTGGTTTTCTCGGAAGTCCTGCGCGATGTCGATCTCTTTGTCGGCGTGGCCAGCGTCGGCAACGACCCCAACTGGGCCGACGGCGGCCCCATGGGCACCTACCGAGACTACTGGCACAGCTATTCCTTCGGTGATCTGTCCCAGACCGCGCAGACGCGCAAGGCCGTCCTCGAACGCATCGTGCCGCGCCTCAAGATCGCCGATCGCTGTTCGTTCGAGGATAAGTTCCTGCTCGTCCGAGGCAAGCTGCGGAGCTACAAGATTCACCTGGGCAGCGGCAATATCCTTATGTCCCCGAACGATCAGTACCTGTGCATCGTTCCCAGGCAATCGACCAACGAGGGGAGCGGCAAAGTTTTCCTGCCGTTCGAGGGTGACAATCTCTTGTCAGTCATTCTCAGTAAAGCGTTCCTGCTCGCCGAGGACAGCAAGATCAAGGATCCTTCGATCGTAAACCAGATTCATCGGCGTTAGTTCCAACCTCTCGATAGGGGTTGCATCCACCGGCGGACGCCCGCCGTGCGCTGGTATAGCTTATAGACATGGCGGATGAGTCCTGGGACATCGTGGTGGTTGGCGCGGGGGCGGCGGGGCTGATGGCGGCGATCCGTGCTGCCGAACATGGCCGGCGTGTGCTGCTCTTGGAGAAGGCCCGCAAGCCCGGCGTCAAAATCCTCATGTCCGGCGGCACGCGCTGCAACCTGACGCACGCCACGGACAACCGCTCAATTGTCGAGGCGTTCGGCCCGCCGGGACGCTTCTTGCATTCCGCGCTGGCGGCCCTCAGCGTCGAGGATACCGTCGATTTTTTTGAGGCCGAGGGCGTTGCCACCAAGGTCGAGGAGACGGGAAAGATTTTCCCCGTCAGCAACAAGGCGCGCGACGTACTCGACGCCCTGCTGCGCCGGCTGGAACGCAGTGGCGCCCGACTGGCGCTGGAGGAACCCCTCCGCGATTGGCAACCCACCTCGTCGGGATTCGCGCTGACAACGCCGCAGCGTACTCTCCATGCCGGAGCGGTCATTCTCACGACCGGCGGACAATCCTATCCGGGTTGCGGCACGACGGGCGACGGCTACGCCCTGACGGCTCGGCTCGGCCATACCATCGTCCCACCGCGCCCGGCCCTGGTCCCTATCACGGTGTCGGTCCCCTGGGTTGCTGAGCTACGCGGCGTTACCTTGCCGGACGTGGCGGTTCGCATTGTCGAAGAGAACAAGCCTCTCGCCGCGCGGAGTGGGTCGCTGCTGTTTACCCACTTTGGCCTATCGGGACCGGTGATCCTCGATGTCAGCCGAGTTGTCAGCGGCCATGCCCGACCCGAGACGTTGGCCCTCGAAATCGATTTGCTGCCGGGCGTTGCCGAGGCCGCGCTGGAGGAATGGCTACGCATCGAGTCGGCGGCATCCGGCAAGAAACAGCTTGCCGTCGTGCTAGGGGCGCACCTGCCGCGCCGCTTGGGCGAGGTGCTCCTGAGCGTGGCGGGACTGCCGATCGATCGCAAGGCAGCGTCGCTGAGCCGAGCGGATCGCGCTCGCCTGGTCGGCTGCATCAAGCGTCTGCGTCTGCCGGTGACGGGGACGCTGGGCTTCGCCAAGGCCGAGGTGACAGCCGGCGGCGTGGCGCTGGAGGAAGTTGATTCACGGAGCCTGCGCAGCAAACGTGTTCCGCATCTGTTCCTGGCGGGGGAACTGCTCGACCTGGATGGACCGATCGGCGGTTACAATTTTCAGGCAGCTTGGAGCACCGGGTGGCTGGCGGGCCAGTCGGCGGCGCTGCATCCGCTGGGTTAGCCGCGACGCGCAGTGAAGCGTGCGGTGATGTCGTGGCGAAAGAAAACTGGTGCCTGACGGGCCTTCAATCTTACTCCTGGTAGCCTGCCGCCTGGATCTGAAACAAGCGCGCGTAAATCTTGCCAAGCCGCATCAATTCCTCGTGCGTCCCCTGTTCTTCCACGATCCCATCCCTCAAGACGCAAATCCGGTCCGCCTTCCTGACTGTCGAGAAGCGATGCGAAATGAGGATCACCGTCTTATCCCTGGGCAGCGTCTCTAGCTCCTCGAAGATGCGCGCTTCGGCCTCCGCGTCGATCGACGCGGTAGGCTCATCCAGGATTAGCAGCCTGGGATCGCGGTAGAACGACCGCGCCAGCGCCAGTTTCTGAAGCTGGCCCTTGGAGGGGTCGATGCCCTCGGGAAACTCGCGTCCCATCATCTGCTCATATTGCCTGGCCCATTCGTCGATGAACGTCTCCGCGCCGCTCTGGCGGGCGGCCTGACGAACTTTGTCCATGTTTGCCACAGGACTGCCGTTGCGCCGGCCCATCGCGATCACGTCCTTGACTAAAAAGTGGTAGTCGGCATAATCCTGAAACAGCACACTCATCTGATGGTGCCAGCTCTCCAGGTCCAGATCGCGGAGGTCGTGGCCGTTGACGAGAATTCTGCCCTCCGTGGGGTCGTAAATGCGGCAAATGAGTTTGACCAACGTTGTCTTCCCGGAACCATTCACACCCACCAAGGCGAACTTCCCTCCCGACGGGATGGTCAGCGACACGTTCTTCAGGATGAGCTTGTCGGTTCCGGGATAAGCAAAGGATACATGGTCCAGGACGATATCCGGAGCCGTGGCAGCGGACAACATGCGGGCATTGGGCCGCCGGGGGATGGCGGGTGGAGTGTCCATGATCTCGAACAGATTGGTAGTAAACAGGCTGTGCTGGTACTGATGGCCCAGGCTTAGGAAAAAGCCCGACAGGGCGCCTTGCAGTTCCCGTATGGCTCCCAGCACGAACGTCATGGTGCCGACTGCCAGGGTCCCGGCCACGACGGCATCGATGAGCGACACGACCGCCACCGCGATGGCGATCCCCGCGGCCGAAACCGCCCCCAATTGGTACATCAGTTTCCTTCGCTCGTTGGCGCGCTGTTCCTCGTTGAAGGCGTGCAGCAGGTCGCGCATGGCAGACAGGAAGTAGCGGACGTTTTGGAACAGCTTTAGCTCGATAAGCTCGGAGAGATTGTGGAAATGGCGCTGAAAGTCGGCATACCGCCGCCGCTTCTCGGCGTTCGCATCGTAAATGCTCCAGACGCCATGCCCGTATTTCGCTTCCAGAACGAACTTGGGAATCGCCGCTACCACTACGAGGAAGAAAATCCGCCAATCGTACAGGGCGAGCACAACCGCCGCCGCGCTGACGCCTACCACGCTTTGAAGGTTGTAGAACTGCTGCTCCAGCAGGATGATCATCGGGAAGATACCCTGACCTTCCGCCTTGGTGAGGAGATCCTGGAACTTGGGACTTTCGTAGGTGGCGACGTCGATGTCGCCCTTGCGTTCAATCAGCTTCAGCTCGAGGTGCTCGTTCATCACGAGATGCAGTTTACGATCGAAGAAGCCTTTCCAGGCGTACAGCGCATCGGGAACAACGGTGGTGCCGACCGCCAGGATGGCCAGCCAGGCCACGCTGCCGGTCAGCTCGTGGCCGGTGGTGCGAACCAGCTCATTGATCAGCAGGGCGAAAATGCCCGATTGCAGAAACGGAAGGCCGGCGATCAGAAGAGACAGGAGAGTCTGGACGATGACGATGCTTGGTTGTTGCTGCCAGGCCGCCGCCAGCAGTCGGCCGGAGTTCACCAGCACACACCGGACAGCAGAGAGAGGCGGTCGCATGAGTTCCTTCCGAGTCGTGCACTTTGGAGGGGAAACGTAGTGGTTCGCCGACGTGTCGCTGCCAGTCATCCACGACCAAAATCGATGGGCCGCCATGATGACGGCAGGATGCGACTACATGATATTCGCGAAATGGATGGAAGGATTTATTTTATCGCCCTCGCTGGATTGCGGACCGACGCAGGTTTTCAAGGCGAATCGCGGGGGCTGTCACAACGGAACGAAGGGCATGCCAGCCCCCCGCAATCCCCTCCTCGATCAAATCATCACCACGATCTCCCCCTTCGTCCTGTCTCGGAGCACGTCGCCCAGACTGATGAAGTAGAGGTCCGCCTCGTCACCGCCGCTGACGATGTCTTGCTGGTTATCGTTGAAGACATGGCCCGCGAGCAGCGCCTCCACCGCGGCGGCGCGGTCGGCGTACTTTTTCGTCGGGTCAGTCCAGTCTTTGAGCAAGTTGGACAGCAACAGGTCGTTTGCGTGAGGGGTGTCAAAGTCCGTGGAGCCGGCGATGAACAGGGTGGCGCCATCGCCCGCCGTTAGCTTGTCGGCCCCGCTGCCACCGACGAGGATGCTCGGGCCGCCGCCGCCTCTCAGCGTATCGTTGCCCGACCCGCCAAAGAGGAACGCGGGGCTAGTGATACTCTCATTGACGGACAGAATATCATTCCCCGCCAGGCCGTAGATGGCGATGGCGCTGAAACTGCTCTTCGCAAAGTCGCCCTGCGGCACTCCGTTGATGATGACGCGGACGGCATTCTCGCCGTGTGGAACCACGCGGATCACGTCATCGCCGGCTGTGCCAATGACCATGAGCGTGTGGGGACCGCCCGGTCCCTGGCCGATGTAGACCGAGGACGCCGGAGCGACGGCGGCCGTGCTGGTCGCCACGGCATCGGGCGCGGACTCGTGATGGATCGTGATGGTGACGACGAAGTTGCCGGCCGCCGCGTAGGTATGGTCGCCGAGTACCTTGAAGGTGTTCGTCATGGTGTCGAACGTGATGATACCGGTTGAGGTTCCGCCATCGCCCCAGTTAATGTCCGCCGTGTAGTGGATGCCCGTCGGGTCCGTGGCGTTGGGCTCCGCGCCGCCGGGATCCACAAAGCTGGCGACCGTCACTCCGGTCAGCGCCGTACCCTGCGTCGCAGCCAGCGTAAAGCCGCCCTTCGCTACTACGGCCGGGTCGGACACGTTAAGCGCGGCACTGGCCGAGGCGGTCGTCCCGTTGGCGTCGGTAACCTGCACGCTCAGGGAGAGGCCGCTCGCTTCCTCCGCGTAGGTGTGGCTAGCCATCACGCTGAACGAGCCGTCGGCGTTCTGCACGATCCCGCCATTGGCCCCTGTGAGCGTGACGCTCTTACCGTCGCCCCAATTCACCACCGCGGACAGCGCACTCAGATTGGCGCCGGCATCAACGAAGGTGGTCAGCGTCTGCGTGCCCGTGGACTGCCCCTCGACGGCGACCGGCGGCGTCACCGGGTTGACACTCAGCACCGGAGCGATGACGTGTATGACCGACTGGTCCGTGCTGGTCAGGCCGTTGCTGTCCGTGACCTGCAAGGAGACGGTGACGTTCGTCCCCGGCGTCAGTCCGGCGGCCACGAAGGTCGGGTTGATGCCAACCTCATTCCCGTTGGTCGCGGCGGCGCCCGTCTCACCGTAGATGCCGTTACCGTTGAGGTCCCACTTGTAGGTGAGCGTGCTTGGAGGCTGGTTGGGGTCGGTAGTGTTCGCGGCGCTCAGCTGCACCGTCTTGCCGGCCTCTACCGTATAGGGACCGCCGGCGTTGGCCTGCGGCGCCTCGGTGGTGCCGCCGCCGCTCCCGCCGCTGCCCGTCAGCGAGGTCAGAAATACACCGCTGTCCAGCACCTGGTCGCGCGTGTCGGCGATGACGAATTTCAGGGTGTGCGTGGTAATCGTCGGGTCGAGCGCGGCCGTTGTGGTCAGGGCCGGCGTCAGGCCGTTGTACTGGATATCGTAAGCGACGACCGTCTTGCCGGCGGTGACGGTGGGGTAGAGGGTGTTGGCAGAGTTGTCCAGCTGGAAGAAGTTGTTGTTGACCGAGATGGCATTGCCGGCTGGGTCGTAGCTGATCTGCTTGCCGTCGAGGAAGGCGGCGAAGATGTCGTTGTACTGGCCAACCCAGACCGGGAATTCCTCCGAGCCGAACACGAACTGAAACTGGATCGAATTGACGCCGGGATTAGTCGTGAACTGGAGCGTGAGCGAGTTCGCGTCGTAGGTGATGTCCGGGGCGACCATGGCGTCCAACTGGGGGTCGCCCATTGGATTCGTCGCCGTCCCATAGGCAGTCGTCGCGCATACCTTGGAGTCCCAGATGTCCAGGTGGAGGGGTGCGCAAGCGCGCGGGTGGAATTCCACAGCCGTCATCGCGCACCTCAACGACGGCGTTCTCCTTCGAAGGGCGGACGGTGATAGCAGCTTGTCGAGCCTGGGAATGCTTGATGATGTTGGACAACGCTTCCTGAACGATACGGAATACGGTTGTGGCGACCTGGTCGGAGAGCGGTCGTTCGATCAACTCGGCGACATTGAGAGAAATGGCTACCGGGTGGTGAACTCGGACATCTTCGACGAGGCGTTCGAGCGCCGGGGCCAATCCTAGGTCGTCGAGAAGACTCGGGCGCAGTCCCAAAGCGAGGCGCCGCACCTCAATAAGTGCGTTCTCAGCCAAGTGTTGAAATCCATCGACCCGCCCGGCACATGCCGTGGTGGCGCGACAGATCTTTGCCGAGCGCAGGCCGGAAATCAAGAGCGTGAGTGCCTGCCCAACCCCGTCGTGCAGCTCAGACGCTGTCTGTCTCCGGTCACTCTCTATCTGCGCAAACAGGTCCCTCAGGAACTGGATGCGGAGGCGGATCGCCTCCCGTAACGGGCGGACCAGCGTCCACCACAGGACCGGGGCCAGAACGAGTGTCAGGGCGATGGAATCCACGGTTGACTCGAACAGGCGAGAGGCTTGCGGCGGCAACAGCCACGGTAGGAGTAACATGACCGCGTACTCGGTCGCAAAAATCACGGTCAACAGGACCAGCCACACACCAATGGGATGGCCCCAGCCTTTTGTCAAGCGCATTCCGAGCATTGAACGCTTCTCCGCAGTGATGATCCTCGGCAGTCGAATCCAGAAGCATCTCTTCCTCCTTGTCAGCAAACGCTCACCGGCGTGGATTATTCTATCCCTTTTCAGGCACATATTGTCGAGGATCTCCACTGACGAAACAGCGTTCCCCTGCTTTTTTCGCTCCCGTTGGCCTGCCGGATCGTCTGTCAGAGGAGGACCGACGATCCCACCGGGATGCTGCCGATAAACGACAGATCGGGCCAAGTCGCCAATTCAACGCACCACCGCGATAGCGGGGGCGCTTCGACACCATTGCTCGGAAGGGGTTCTTGGGCGCCAGCCTTATCGAGCCACAGGTTGTTGGTGAACGGGGTCCACGACTGTCCCTTCCGGCAGGTCGTCGCCCGGACGGACGACGATGGTATCGCCGGCGGTAAGCCCGGCGAGCACTTCAACCTCCGCGCCATAGTCGCGACCCAGCTGCACCTGGCGATAATGCACCTTCATCCGATTGTCCATCACCCCCACCTTCGGCCCATCCGCACGGGTCACGACCGCCGCGGAGGGAATCAGGATCGGGGATGCCTCGCGGTTGAAGAGGAACTTCACTTGCAAATACATGCCCGGCCGTAGGGCGTTGTCCGGATTGGGCACCTGGACCTCGGTGCGCAACGTCCGCGTGGCGAGGTCCAGGGAATTGGCTGTGCGCGTCACCTGACCCTGGAAGGGCCGGCTCGGCTCCTCCCGTCGGTACACGCTCGCGTATTGGCCGGTCTTAATCGCCGTGGCGAAGACCTGCGGCACATCCACGAACACACGCAAGATGTCCGTGCGCATCAGGTGAAACATCTCGCGCGTCGAGTTGGGGCTGTCGGCGGAAATCAGGTCGCCCGGATCGACGTGCCGGGCGGTGATGACGCCGGCGAAGGGGGCGGTCACCCTCTCGAACGACTGCAATGCAGAGAGCCGCACGATGTTGGCCTCATCCACTTTGATGGCCGCCTCGGTAGCGCGAACGGTGGCCGTGGCCGCGTGGGCCATGGTTCGCTTGTTCTCGTAGTCCTCCACGGAGGCACCTCCCGTCCGCACCAATCGTCGATAGCGATTCTCTTCGGAGTGGGCGAAAGTCTCGTCCGCCTTGTTGCGTATCAGGTTGGCCTTGTCCTGAAGCAGGGTGGCGCGAGCCTGCTCCAGTTGGGCGTCGATCTCGGGCGTGGCGATCTCGGCCAGCAGCTGGCCTTCCTGGACGCGATCGCCGATATCGACCAGCCGGCGCTTCACGTAGCCCGTGGTGCGAGCGAAGATCGCCGCTTCGAGCAGGGGCAGAGCGTTGCCAGGCAGAACACGCTCGTG
The DNA here is from genome assembly GCA_035653735.1 of Gemmataceae bacterium. Lineage (GTDB taxonomy): Bacteria > Planctomycetota > Planctomycetia > Gemmatales > Gemmataceae > JAJPHU01. The sequence continues at coordinate 21,884 of DASRBG010000132.1, forward strand.
GTCGGCCGCGGCCTGACGCGCCGTCGCGACCGTGACGCGCGACGGCCGGGTGATCGTCTCGGCCGCCGCCGTATCGAGTTCTTGGATTTGACGCAGACGCGGCAATGTGCCCGCAACCAGCGCTCCGGTCAGGGTGACGACTGCCAGGGCCGCCAGCGCCAGGACTCTTCGTCCGGCATGCTTTCGGCTGGGAGTGACTGCCTCGGTATGGGCCGGGGTCGGCACATGACCGTTTCGCTCTTCTAATTTCTGTTGCATGAAAGTCCGCGTGTTCACGATCGTTTCTCCAGGAGAGACAGCTCGGCATTTGCCGAGTAAACAGGCTCCCGATTACGAGGTTCTTCCACCGCTGTTTCCGGGTCATCGTCGGACAGTTCCGGCGCTGGCGCTTTGCGGCGTAGCACGCTGTACATCACGGGCACGAAGAACAGCGTGAAGAAGGTCGCCACCAGCAGGCCGCCGATGACGGCCCGACCGAGGGGGGCATTCTGCTCGCCACCCTCGCCCAGGCCCAGCGACATCGGCAGCATGCCGATAATCATCGCCAGCGCCGTCATCAGCACCGGCCGCAGACGGGTCGCTCCCGCCGACAAAGCGGCGCTGCGGGCATCGTGGCCGGCGCGGCGCTGGTCGTTGGCGAAGGTGATCATCAAGATGCTGTTGGACGTGGCCACGCCGATGCACATGATCGCTCCCATCAGGGCCGGCACGCTGATGGTCGTCTGCGTCACGTACAGCATCCACAGGATGCCGGCTAAGGCACCCGGCAGGGCGGTGAGAATGATGAACGGATCGAGCCACGACTGGAAGTTGACCACCATGAGGAAGTAAACCAGCAGAACCGCGAACACTAGCCCCGCCGCCAACCCGGCGAAGGAACTGTTCATGCTCTCCACCTGGCCGCGAATGACAATGCTGCTGCCGCGCGGCAACTCCGGCCGCAGGGATTCCACGATGCGCTCGACATCGGCCGACACGCCGCCCAGGTCGCGGCCCTGCACGTCGGCGTAGACCTCGAAGACCGGCTGGACATTGAAATGGCTCACGAGCGATTCCGAAAGGGTACGGTGGAGATTCGTCAAGTTGCTCAACAGCTGGGGCGGTTGGGTCTGGCTCGTGCCGTTGATAATGGGCGTATTCATGAGGGTTTCCACGGAATCGATGCGTTCGGGCGGGGTCTGCACGGCCAACACGTAATTGACGCGGTTGTCCGGATTGACCCAGTAGTTGGGCGTCACCTGGCTGGTCGAGCTGAGCGATACCAGCACGCTGCCGGTCACGTTCTGCTGCGTCAGTCCCAACTGCGAGGCCATGATGCGGTCCACGTCCAGGTTCAGCGTGGGTTGGTCGGTGATTTGGTGGATGTGGACATCGGCGATCCCCGATACCTTTTTCATCTCTTGCCGCAGTTTCTTGGCCACGGCGAGATTGCCCTCGCGATTGACGCCGACCACCTGGACGTTGATCGGAGCCGGTAGGCCGAAGTCCAGGATCTGGCTGGTGATGTCGGCCGGCTGGAAGAAGAAGGTGCAGTTGGGGAAGCGCCGCGGCAGCTCTTGACGCAGCCGAGCAATGTATTCGGCCGTGGGCTGGTGCTTCTCCTTCAGCGAAACCAGGATTTCGCCGTCGCCGTTGCTCACGATGCCATTGTCGATGTAGGCCCGCACGGTGAACGAAGGCGTCAGGCCCATGTTGTCGAGAATCATCTCGCGTTCGCTCTCGGGCACGATTTCGCGGATCACATCCTCGACCTGGCCGAAGATCCGTTCCGTCTCCTCGATGCGTGAGCCGGACGGCGCCCGCACATGCAGGCGGAATTGCCCGGCATCGACGACCGGGAAGAAGTCTCGACCGATGTGCGGCGCCAGCGCCAGGGAGCCAAACGCAAAGGTCAGCAAGACAGCCGTCGCCACGAAACGATGGTCTAACGCCCAGCCGAGCAATCCCTCGTAGGCGGAACGGAACCGTTCAAAATGCCGATTGAACGCTTGATGGAACCGCCAGATGGCAGATGACAAGGTGATAAGGTGACAAGGTGACAAGGTGACCGGGTGACAGCCGTATGCGCGATTGCCTGGTTGAGTGATTGGAGCCTCACTCTGCGGCAACGCTTCTGTCACCTTGTCACCTTGTCTCCTTGTCACCTTGTCATCTTCCGAGGCGTACAGGTGGACCTCCTTCGGCAGCAGGTAGAGCACCATCGTCGGCACCAGGGTGCGTGACAGCAGATATGATGCGAGCATGGCGAAGACCACCGCCAGGGCCATCGGGAAGAACATGGAGGCGGCCGGTCCCGTCAGAAACACCACCGGCACGAACACGATGCAGATGGCCAGCGTCGAGACGAACGCCGGCACGGCGATCTGGGCCGCGCCATCGAGGATCGCCCGCCGGAGCGGCTTCTTCATGCTCAGATTGCGATGGATATTTTCGATCTCGACCGTGGCGTCATCGACCAGGATGCCGACGGCCAACGCCATGCCGCCGAGCGTCATGCTGTTGAGCGACTGGCCCATCGCCCACAAGACAATCACCGAAGTGAGGATCGACAGCGGGATCGAAATAGCGACAATCAGCGTGCTTCGCCAGGAGCCAAGGAACAAGAGGATCATGAGCGCGGTTAACCCGGCGGCGATGGCCCCCTCTTTCAAAACGCCTTCGACGGCGGCACGGACAAACACGGACTGATCAAAGAGAAACTCCATCTTCAATTCCGGAGGCAGCTGAGCCTGGATGCCGGGCAGGGCCTCGCGGACGCGCTGGACCACGCTCAGAGTCGAGGCGCCCTCGCCCTTGAGGATGGTCATGAGCACGGCCCGTCGGCCGTCGCGGCGGACGACGTTGGTCTGCACCTGATAGCCCATCCGCACGTGAGCCACGTCCTTGACGTAGACGGGCACGCCGTTGACCGTCTTGACGGGGATGTCGTTGAAGAGAGCGACGAGATCGGGGCTGCTGTTCAGTTTGACGTAATACTCGGTATCACCGATCTTGGCCGTGCCGGCGGGGATGATAAGATTTTGGCTATTGATGGCCGTCTGCACATCCTGCGGCGACAGGCCGCGGGCGTACAATTCGCCGAGATCGAGATCGACCATGACCTGCGGCCACTTGCCGCCCCACGGCTGCGGCACGCGGGCGCCCTGGACGGTGCCGAGCCGCTGGATGATGAAATTGGAGGCGTAGTCGTAGATCTGTTGCTCGGTCAGGGTGTCGCTGCTGACGGCGATCTGCACGATGGGCACGCTGGTGGCGCTGTACTGGACGATGTAAGGCGGATTGATGCCCGGCGGCATGATCTTGAGAATCGCCTGGCTGGTGGCCGTCACCTGGGCGACGGCCGCCTCGATCTTGGCCCCCGGATAGAAGTAGATGCGGATGACGCCGACGCCGAACATCGATTGGCTCTCGATGTGTTCGATATCGTTGACCGAAGTGGTCAGCACGCGCTCGTTGGGGAGGATAATGCGTTTTTCAATTTCGTCGCCGGGCATGCCGGTGTACTGCCAGACGATGCTGACGACGGGGATGTTGATCTCGGGAAAGATGTCGGTGGACATGCGATAAATGCTGACCGCGCCAAGCACGGCGATCAGCAGGGCCATCACCACGAACGTGTAGGTGCGGCGCAGGGCCAAACGGACGATCCACATGATTCACTCCTCCGGTCTTGCTGCTGTTCGGACGCTTAAGGAAAAGCAAGGAGTGTTCCAATCTCAGCGATTGCGGAGGACGACGGCGCAAACAACGCAGAGATAAAGAGTTATGATTTATCGTTGGTCAGAACAGAAGACGGCCGTCGCTGAAGTGTCGAAGAAATGGCGTCGAAATGTCAGCGCGCGTCGAACTCTCGACATCGCCGTTCACGGGCCAATGTCGATACCCGCACGGACACGACCCCGTTACGGATGGCAGCTCGGGAGCTATTCCCCGCCTGAAAGGGACTGATTACTGCACACATTTCTCATTTTGGCATGCCAAAATTTCGGCGAAGACGACATCTGAAAGCATGAGTCCCAACCTTTCTTTCCCTTTCAGACGCCGAGCGAGGCGTTCTTCCGGACGGGCTATTCGAAGTCGTTGCATCGCCCTCCGCCACACCCGATGCAACGACTGCGCAGCATTGCAACGACAGCCGCCGGCGCCACCTCGTTATGGCACACCTCATTATGGCCCCCCGTTATGGCACGGTCTCCGGACCGTGCCATGCCGCCGACCGAAGGTCTCCTCTTCCGCAACCTCCTCACCCCCGTTATGGCACGGTCTGGAGACCACTACTGTCAATGTCTTTACAAGCTATTGATGACAAAGGAGTTAAGGGAAAACGCACACTGAGCACCTGTTCTTTGCAACTATCAGTGACAATGGTATGTCACTGACGGAACTGCGAAGTACAAGGCATTTTTCGTCGTTTTGTTCCTTTGTTCCGTATTCCAAAGACCTTGACAGCAGTGGTCAGGAGACCGTGCTACAACGGGGCCCTTCGGTCGGGATGCGTAGCACGGTCAGGAGACCGTGCTACAACAGGTTTCGTGCTAAACGGGTTTCTACGTCTTCGCTGTGGGTCAGGGCGGCGACTCCGGGCACCAATACGCAAAGAACGTTTCGGGCATCCACTCCTCAGGCAACTGATCCTCGAAGGCAGGCGCCTCGGTCCAACTCCCCGTTTCTATCAGGCGCTGAACTTCTCGGGCGTACTCAGCGGCGATGGTGCGGCGAACCGCCTCATCGCGTGTCCGGCGGAATCGCATCGCCAACACCCCAAGCTGGTGAGAAGTGTCGGATTGTGGAGTGGGATCGGATGTCATGCGAAGCCTCCCGTTTCACAGGCATCGGCCGAACCGGCGGCTCGGGTAGCTCGCCCTGCCGGGCAGCGCGATGAACTCATCCATCCGGCCGGTCAGCAGCGGCAGCCCAAGCCGCTCGATCCAGGTGACGCAGTTACAGTCCCCGTCGCCGTCGGCAAAACCATACGAAAACTGGCTTTGCTGCTTCTCGTTGCCGAGGGCGGCGACGAAAATCTGAAAAGCCGACTCGGGCAGAAGCACGTCGAATGCCTCGACCGCCAGACCGTGCTGGCGCGCCGCCGTGAAGATGTCGGTGTCGTCCGTGACAATGCCGGGGAAGGCATCGCCGTTCCGCAAACCGTACACGACTTGCCAGGCAGCGAGGCCACCAGCGTCCGGATTGAACCCGAAGATGGCCGTTCCAGCGTCGGTGGAGATGCCTGCATGGCCGGCCAGGAGCAGGCATTCGAGTGCAGACGGGCCAGGGCCACGACCGCTTCTACCATCCCTGAGAGCAGCGAAGACTCTCGCGACGAAGGGCCCGGAGCGGTCGCCGGCAAACGCCAAGACGGTGACCGGACGGCAGGGCTGGACCGACGTCATCGGCGAACATTCTCCGACCAGTCGAGGGCGTTGATCTGATGAGAGCTTACCGCTATGGGGTGATCGCTGTCAACGTCCGGCGAGTGGCAGTTCGGCTTCGCGGATTCGATGCTGGAGCGCGTTCCGTCTCCATCGGGTACCCCGTTATGGCACGGTCTGCCCCCGTTATGGCACGGTCTCCGGACCGTGCCATGACCGCCGACCGAAGGTCTCCTCTTCCGCAACTCAAAACCGCCCTTTTCGCCCCCGTTATGGCACGGTCTCCGGACCGTGCCATTGCCGCCGACCGAAGGTCTCCTCTTCCGCAAGCCAAAACCGCCCTTTTCGCCTCTGTCGCTCCTCCAACGGGGGCCTATATTTGCCATCATGGAGCGTTACCGTATTCATCCTGAAGCTGCTGTCTATTTCGTCACTTACTCCATCGTACAGTGGCTGCCCGTTTTCATCCGCGAGGCCACCTGCAAAATCGTTACGGACAGCCTGACTTTTTGCCATCACCAAAAGCACTTGTGCATCAACGCCTTCGTCATTATGCCGACGCACCTGCATCTGATCGTGTTCGATAGCGACTTCGATTCCGAAAGGCTGATCCGAACGCTCGCCGATTTTCGCAAGTTCACCGGACGGCAGTTGTGTGATTACAGTCAGAAACATCTCCCCGGCTGTTTCCCGAAGACCTTGCGTGAGCAAGCCACTGCGGACCGTCAACGCCGCTTCTGGCAACCAAGCCGGCATCCCGAAGCGATTCAAAACGAAAGATTCTGGCAGCAAAAGATCGATTATATCCATAAGAATCCCTGCCGCAGCGGACTGGTCCGCGCTGCCGAACATTGGCGGTTTTCTTCGGCAGCGTGGTATCTGTCGGAGGGGAAGGAAGTCGTCGATGTGCCGCTTACGCCCATTGCCTGGTGAGGGTTGCGCGGGGCTGGGGAGACCTTCGGTCGGGGTGCGTAGCACGGTCCGGAGACCGTGCTACAACGGGAGGGACGAGCACGCAGCTCGGTCGACATAGGTAAGTCAATCGAGCTGTGTCCTCTCTTCCGCGTTCCCGTCCGGTGCGGGCCGGGCTTGCTTCTCTGTTGAATTGGAGAGTTGCAAGTGCTGTTGTCGTGCGCGCTCGCGAGCCTGAATCTCCGGATGGTCCGCGGAAAGAGCCTCGCATTCGAAAAACTATGTCTGGCCCGAAGCGAACGTCTCGCTCTGATGATTCGGGGTCGGTTGCTGCATCGCGCTCATGCGGCCGTCTCCTCATTTCAGTTCCACCCGAAGAAAAGGGACATCGTTGCCTATTTCTTCTTGCCTCTCTGGGCAAGTTCGTCCATCGCCTGCTGCATCCTGCGGTAGTCGTTACAGGTGTCCCAGCCCTCCCATTTCTCTTTGTACATAGCCTCGAACACTTCACCCTCGGACGTGAATCGCCGCACTTTGGCTTCATAACGCAAGTATTCATAGACCGCTCGAAACAAATCGTCGTTTTCGATCCCGACGTATCTCAAGCCAATCTCGGGCAACCAAATAATAGGCAATCCGAGAGAGTCATAGTCTCTAGTGATGAGAAAGACATTCTGTAAAGGCCCAAGCCTTGCGATCCGCTCCAACACATGTTCCCGAGTTACAGTTGACATCATGGCCTCCTCAGTCAGCGTGGTGGAACTGCATTTCATCGCGGCCGGGTGATACCCAGCTTGCGCATCCGGGAGATGAGCGTTGTCCGCTTCATCCCCAGCCGCGCCGCCGCCCCGGTTGGACCGCCAATCACCCACTTCGTCTGGTTTAGCGCGGCGAGGATGTGTTCGCGCTCCGCGTCGGCGAGGGTGGTCGCGGCGTCCGGCAGGTCCGGCGGCGTCTTGAGATCCTCGACCGCCACCCGCAAGACGGGGCCGGGCGAGAGCAGCACGCTCCGTTCGATGAAGTTCTCCAGCTCGCGCACGTTCCCCGGCCAGGGATAGCGCGTGAGGGCGGCCATCGCCTCCGCCGGGATCGACTCGATCGTCCGTTTGAGTCGCATCGCGTGCTGCCCGACAAAGTAACTCACCAGGGGCGGGATGTCCTCGCGCCGCTCGCGCAAGGGCGGCAGCGTCAGCGGGAAAATGTTCAACCGATAGTACAGGTCGCTGCGAAACTGCCGGTCCGCCATCATGCTTGTCAGATCGCGATTCGTGGCCGCGACCAGCCGCACGTTCACGCGCAGCGTTCGCGTGCCGCCCAACCGCTCGAACTCCTGTTCCTGGAGGACGCGCAGCAGCTTTGGTTGCAGCTCCAGCGGGATGTCGCCGATTTCATCGAGAAAGAGCGTGCCGCCGTCCGCCAACTCGAATCGGCCGACCTTCTGCGCGATCGCTCCGGTGAAGGCGCCTTTCTCATGGCCAAACAACTCGCTTTCCAGCAAACCGCTGGGGATGGCGGCACAATTCAACTTGACGAAGGTTCGCTCCTTCCGCTTGCTGGTGTTGTGGATCGCGCGAGCGATCAACTCCTTGCCGGTGCCCGTCTCTCCTTGAATCAGCACCGTGGTGTCGGCCGGCGCCACGATTTCCACCTGGCGGAGTATGTTTTGGATGGTCTGGCTGGAGCCCACGATTTCGGCGAAGCGGTACTCGGTCCGGATTTCGTTTTCGAGATAGAGCTTTTCCTCGGTCAGCTTGTCCTTGAGTTCCTCGATTTGCCGATATGCCAGGGCGTTTTCCACGGCCAGGGCGATCTGCCCCGCGACCTGGGCGAGCAGTTCCACCTCAGCCGGGGTAAAGCCATTTTCCAGAAGGCGGCCAACATTGAGTGTGCCCAGGGCCTGCTCGCGCGACACCATCGGCACCGCGCAGTGGCTTTGAATACCTTCGGCGAGAAGCGTGCGGGCGACGGGGACACCGAGTCGTTCAAGATCGATCCGTCCAGAGACCACGGGGCGGCCCGCCTGGAGCGCTCGACTAGCCGGGGCGTCCTGAAAAGGAACGATCATTTCTTCCTGCATCAACCCCTTGCTTGCCGGAAAATCAAGTGCATGGATCCGAAAAGTCTTGTTTTCACGGTCGTAAAGCGCAACGCTCAGGTAATCCTGTTGCAGGACCCGCCGCAGCGAGGCGGCGATCTGCTGGAACAACTGGCGGAAATCGAGCTGCGTGACCACCGCGTTGTTAATCTCCAACAGCAACCGCAGCCGGTCGCGTTCTTCCGCCAACTGGCGTTGGTACGTCTGGGCGCTTTGGTAGTTCAGCGCATTGTCCACGGCCACCGCCACCAGCCGCGCGACCTGGCCAAACAGCTTCTGGTCGCATTGGTCATAGCTCCGCGGCCGGGTGCTGGCAAAGGTGATCGTCCCGAGGCGGCGCTGGGGCGTCGTCAGCGGCAGGTAATAGCCAGACTTCATGCCGAATCTCTGCCAGGTCGGCGTCATCTCCGGAAAGCGAACCTCCTGGTCATAATCCGACACGAGCATCGGCTGTTGCGACTGCCAGACCCAGCCGCCGGGTGAGTGCGACGGAGGCAGGCTCGGTCCGCTACCGATATTCATCGGTTGTTCCGACTCCAGGATGTGCAGTCGCATCACATTCGCAGCCGGATCGTGGAGCGTGACACTGAGCAAGTCAAACTCCAGCACCTTCCGCAGACGTTGGGCCAGATCGTGGAAGAGCGCGGTCAGGTCGTCGTGGCGCGACAGGACTTCGAGGGTCTCCAGAAGGGCCTCGTCCCGTTGCAAGCGCCGGGGTTCGCTTACCAGATCTTGTTGGCTCATGCGCGAGAAATAAAGCGATGGTTTCAGCCCATGCTGAGAGAAGACATCCGCCGCAACTGTATTCTACCGGGTGGTCGATGTTCTCCATCGACGCTTCCGCTGCTTTTTTCGCTCCCGTTGGCTTGCTGGATCGTCTATTATAGGAGGAACGATTGTCTTCCTTGTGGAGCAACCACTCATGCTGTACGCCCCTCTGGCTTTTCTCTTGATCGGTCAGCCGGTCCTTATGAAGCAGGCCGTCCGTGTCCCCGGTCGTACCACTCCCGCTGCTCCCGCCGCTCTCAACGACGAACAAGCCCTCAAGAATCTCTCCGTGGATACCAGCGGCCCGGCCCTGTTGGATTTTTTCCGGCAACGGGTGCGGACAAGCGTCGAGGGCGAGCTGGCGGACAAGTTGACCCAGCAGCTTGGCGACAAGAGCGAAGCGGTACACACCAGGGCGATGGGCGAGTTGATCCGCCTGGGACCACTGGCCGTTCCGGCACTGCGGCGGGCCGTCAATCACGCGGATAACGAAGAAACCCTGGCCCGCGGACGGAAGTGCCTGCAAGCAATCGAGGGGCCAAGCGGCGCGGCCGTGGTCCAAAGTGCCGTGCGGATGCTGGCCGCCCATTTTCCTGAGGGGGCGGCGGAGGCGCTCATCAATTACCTGCCCTTCGCCGACGATGAGACAGTGGTGCAGGAGATCGAAACGGCCTTGCTCACCATCGGCATCCACGACGGCAGCCTGGATTCGGCGTTGGTGCGGGCCTTGTCCGATGCCGCGCCGATCCGCCGCAGCGTCGCCGCGCAGGTGATTTGCCAGATCGGCGGCAGCCCCGGACGCAGCTTCGTCCGTCCCTTGCTCAAGGATGCCAAGCCGAGCGTTCGTATGCAGGCCGCACTCAGCCTCACCGATCTGCACGATGCCGAGGCGATGCCTGTCCTCATCGATCTCATCGCCGTGCTGCCGCCCGAAGGACGCAAGCGAGTGGAAGATTATCTCGCCGAGCTGGCCGGCGAATGGGCCGTCAAGACGCCGCAGGGCAGCGATGATCTGTCCGCCCGGCTCCGCCGCGAATTGTGGAGCGCCTGGTGGCGCGCCCTCGATGGCAAACAACTGCTCGACGAATTCCGCAGCAGAATACTCAGCGATGACGAACGTGGCCGCGTCCTGGAATGGATCGGCAAGCTCGAAGACAGTTCGCCCGCTGTCCGCGATAAGGCGGCGGAGAATCTCATCGGCATGGGACCGCGGGCAGCGTCGCTCTTGCGGCAGAGGATGGACAAGCAAGACGCCGCAAGCTCGGAAGGCCAGCGGCGGGCCGTCCACATGGCCCGGCAGTGCCTCGATACGATCGAGGGCAACGAGGTCAAACCGTTGCCGGATGCCGCCTCGCGTTTGCTCGCCTTGCGCCGGCCCGAAGGCACCATTGAAACGATCCTGGCTTATCTGCCCTTCGCCGAGAGCGAACCGCTCGCCGCTCAGCTCACCGATGTGCTGGCCGACGCCGGCTGCATCGAGGGCAAGGCCCATCCCGCCCTGCTCCGCGCGCTGGAAGACAAGATAAGCGTTCGCCGCGCCGCGGCCGCCGTGGCGCTGTGCAAGAGCAAGACCGATGAAAATGCCCTGCCCGCCATCCGCAAGCTGCTCCGCGACCCCGATGCCCAGGTCCGTCTGCGCACCGCCATCGCCCTTGCGCACCGTGGCGATAAAACCGCCGTGCCGACGCTCATCGACCTGTTGGGCGATTTGCCGCTCGATCAGGTGTGGGAGGCGGAAGATGTGTTGACAACACTGGCCGGCGACAACGCGCCGAAAGAGCGCGTCGGCAAGGACAAGGCCAGCCGCACCGCCAGCATCAAAGCCTGGAAAACCTGGTGGGGCAAGGAAGAGAAGAACGTGGACCTGGCCCGGTTGAACGACACCGAGCGCGATAGCGGGCTATTGTTGGCCGTCGATTTTCAACAGGGCCGGGTGCTGGAAGTGAGCCGGAACGGCCGCATTCGCTGGCAAATTCAGGGTCCGCAATGGCCGATGGATGCCGTGGTTTGCCGCAATCGCAACATCTTCATCGCGCAACAGAACAACAACCAGGTCGCCATGTGGAGCCGCCAGGGCAAGGAGATTTGGCAGCGGCCGTGCAACATGCCCTTCGCCGTCCAGCAGCTCCGCAACGGCAACATCTTCGTCGTTTGCCGCCAACAAATCTCCGAGTTCGACATGAATGGCAAGGAACTATCCACGCAGCAAATGGGACACCTCGGCTGGATCGTCGCCGGCTACAAGTTTCCCAATGGCCACATCGGCCTGTTCACGCAGCAGGGACAATACGTCCGCCTCGACGCCGCCGCCAAGCAGGTCAAGACGTATCAGGTGACGTTCATGGGCGGCGTGGCCATGAACGCCGAGGTGCTGCCCGGCGATCGGGTGGTGGCCGCGCTCAACATCGGCCGCGTCGCCGAATACGATGACAAGGGAAAGACCGTGTGGGAAAGCAATGTCGTCAACCCCGCTGTCCCGCACCGGCTACCCAACGGCCATACGCTCGTCGCTCAGAACGGCACGAATCGTTTGTATGAGCTGGATCGCCGGGGAAAAATTGTGTCGGAGAAAAAAGACCTGGAATATCATCCATGGCGCATCCGCAGCCGGTAATTCGTTTCCGAGCCTGAAGCGTAAAGCGAAGGCCGGATCTTCCCTCGTTCCCACGCTCCGCGTGGGAACGCACGATTGCGACGCTCTGCGTCGCGACTTGTCGTTGCGTTGGACGGAACGCAGAGCGTCCCAACGTGCGTTCCCACGCGGAGCGTGGGAACGAGAGAGTGGGCGCATCCGGCGCCGTCAACCTGGACCCATGCCTCACGGAGCTTCGCCTCATGTGCCGCACTCTTGGGACAATGTTCTTGGCAGCAACTCTGTTCCTTGCCGCGTACGGCCCCGTGCAGGCGCAGAAAGCGTTGCAAGCGGCGAAAATGGCCCGGCAGATTGCGATTCAAGAAGAGCTGAGGGCTAGCCAGGGGAAAGCGCCGAGTGAACCGCAGGCCGACGGCGGAGACGAGGATTTGCTGCGCTCGGTGGGCATTCCCACGGATGGCCCCGGCCTCCTGAATTATTTCCGTTTGCGAAGTCGCGGCGTGGCCGCGCCGGAACGGGTGGCCGAGCTGATCGAACAATTGGGAGATAAATCGCCGATCGTGGCGCAGAAGGCGTCCGGCGAGCTGGCATCCCTTGGAGCACCGGCGGTTCCCCTGCTGCGGCAAGCGGTCAAGGACCCCGATCGGCAACAGATCGCACGGCTGGCGCAGCGCTGTTTGCAGGCCGTCGAGCAACATCCCGGCCAGGTGTCCTCCGCCGCCGCGCGCTTGATCGGCGTTCGCCGCCCACCGGGCGCTGCCGAGGCGCTCTTGATGTTTTTGCCGCAAGCCGAGGATGAGGGCGTCGTCGAGGAAATTCGCCTCACCCTGGCGGCCGTGGCCTATGCCGGCGGCAAACCCGATCCGGCGCTCCTCAAAGCCGTGCAGGATTCTTCGCCCATCCGCCGCGCCTTGGCCATCGATACGCTGTGCCACAACGGACTATCCCTTTCGATCTTGGAACAGCTGCCGCTGCGCGAGCTGATGCACGATCTTAATCCGTTGGTTCGGCTTCGTGCTTCTTTGGTCCTGGCCCGCGCCCGTGATGCCAAGGCCGTCTCCACGCTCATCACCTTGCTCTCCGAGCTGCCGCTGGATCAGGCGCGGCAGGCTGAGGAGTTTCTGACCGAGCTGGCCGGCGAGCAGGCCCCCAAGACGGCGCTCAGCGGCGACTCGGCCGGGCGTCAGAAATGCCGCGATGCCTGGGCGACATGGTGGCAAGCCAGCGAGGACAGCAACCATCTGCTCGACGAGCTGCGCAAGCGGACGGTGACGGAGGCGCTGCGGCAAAAATGCGAGGGGCTGATCCAACAATTGGGCGACGCGGACTTCGCCGTCCGGGAAAAGGCCCAGGCCGAGGTCAAAGCGATGGGTTCGATGATCCTGCCATTGCTGCGCCAGGCCACGCACGATAAGGATTTGGAAATTCGCAATCGCGCCCGCGACTGCCTCAATGAAATGGAACGCGACAAGAGCGTGCCGCTGTCGCCGATTACGCCGCGTTTGATCGCCCTGCGCAAACCCGCCGGCGCCGCCGAGTCGCTCCTGGCTTTCGCGCCCTATGCCGACGAGGAAGCGACGCTGCCGGAGGTGCAGCTGGCCCTGAACGTGGTTGCCTTCAAGGACGGCAAGCCGGAGCTGGCCGTCGTCCGCGCCTTGAGCGATCCCCAAGCCACGCGGCGGGCGGCGGCGGCCGAGGCCTTGTGCCTGGGCGGAGACCGCGCCCATCTGCCGGCCATCCGCAAAATGTTGGCCGACAGCGAACCGGCTGTGCGTCTCAAAGCCGCCCTGGCCCTGGCCGGCACCGGGCAACGCGATGCCGTCCCGGTGCTCATCGAGCTGCTGAACGAGCTGCCCACCGCCCAGGCCGAACCGGCCGAGGAGTATCTGCAACGCCTGGCCGGAGAGCAGGCCCCGAACCTGCCTTCGGGCGACGATAACACCGCCCGCAAGAAACGCCGCGACGTCTGGGCCGCCTGGTGGAAGGCTAACAGCGAGCGCGTCGCCCTCGTCGATCGCTACCCGCCCGCCGGCATCGAACGCTATCTCGGTTACATCTTGCTGGTTATCGCCAACACCGGCGAGGTCCTGGAGCTGGACCGCGATCGCAAGGTGCGCTGGCACCTGAATGGCCTGATGAATCCCCGCGATGTGCAAGTGCTCGGCAACGATCGCATCCTGATTGCCGAGTGGAACGCCCAGCGCGTCAGCGAGCGGAATCGTCGCGGCGACATCATCTGGCAAAAGCAAACACAGGGCACCTATCCGCTCGCCGCCCAGCGGCTTCCCAACGGCCATACCTTTATCGCTTGTCAAAGCAAGCTGATGGAAGTGGACCGCGCCGGCAACGAGGTCTATTCCATCGGCCGCCCCAACGACGTGATCATGGCCCGCCGCATGCGCGACGGCCAGATCATCCTCGTCAGCAGCAATAGCCAGGTCATCCGCATGGACACAACCGGCAAACAGCTCAAGAGTTTCAATGTGCAAATGATCTGGCAAACCGGCGTGAACATCCTGCCCAACGGCCACGTCATCGTCCCCGCCACCTGGATGAATCGCGTGATGGAGTACGATGCCGAGGGCAAAATCGTCATGCAAATGAACGCCAATCAGCCCAGCTGCGCCGACCGGCTGCGCAACGGCAACATGCTCGTCGCGCCGCAGCAATGGCCGTCCAAAGTGATCGAGACGGAGCCATCGGGAAAACAGGTGAGCGAGTTCGCCGTCGCCAATTTCCCCTACCGCATCCGCACGCGCTGAGCGGTAGAAGAAATACCGTGCCCGCAGCTTATTTAGGTGGTTAGGTGGTTAGGTGGTTCGGTAGTTCTCCCTGGTTCCCAAACTCTGTTTGGGAACCGTTCTCGCGAAACTCTGTTTCGCCGAAGCCTCAAGCGCCTGCGTGGCCCGTGCGAAACAGAGTTTCGCGGACGGCGTTCCCAAACGGAGTTTGGGAACGAGAAAACGAGAAAGGTGAGGAGAGACTGTATGGAGCGGACGAAATCCCATTTCTGGATTACGCGGTTGGTAGCTCTTTTCGTCACCTTGTCACCTTGTCACCTTGTCACCTTGTCATCTGCCGAGGCGGAAGACAGAGATGTGAAGGCGCTCAAGTCGGCGGGCATCCCGACCGACGGTCCCGGCCTGGCAAGCTACTTCAAGCGGCGCACCTCGACCATTTCGGATGAGTCGCGCATCAAGGAATTGGTGCAACGCCTGGGCAGTGATGAGTTCAAAGTGCGCGAAGAGGCATCGCGGCAACTGGTGATGCTCGGTCCTCGCGCGCGTCCCTTCTTGCAAGTCGCCCTCAAGAATTCCGATCCGGAGATTGTTCGCCGCGCCCAGGATTGTCTGGAGCGCATCGCGAGGGGAGCAACGAGTTCGTCGCTGTGCGCCGCGGTGCGCGTGCTGGCGCGGTGCAGCCCGCCGAACGCTGGTGCCGTTCTGCTCGATTACCTGCCCTCGGTCGAGGATGAGCGTGTCATCGAGACCATCCATCAAGTGCTGCCGTCGGTGGCCGTGCGCGACGGCAAGGCAGAGCCGGCCCTGGTCGAAGCGCTAACCGACAAATCGCCGGTCAAACGCGCCGCGGCCGCCGCCGCCTTGTGCCAGGCCCGCCTGCCCGACGTGTTGCCGAAGGTGCGCAAACTCTTGCACGACGGCGATGCCCAGGTCCGTCTGCGCGTCGGCCTGGCCCTGGCCGCCCACGGCGAGAAAGACGCCGTGTCCGTCCTCATCCGTCTGCTCGATGAACTGCCCTGGCGCGATACCGATCCGATCATGAATCTGCTGGAGCACCTGGCCGGCGAGAACATGCCGCCGGTCGTTTACGGTCCCGATGCCGAATCGCATCGCAAATATCGCCAAGCCTGGGAATCGTGGTGGAAGGAGCAGCAGGCCAAGGTAGACCCGGCCCGTCTCGAACAGGCGCTGCGTCTGCGCGGCTTCACAATGGTTGTGTTGCTCGATGAGGGCGTGATCGAGGATCTCAACGCGGCCAATCAAGTGAATTGGAAGATCGATAATATCGCCATGCCGCTCGATGCTCAACTGTTGCCGGGCGAGGAGCGCGTGCTGGTCGCCGAGCATCGCCTCAACCGTGTCAGCGAGCGCAATCTCAAGGGCGAAATCCTCTGGAAAAGGATGGTCGCCGGTCCGCTGATGGCCCAGCGTCTGCCCAACGGCAACACGTTCATCGCCACGCGCAGTATGCTCTTCGAGATCGATAAGAACGGCAAGGAAGTGTTCAGCTACAGTCGGCACGATGGCGCGGAATTCATGCGAGCGGTCAAGCTGCGCGACGGCGACATCGCTTGCCTTGTCTCGTTCGGTGGGGCGCTGGTGCGCTATGTCCGTCTGAGGCCGGCGGGAAAGGACTTCAATGAAGACAAAAGCTGGGGAGTGCAGGTGCGGACCTCCGGCGGCCGCGTCGAAGTGCTGCCCAACGGCCACGTTCTCATCCCGGAGATGGACAACAACCGCGTCGTCGAATACGATGCGGACGGCCAAAGCGTGTGGGAAGTGGCGATCGAGCAACCCATCGCCGCGGTGCGATTGGCCAACGGCAACACGATCGTCACGTTGTGGGGGAACCGGGCCATCGAAGTGGATCGCGCGGGCAAGCAAGTTTGGCAGTTCAAGACGGACAAGGATGGCTCGCGCGTCACCCGCGCTTTCCGCCGCTAATAGGAGATGACGGGGTGACCAGGTGACAGGGTGACAAGGTGAATGATCGTCATGAGACCGGGCACAGATCATTTCTGGAGCGTCCGCCGCCTTCTCCTGTTGTTCTTTTTGTCACCTTGTCACCTTGTCACCTTGTCACCTTGTCATCTTCAAGCGGAAACAGACGCCGATGCGGATGAGGAAACGCTGCGCGCGGCCCGGCTGCCGGCCGATGGACCGAGTTTGTTGACCGTGTTCCGCAAGCGCACTCCCAATGCCGATACGCAAGCACGCATCAAAGCGCTGATCGCGCAGCTCGGTAGTGATTCGTTCACCGAACGCGAAGAGGCCAGCGAGGAATTGGCGGGTTACGGCGTGGAGGCCGCGGGACTTCTGCGTGCGGCGGTCCGCCAGGGCGACCTCGAAATCCGCTGGCGCGCGCGGGATGCCCTGGCCGTCATCGAGCAGAACGAAGTATCCGCGGAAGTGCTGATCGCGGCGCTGCACGTGCTTGGCCGTAGCAAACCGCCGCGGCTGGCTGAGGTGCTGTTGGATTATGTACCACACGCCGCCAACGCCGATGTCACCGAGGAAGTATGCCTGGCCCTCATAGCGGCGGCCCCGCGCGACGGCGAGGCGGACCCGTGGCTGGCGCGCGCCTTGACCGCCGCCTCGCCGATCCAGCGTGGCGTCGCCGGCGCGGCGCTCTGCCGCGGCGGAAGTCGCAAACAACTCGCCGCCGTCCGCCGCTTGTTGCGCGATCCCGATGCCGACGTTCGCCGCCGTATTGCCCTGGCGCTGTTGGAAGCGCGCGATAAGGCGGCCGTCCCCGTCTTGATCGACCTCCTCGCGGAGTTGCCGCAAGAATACGCCGAGCACATCGAATCCATGCTCTTGCAAATCGCCGGAGACACCGCGCCCGTAGGTCAGGCTTTCCAGCCTGACAGTCAACCCCTTCGTCAGGCTGGAAAATCGGATCTCCGCGACGCCTGGGCCGACTGGTGGCGGCGTCAGGGCGATGCCCTGGACCTGGCGAAGATCGAACTGGCGCCGAAGTGGCGCGGCTACACCCTGGCGGTTTGTACGACCGCAGCCGTGCGCGGCCGAGGCGTCAGGAACGGCATGGTTCGCGAACTCGATACGCGGGGCCGTACGCGCTGGGAGATGAAAGGGTTAGCCTATCCCGTGGATGCTCAGGTCCTCGATGAGCACCGAGTGCTCGTGGCGGAATACCGGTCGGGTCAGGTGACGGAACGTAACCACAGCGGCGACATCCTCCGCCGCATCGATGTCCCCGATATGCCCCTGGAAGCTCGGCGTCTGCCCAACGGCAACACCTTCATTGTCACGCGGAGCCTGGTTATGGAAGTGGACCGCGCCGGCAAAGAGGTCTGGAGGGTTTGGCCCAAAATCACGATCGCCGCTGCCTGTCCGCTACCGCGCGGCCAGCTTGCCATCTGTGCCTTGAGCGGAGAGCTTGTCCGCATCGAGCGCACGGGCAAGGTGCTTGCCGAGAAAGACATTGCCACTCGCTTCCGTCCCTACGGCACGCACATCCAGGCACTACCCAACGGCCACGTTCTGGTGCCGCTGTTCAACGAGAACAAAGTCTCGGAATTCGATCGAGACGGCCGCGAAGTTTGGTCGGTCCGCTTCGCCCGACCAGCAAGCGCTCAACGTTTGCCCAATGGCCGCACTCTGGTTGCGGGATTGGGGAGCAATACCATTGTGGAATTGGACAAGAATGGCCGCGAAGTAAAAAGCATTTCCTGCCCTGGCCCACTGATGTGCGTGAGCGGGCGATAAACGACAAGGAGACTCGATGAATCTGCTGACCACGTTCGCCGGTTCGATGATGGAAGGTTTTCTGCCGCGCGGCTGGGACCTGGCGAAGATCGATTTACTCGCTGGCATGCCGCTTCTGCTCCCTTCGGCCGCCGAAGGAGAAGGAGGGATAAAGCGGGAGACGGCCATGCGGCAAAAATGGTGGCATCCGCAGTTCGAGCCGGTGTCGTGCGCCACATTCGAGGATTTCGATATTTACATGGGCCACGAGATCGCCCGCGAGATCCAGCTGGCCGGGCAAGCCGGCCGGTCCATCGCCTTCATCCTGCCCGTCGGTCCGATGGGCATGTATCGCTGGACGGTATGGTTCCTCAACGAATGGGGTGTCTCCTGCGAGCACGTCCACGGCTTCAACATGGACGAATGGTCCGACGCCGAAGGAAACACGCTTCCGCCGGAAACGCCGGGCGCTTTCCAGCACGCAATGGAGGAGGCTTTCTATGGCCCCCTGGGCAAGAACACCGTACCGCCCGCGCAGCGCCGTTTCGCCGTGAAAGCGGAACTGCCGACCTACGCCGAACAAATCGCCGAATTGAAAAAACATGACACGAAACTCGTGACGGTGTTCGGCATCGGCCGAGTTTGTCACATCGCCTTCTGGGAGCCGCACTTCGCCGGCGAGTTTGCCAATGAAACAGAGTGGACGAAACAAACGCATCGCCTGGGAGCACGGCTGCATCCGTTGACGATCGAGCAAAACGCGCTGACGAGCTTCCGAAGCCGCACGACGTTGGTCCCCGCGTTCGCCAACACGATCGGGCCCGCGCTGTTCTTGGCCGCCGACCGCATCATCGGCGGCGCAGACGGCATCCTCGGCCGCGGCATGCAATGGCAAGGATTATCGCTGCGAATGACGCTCTTGCACGAACCGACGCCGTGGATTCCCAGCAGTTACATGCCGACCCTACCCGGCCGCTTGTTCTATCTGCGCGAGCTGGCCGAGCCGCTGACAGCGGAGTGTCATTAAAAGAATTTCAACCACGAAACACACGAAAGACACGAAATAAAGAAAAAAAAGCTGGGGAGAAGGATTCTTTAATCTTTGCTTGTCTTCTTTTTTCTTTTTTCGTGTCTTTCGTGTGTTTCGTGGTAGAATTCTTCTTTCGGCGATATGGTACTCAGTCAACGAGGCCGGCCGCCTCTTGCCGTAGTCGCTCGAGTACGCGGCTCTTGGCCAGCAGCACCGAGTTCAGCGACAGTCCCAGCGCCTCGGCGACCTGCACAGCCGGTTCGCCTTCCAGGACATGGCGAAGGAACGCCTGCCATGTCATCGGGGAAAAGTCGCCCTGAACGCGCCGCAATAGCGACGCGACGACGTGCTCGTCATGCTCGCGGTCCCACAGTTGGCTCAGGGCGCTATCCGGTGACTCCAATGCGCCGAAGTCGCTGCCGCTGATTGGGGTCGGCCGGTACTTCTGCCCGCGGAAGTAGTTGCGGATTCGGTGAACCAGAATCGTCCGCAACCAGACGCGGAACGCTCCCTGGCCGCGCCGTTCGAATCTGGTGAGTTCGCGGAAAACGACCACGAGCACGTCTTGCGCCAGGTCATCGACATCAGAGGCAGGAACCCCGGCTCGCGCCATCCAGGCGCGGAGCAGGGGCTGATACAGTACGAGCAGCTCCCGCCAGTCGTCGTTGGTGGGCGCGCGGGCGAGTCGCTCCAGCAGGCTGACAGAAGTTTCCATGAGCGATCCCTCAGTGCGTCAGGGATTCTCCTTGGCGGGAGGCGGGGCGGGTAATCGCCACAGGCGAACGGTCTTGTCGTTGCTTCCGGACAGGACATAACGTCCATCAGGAGAAACCACGATTGGACCAAGTGTGGACGTGTGGCCCGTGAAGCTGTGCAGTTCCTTCCCCGTCTCCACATCCCACAGACGGATGGTTGTATCGCAGCTGCTCGACAGCGCGCGATGCCCGTCCCGCGTAAAGACCACTTCAAACACCTCGGCCGTGTGCCCGACGAATTGCCGCAGCTCCTTACCAGTCTCCACGTCCCAGAGGCGTAGGAGTTTGCTGTCGGTGTCGGTGGACAGAAGGCGGCGGCCGTCGGGTGAAAAGGCTACCGAGTAAACCGTGTGCCCGTGCCCGGGGAACTGCCGTAGCTCCTTGCCGGTTTCGATATCCCATAGGCGCGCCGTTCCATCTTTGCTTGATGAAGCGAGATGGCGTCCGTCGGGCGAAACCGTGACCCCGTCAACTGACCCCTCGTGCCCCTCAAATGTCTGGACTTGCTTGCCGATCTTTACGTCCCAGATCCTCAACAGGCCGTCCCAGCCGGCAGAAACGACGTGGCGGCCGCCAGGGAGGAACGCGATGCGATTGGTCCGTGCATTGTGACCTTGTAGACAATGTAACTGTTTCCCCGTTGCCACTTCCCATATCCGAACTGTCTGATCGAAACTGCCGGAGCTTGCGAGGAGGTTCCCGTCCGGGGAAAACGCAAGGCCGACAACCGTAGAGCCATGCCCCGTAAAGCGCCGGATCTCGTGTCCGGTGGCCATGTCCCAGAGCCGCACGGTATAATCCGCTGCAAGAAGCCAACCATGGCCCTCGACCCAGATGCCGCCGCTACCGGAGGCGGCGAGCCGCCCGTCCGGCGAGATCGCCACGGAATGCACGGCCGCCTCATGTCCCAGGAAGCACCGCACCTCACCGACTGCTTCCCGTGGCTTCTTTTCGACACGTTCGATCTTCGCCAGGGTTTGCTTCCCGCGTGTCAGCGTCACCTTTTCGATATTCAGACTCAGTCTCTCCGGCGCCCCTTCCAACTCCAGCTCGTAGACGCCAGAACGGAGAGCGAGCTTGATCTGCTTGTCCGTCTTCGTGTCGATGATGCGGACCAACTTCCCGCCTTGTTTGATGACAACCTCGACATCATCGCTCTCGGCCGTGATGACCAGTTCGCCTGTGTCGGTCTGGATGCGGTAGGCGGTTACGCCTCCAAGCACCACGCCGACAAATAAGAGTGCCGCCACCAACAGCTGGCGGCGCGGCCAGCGCTGCGACTTGCGGCCGGAAGACACCGTTAGAGGGGCGGAGGAAGGAGCCAGCTGCGGCCTTGCGAACGGCTTCAGCGCCGCGGATACATCCCCGGCTGTCTGATAACGATCCTCTGTCTTCTTGGCGAGAAGGCGCCCAATGATGGTAGCCAGCTCCGGCGAGACCTCGGGGCGCACGTGGCGGATGTCGGGCAATGCTTTCTCCCGGTGGGCGAGAATCTTCCGCAATGACGTAGCAGCCGGGTACGGGACGCTCCCTGTTAGCAGGTAGTAGAGCGTGCAGCCAAGACTGTACACGTCGGCGCGGCCGTCCGCCGCATGGGGATCCTCGGCCTGCTCGGGCGCCATGTATTCGGGTGTGCCCATGACGACGTTCGTGTTCGTCAGTCCGTCGCCTGGCTCTGCCGTCAGCGCGGCAAGGCCGAAGTCGAGGACTTTGACGGTGCCATCCGAATTTAGGATCAAGTTGTCCGGCTTGACGTCGCGATGGACCATGCCGCGCTCATGAGCATGCTGGAGGCCGAGAGCTGCTTGACGCACGTATTCGCATGCTTCGGCCACCGGAAGCGGGCCGCGCTGCCTCACCAGCCGACCCAGGCTGACGCCTTCGACATGTTCCATCACCAGAAAGAGCGAGCCGCCGGCGTCCTCGGCGTCGTAGGTGGTGACAATGTTCGGGTGCGACAAGCGGGCGGCGGCACGCACTTCGCGGCGGAAGCGCTCTACCGTGGCCGGGTGGGCCGTATAGGCACGATTGATGATTTTTAGCGCGACGGGACGTTGCATGACGCGGTGTTCTGCCGCATACACGGCTCCCATGCCGCCCTGCCCGAGGAGGCGTACGACACGATAGCGCTCGTGATGGGCCAGTTCCGGCGGCGCTGTGTCATGGGCCTCGATATGAACCGCTTCGGTTCGGACAAACGAGGCAACATCCGGTGCTAACGAGACAGTCTGAGAAACAGCTGTGAGCGGTGGCGTAGTCAGGGCTTGCGCCATCGCATCGGCAATCGGACCGGTCCCGCAGCCCGTGCGCGCATGGACGCTGCGCAGTAATTCGACAAGCTGTCGCTGCGAGCGTTTGCCGCGCGCTCCTGGCAAGACGTACAGGATGCGACGTGGATCTCGATGGATACGTGCGTCTCGTAGTCGAGGGTGCCCAAGGTGAACGCCGCCAACTCTTCGACGCTGGGATGAACGTCTGCGACCGCCATTGGCCTTCTCCGTGCGTAGGATGAACGAAGTTCTCTACAATAAAGAAGTGCATGGCGGGCCTTATCTTGTCACAAAACTGAGAAATAGTCTAGAAAAATCCGTAGTCCGAGTAGAATTTCAACCACGAAACACACGAAACACACGAAAAAAAGACAAAAACGGATAACCAACGACACAAAGAAAGCAAAGACAAACATGTGACTGATTTCCCTATCTTCTCTTTATGTCCTTTACTGGTCCTTTTTGTCCTTTTATCGTGTGGTTCGTGGTCTCATTCTTCCTCCGGCAATGCGTCGAGCAGCGCGGCGCAAACTGCACGTGGATCGTCGGCGCGAGCGACGGCGCCGCTGACAGCGATGCGTCGCGCTCCCGCGGCGACGGCGGCGCCGATCGTTTGTTGGTCCACGCCGCCGATCACGAATGCCGGCAGCGTCGTTTCGGCCATCGCCTGGCGCACGAATTCCAGACCCGCCAACTCCGCGAAGTCCTTGGTGCCGGAAGGGAAAGTCGGGCCGATGCCGACGTAGCTGACGCCGTCGAGGATCGCTTGCCGCAGCTGTTCCAGGTTGTGCGTGCTGACGCCGATCAGTGCGTCGGGTCCGAGGATGCGCCGCGCCTCCTTGACCGGCAGATCGTCTTGGCCCAGGTGAACGCCGTCGGCCTCGACGAGGCGGGCGATGTCGGCCCGGTCGTTGACGATGAACAGCACGCCGGACTCGCGCGTCCAGCGCCGCACCTGTCGAGCACGATCGAGCAATTCGCGGTCGCTTTTGTCCTTTTCACGGAGCTGCACCATATTCGCTCCACCCACGGCGGCTTCGGTGATAATCCAGTCGAGCGTCGCCTCACATTTCGAGCCGGTCAACAGCAGGTAGAGCCGCGCTCCTTGCAGACGTTGACGGGCTGTGACTCCGAGGAGCAGGACGCGCTCCAGTGTGTAGGCGCGGTAGCGGAGTTGTTCGAGCGCCTCGCCCAATCGCGGGCTTTGGATTTTGCCGTATTCCTCCAGGCTGCGCAGCGACTCTTGCAAACGCTTGATGTTGGCCTGCACCACGTCGCGCAGCGATTCACGCTCCAACTCCGACGGCGTGGATAGCTCGGTGCCAACATCGTGTTGCGTCTCGCGCGCCGCCAGGAGCAGCCCCGGCGACAACTCAGCCAGCGCCGCCGTTAGATCGTGACGCCATTCCTTCAAGGTGCGGCACAGGAACGCATCGTCGAGCACGAACCGGCAATAATCCTCAAGGACGCGCAGTCCTTCGCGGGCGCGGTTGGCGCAAGCATCGAGAAGGCGGGCGGTATCCATGCGCTCGGTCAGGCCGCCCAGGCGCAGCGGTTCCTCCAATTTCGGAGGGGGCGGACGATCCGCAAGGATCAGAGACTCCAGGCCGGCGAGACGCAGACCGAACGACGTCAGCTCCGCGGCAAGCGCTTCGTCGCCGCGGATCAGCGCGAGCAACAAAACCTCGCTGGCGACCGTGCTCTCGCCGGCTAATTCGCGGGCCAGATCGCGCGCGGCAAACAGCATCGAGCGAATGCCTGCGTGCAGCGGCAACGATGGCGGTTGTTCGGGAGCCGGCGTCTCGGGAACGGCGCGACTGGCCCGAAAAGCCGCGGCGTCCAGCCCAGCCGCGACCGCCAACGAACAAGCCCGACCCTCTTCCTCCGCGAGCAAAGCGTGCAACAGATCGATGGCTTGTACTTCGGACAAGCCAAGATGGTACGCGTAAAGCTGGGCCGTCTCCAGCACGCGGGCGACGGCCGGGGTTAATTCGGGCAGTATCACAAAACGTCCCTCCGCTTGAGATGGCATAAGGGAAGTTTTAGCGAAAAACTCAGTCAGCGAGAGATGACGCCCCCTCGTTCCCACGCTCCGCGTGGGAACGCACGCCCGGCCGCTCTGCGGCCCGTCTCGCTGCGGGAGGCTGGCCGCGACGCGGAGCGTCGCCAACGCGCGTTCCCACGCGGAGCGTGGGAACGAGGAGGCGCCAGCCCGCTGCGCAAGCAAGGGGATGACACCAACTCTGTTTTCTGTTCTCGTTCCCACGCTCCGCGTGGGAACGCACGCCCGGCCGCTCTGCGGCCCGTCTCTCTGCGGGAGGCTGGCCGCGACGCGGAGCGTCGCCAACGCGCGTTCCCACGCGGAGCGTGGGAACGGGGAGGCGCCAGTCCGCAACGCAAGCAAGGGGATGACACCAACTCTGTTTTCTGTTCTCGTTCCCACGCTCCGCGTGGGAACGCACGCCCGGCCGCTTTGCGGCGCGTCTCTCTGCGGGAGGCTGGCCGCGACGCGGAGCGTCGCCAACGCGCGTTCCCACGCGGAGCGTGGGAACGAGGAGGCGCCAGCCCGCTGCGCAAGCAAGGGGATGACACCAACTCTGTTTTCT
>DASRBG010000133.1:0-6841 GCA_035653735.1 Gemmataceae bacterium
TCCCGGGACGGAAGTCACTCTGGCGCCGGTGCTGGGGCACGCAGCGGTTGGCGCCGACGACCTGATCGGGCAAGCGGCTTCATCGAACGCAGCGAGCAGGCCAGCTGTGTGCCCGCTCCTGCCTGGTCAAACCCCCTTGACGCTGTCGAGGCTACTGCACCAGATGCTTGACAAGGTAAGCTCTTGCCGAACCGCTCGGCGGTTTCGCAAACTTAGTCATAGCCCGGCTTAGTCGCCGATGCGAAAGCACCTCTCACTGCGCATTTCGCCGACGTGATGTCGCCGCGCAAGCCGCTGCAGCAGGCAATGGCTTTAGATCAATTGGGCGGCGCGTCGCGCGTCCTTCGCTGCCACTGGATGAATCTATCAAGCAGAGCTTGGGATTTTTCGGAGGCCTTAGCGGTTCCAGCAGAGGCGGGTTCGGACTCAACACCTGAGTTATTGAGTGCTTGTGATTGTTGGAACCGCACGAATCCTTGAAGTAGCGCTTGGGAGCTTTCAGGTCTCGTCTGAGCCGCTGTAGCTGATGCTGGCGTGGATATGGAAACGGCGAGCGACGGATCGCTTCTAAGCTTTGGAACCACGTTGAAAAAAACGAGAGCTCCGACCACGGCAACACCGACTGCCGCGGTAATTCCTCCTGCAATAGCAGGCAGCAGGCGCGGTGGACGACGTTGGCGAGCGAACTCAAACTCCAGCGGATGCCGGTTCGAGTTCGTGAAGGCTTCCTCGCGCATCTCGTCGAAACGAGATCGAGAGGACGTGGGAGGCAAATGTCCCGATCCGAAACTCAATTAGAGCACCTCCCCGTTCCTAGAGCACCTGTTCGGTACGTTAATACTGTTTTAAAAAGTCTAGCGAATCAGCCGCGTGGAGTCATCTCAAAAACACCATCAATCCCCCAACTGTGTGCCACAGGCCAGCTTAGGTTGAGAGCCGCCGAGGACCGGTCGCGGACGTCAAGCGTCGAGATGGCCGACGCTACATTGAGCACGACAGGTCGCGGGTTCGGCGTTTAGAAGCCACCAAGCGAAGTTGATCCAGAGGCATTAGTAAGTAGTCCTTTTTGGAGGCCGATCTTGCTATCGCCCAAAGGCCCGAACACGGTCGTGGCAATTTGCAACACGTTGAGCCATGAATGGTGACAGCCTTGCTCCCTTGATGCTGATCCAGGGCATGACGGTGGCCGACCTCATCAACTCGCTACTGCGTTCACCGATCAAGAACGGCGAAGCGATCAGGCTAGTAACATGCGCTTGGATCTGACGAGTCCTCGTTGAGACGCAAATCGCGGGACCTTCGCACATTGTTTATATTTACGATCGCCCAGGTTCGCTTCACGTCGTCGATATCCCATGATACTTCGAAGGGCCAGCTTGCTAGCACGGGCATTCGCCTGTGCTTGGGACCCAGAAACGATTTAGGCGCATGCGAGCGGTTTGGGCTAATGCCCGGACACCGGCTGGTCCGCGCCTTCGACCATACCATTGCTCTCCCCGTGGTGGTTAGCTGCGCGACGTCGGCAACTACATTGCCAAGCTGCCCAGGCGCGAGCACGACGCGCCGGCATGGCGCGCAGAAATTCCAGGCCTGATGCTGGTCTGCCGAGGAGCGGCCTCGCAAATCGAGGACCTGGCCGCACTTGAGGATGGCCAGGCGATCAAGCCCGTGCATTGCTTGTGTGGTGTGCCCGCCGGCATTTTTCGCGCAGCATGGATCAGTCCAGCGCGATCCTCTCGGCTTGTGCCTGGAATTTCTTCCAGGCACATGCCGGGAAGCGTCAACCCCATGGAATACGCCATTGGAGGAGAAATTTCGCGTTCGCGCTGTCGATAGAAAATTCCCGTGGCTGACGGATGCCTTCATTTGCATGTTCCGCGTGACTCGAGACCGACGGTGGTGATTGCGTCGTCAGCGACACCAAATAACGAAGCCCGGCCGCCGCAAGCGCCCCTTCCTCCGTCATCCCCGCCTTGGCAAGCTCAACGAGGTGCCTAGCAAGCAAACTTACAGCGACGTCTTTGTCTAACGTGCGGATGCCGCTCGCTTCGCCATGTAGCTCCCAGGCGCGACGGCCCGCTTGGATTAAGACGTGGGGAAGGCTGTCTTCAGCATCATTCGACACATTCGGAGGCTCCCGCCCCAACCAAACATCAAAAACACAATCCACCGAAAAGATCAGTGGTAGCGCTTCGATTGTGGCAACCTGAATTAGCTCGAATTAAGGCTTGCGTTGATTTGCCGATGCGGCCGACAATATCCCGGATGCTTTTTATAAGAAAGGAGCCGCTTACCTACGCGCTTCGTACCAATCGCTGACTTCTCCCGGAACAAAGGCGCGAGGTCCACACCGCGAACAGCATCAGTTCGCGGATAGCGTGCGCCCGCGCAACGCTGGCTCCCTGCGAGCATAAGCGCGCATGCCTTCAGCGTCGGCAAGCTTGCGCGACCTGCGCGCGACCGGCGGTGAAACGCCCGTCGATCGGCCCCGAGTCGTCGTGATCAGAAGCGCCACTGCGTGGGTGAACGGTTCACCTCGGCCGATACGTGCTGCGATGCCAGCCGTCACATCCGCGCAGCGCTTCCGGTTAATGGCCGCGCATTTTTGGCGTAGCGCCTTGCGGTCGATTGGGAACAGCTCGGTGCGCAGGGCCGCATCTATGCCGAAGCGTAGACTGATCCGTCAAGCTACGCAATCTACGGGCAGGACGTGCTAGCGGTCGCGGACGTCGTCGCAATCGTTCGGCCCGGCGCCGCAGTGAGTTCTCGAGGCGCCACTCCCAACTCTCCGACAAGTTCTTGGCACGCCGCCAGGGCACTCACCGCCGGTTCGCGTCGACTACGTTCCAGCAACACGCTATGCTTATTCCGGACACGAGAATCGTCCAAGCGGTGATTGAGAGAAAAGTCTTCGGGCCATTCGATCGCGCACTCCATGAAATTGAATTTTTGCGCGCGGGCATGACCAGCAGTATCTTCGCACAGCCGCTTCCAACAGCCCTGACGGGCCGCGCGGCACGTGGTCGCTAGGCAGATGGACGTGAGCTGGCAGGCGGCTTGCGAATTGTGCCAGAGCTTGCGACTGGCGGCCCGTGGTCGACCGCAACCGATCTCGCCAACTGCTGATTGAGATCGTTCGCGCCTATCGCGGCGAACCGGGGGAAGTCATCACCCATGCAGCTGCTGTCGATATACCGCGCTCGATCTCGAGCGCCCAGTCCTCGACATCTTTGCGATGGCGCAAGCTTTCTGACACGTAGCGGTCCTTGCGCCGGACCTGGACGCGCCAGTTTCCGGATGGCAACTGAGTGAAGGTGGCCATGACCGTGCGTGTGCGCTGAGAGGTCAAAACGGGTACAAACGTGTGCAATTTCGGCTAATTTCGAGTGCACACGTTCATGCGTCATCCTATTGAGGACATAGGATAAATCATTGGACTTGCTAAACTATATCTTTTCCGTCGCCCCCATGAGCTACCAGGCCGAAGCCCAGGAGCATCCAGACCACGAAGGATGCCATCAACACGAACGGTGCGAAGCTCGGCGAAATCCCAGCCCGCCCTTTGCGCACCCACTTCCGGATTGGAAGGGTCGTTCGCAAAAGCCGGCGCGCAACGCGGAGTGCGCCTCTGCTCTCGCGGGGCACTACGACAGTAACGAACACGTGGTGCAGCGCAAGCCCGACGAGGACCATGCCTTAGGATGACCTCGATGGCCTCTCGAAAGGTCACGGCAATTGGCACCCCGTATGTTGCATCCGCGCTCCCCGAAGAACGATCACGTGTCTTGAGCAGGCAGCTCCTGCATCGCATACGGCCGCGTCAAGGCCTCAGCCTCGCTTCGCAACGGCGACTTAGCCGAACTGCGCTCGAGCCGGGCAATCTGTCGATCCGATGCAGCAGCTGCCGGTAATGGAGTTCGTAGGCCGCGGCCATCCGGTTTGCCGTGAAGCGCTCTTCGAAGCGAGCACGGACCCGGCGCCGATCGATCCGGTCGATGTCCTTCGCGGCCTGAACCGCTTCGTCTTCCGTCTCGACGATAAAGCCTGTCACGCCGTGCTCAACTACCTCCGGCACCGAGCCGGCACGATAGGCTATGACAGGCGTGCCGCATGCCATGGCTTCGATCATGACAAGACCGAAGGGTTCCGGCCAGTTGATCGGAAACAAAAGTGCGGCGGCTTCCGCAAGAAAGGGCTGTTTCGAGCGTTCGTCGACTTCGCCCACCAGCTGAATATCCTTGCCATCGATCTGGGGCTCGATGTGACGCTTGAAATAGCCGGTTTCAGACCGAGGGATCTTCGCCGCGATGCGCAAAGGCATTCCGGCCGCCCCGGCGATCCGGATCGCGGCTTCAGGCCCTTTCTCGGCTGTCAACCGTCCGAGAAAGGCCAGATATGACCCCCGTTCGAAAGACGGCCGAAACAGATCTGTCGGCAGCCCGTGATAAACAGTGCCGCACCAGTTCGCGTGTTGAAGTGGCTGGCGCTGGCTGTCCGAAATAGAGACGAAGCAGGCGCCAGGGAATGCTTTGAGAACATCGGAGAGGCCGGGCAAGTCCAGCCGGTTATGAATCGTAGTGAGGAAGGGCACGCCGGATCGGGTCAACAGTGGCAGGTGCAGCCAATCGATGTGAGCATGGATCAAATCGAAATCTCCGGCCTGCTGCGATATCGTTTCGAGCAGCACTGCCCAGGCGGCATTCGGGTCCGCGGCAGGTCGGCTCAGGCGCAGCGCGCGCGGCCATACCGGATGGAGCCTTGCACGCGTGTGAGAGTCCCCGCTCGCGAACAGCGTCACATCATGGCCGAGTTCGACCAATTCGTCGACGAGCCAAGCCACGACCCTTTCAGTCCCTCCGTAGAGTTTCGGCGGGACGCTTTCTGCCAAGGGCGCGATTTGAGCGATCCGCATCGGGGCGCCATTCAGCCGTGAGGGGCGCTGCGGGTGGTGGTGCATGCCAGAAAGAGCGACGCAACAGCTGCAATAGCAAGCCGTCCTGCAAAGTCTACAATCGGTCTACGTGCTCGCCGCCTGCGTGCGATGGCTGATTGCATCGGTCACCTCGGACTGATGGGCACCAACCATTCCAGCGGGTGATCGTTCCGCGTCAACGATGTTTGAAGACCGATCACGCTGCGCGTGGTGGCAAGGTTGAAAGCGAGGTTGAGCGGCAGGCGTGAAGTTATCGAGCCGAGCCTCATCGACCCCGACGCCCCAGCGCAAGCTGATCGAACTGGTCAACGTATTTCGAACCGGCGCAACTGATCTGATTTTCGAAGCCATCCATGGTTCGCGCTCGTACGCGCCGATCTGTATGATCTTCTTCGCAAGCATCTTGTGAGGGGTGACTCTTTTCCGCGAGTAAAAGCTCAACGAGCGCGGCGTCCTAAAAGGTCGTAACCAACAAAGCCGCGCGCCCAGCGTGTTCTAGCGCGCCTCCACTCAACCCTGCACGGCGATCTGCCAGTCCGGCCGGATGTCGGCGTTGCGCTGGCCGCAGACGGTGCAGATAAACTGGTCTTGCGACATCGGAGATGAAGCGGGCCCGGTATGCCTAGGAGCCCGGGCCCAT
Organism: Gemmataceae bacterium; assembly: GCA_035653735.1. Lineage (GTDB taxonomy): Bacteria > Planctomycetota > Planctomycetia > Gemmatales > Gemmataceae > JAJPHU01. The sequence goes on from DASRBG010000133.1 coordinate 5,574, forward strand.
TGCCTCAACTTCCTGGCCGGCAGGCAGCTCGGCTACATCAGCATCCTCAACCGGAATGGCGACACCGCATTGATCGATCGCAAGCGCGCACCTCTCCCCAAGGGCGCCCGCGACGGCAGCAGAGCCCGGGCAGCTGGAGGCATGCGCCTGCGGTCGGGTCGGGAAGTACATCAAGGCACGCCGCCGCTATCTTTTTTCGAGCTGGACTTCCTTAGTGATCGCCGCGATAGAGTTTCGATCTTCGCGACAATCCGAACTAGATCGTCATTGCTGATGCTCAAGCGCTTTTGCACCGATCTAACCTGCGCCTCATCTGCCAGGTCCAGCGTGGTGCGTATCGGACGGAGTTTTCGAATTCGCATGGCGCGCCTTTGCGTCCAGGTTACGACTGGCCGATGAGCTTTGCTGCAATCGCCGCCGCGCCGAAGCAAAGTACGGCGAGGCCGATTGCAATGAGCAGGGCCGTCCGAAGCTCTTGGCGTACTCGCGTCCGCATGCACAAACAACCAGTTGGTTGCGGTCTAAGTTCCCTAATCAAACGTCAGCCTCACGGATGGCACGTTCGCGAAGACCTACGCTGCGACAGTCGGGTCCGGCGGCAGCTGGACGGCGACGATTCCCTCGAGCGATGCGGTGACGCTAGCGAACGGGACGGCGACTGTCACGGCGCAAGTGACGGATGCCTACGGCAATCAGTCGACGCTGGCGAGCCAGGCGGTGACGGTGGCGGAGACGCTGCCGACTGTCACCATCAACCCGATCGACGGCAACGACATCATCAATAATGCCGAGGCGCATACCACCGAAGGGGTGGCGCTGGGCGGCACGGTGACCGGACTGGCGCAGGGGCGACCTTCAACGTCAGCCTCACGGACGGCACGTTCTCCAAGAGCTACACGGCGACAGTCGGGTCCGGCGGCAGCTGGACGGCGACGATTCCCTCGAGCGATGCGGTGACGCTGACGAACGGTCCGGCGACGGTATCAGCGAAGGTGACGGACGCCTATGGCCACGTCTCGACGCTGGTGAGCCAGGCGGTGACGGTGGCGGAGACGCTGCCGACGGTGACGATATCGACAACAGGTGGGACCACCAACCAGGCGACCCCGACCATCTCCGGCACGGTTAGCGCGACGACGGTGGCGCCGGGAGCGACGGTGACGCTGTTCGACACGCTGAACGGCGTCACCACGCAGGTCGGCACGGCGACGGTGAGTGGCGGAGCCTGGAGCACCAGTGTGACGCTGGCCGGCAATGGCAGCAACAGC
>DASRBG010000134.1:0-18125 GCA_035653735.1 Gemmataceae bacterium
GCGGATCTCGACCTGGTTGCGTTCGGGGAGGCGAAGACGGCAATTATGGTGTGGTGTGTTCATACGATTGCTTTAGCGCCTTCCAGATGGAACGTCGAGCCGTAGGGACAAAAAATTCACACGCTCTCTGCGTGGGAACGCTGTCCGCGAAACTCCGTTTCGCTTTTGTGAGTGTGACAGGATGCCCGTGAAACAGAGTTTCGCGAAGACAGTTCCCAAACAGAGTTTTGGGAACCAGACAACTAGAGAACCAGAGAAGGAGAAAGGAACGCATAAGGTTCTGCCATGAAGTTAACCATCCCCCATCGTGGTTTCCTCATCTTGCCGTTGTTGGTCGTGAGTTTACTTGCCCCGCTGCTTGCGGCAAAGGACGATCCTCCCGCCTCCTCCTCGAAAGACATCGCCGCCGTGCTTCAGCCGTTCGTTGATCGCCACGCCTTGGCCGGCGCTGTCATACTGGTTGCCGACAAGGACAAGGTGCTGAGCCTCGAAGCCGTGGGCTTCGCGGACATCACCGCCAAGAAGTCGATGCCCTTCGATGCACTGTTCTGGATCGCCTCGCAATCGAAATCGATCACCGCCACGGCCTTGATGATGCTCGTGGATGAGGGCAAAGTGAGACTCGATGATCCGGTGGCGAAATATCTGCCGGAGTTCAAGGGCCAGTGGTTGAGAGCGTATGGCGATAATCAGGTCCAGCTACTCAAGAAGCCGAAACAGCGTACGACCGTGCGCCACATTCTCAGCCACATCAGCGGGCTGCCGTTCAAATCCGCGATGGAAGAACCGACGCTCGATCTGCTGCCGTTGGACTTGGCCGTCCGAAGCTACGCGATGACGCCGTTGGATTTTGAGCCAGGCACAAAGTATTTTCAGTATTCCAATGCTGGCATCAACACGGCCGGCCGCATCATCGAGGTCGTCAGCGGCATGCCCTATGAGAAATTCATGGACAAGCGACTCTTCGAGCCGCTCGGCATGAAAGATACGACCTTCTGGCCCAGCGAGGACCAACTCAAACGTTTGGCGAAATCGTATAAGCCCAATGAAGACAAAAACGGTCTGGTAGAGGTCAAAATCGGTCAACTGAAGTATCCGCTTAATGACCGCACGCGCCAGCCGATGCCCGCGGGAGGCTTGTTCTCGACGGCGACGGATGTTGGCCGGTTCTGCCAGATGGTGCTGAACGGCGGCAAGTTTAACGGCAAGCGCTATATTTCGGAGGATGCGGTGAAGCAAATGGCGACCACGCAGATCGGCGATCCAGCAAAGGGAGGCTATGGACTCGGCTGGAGTACGCACGGCAACGGCGTCTTCGGCCACGGCGGCGCTCAGGCCACCAACATGACCATCGACCCGCAGCACGGCCTCATTACCGTGTTCATGGTCCAACACGCCGGTTTCCCAAAGGATGGCAACAAGGCCCACGGCGCGTTTCAGAAGGCAGCGCTCCAGCGCTACGGCGCCTCGCGGCAATAGATTGCAGTCGCCATGCTGGATTTCTCCCCTATATCAGGGGATAATAGCCGATATGCTGACCCACACCGTCACCGACGCTCGCGCCTGGCGATCGAGCACCATTGACGATCGCCAGGGATGGTATTACCCCTTATCGCCGCGCTGCCTGGAGGCGCTGGACGAGACTGTCCTCCGCCTGCGCCAACAACCGCGGCCGGTGACTTCCATATGCGCGGCGGAGGAACCGTGCGCCGCCTGTGCTGCAGATCTCCTGCCAGTGCGAACCGCCCTCGAAACCGGCCGCGGCTTCGCCATTATCCAGGGTCTGGTGCGCGGCCGTTATTCGCCGGAGGAAATGACGGTCGGTTACTGGCTCATCGGCCAGTTGCTTGGCCAGCCCATTGAACAAAACGTGCAAGGCACGCTCCTCTATGATGTGCGCGATACCGGCCAAGACGTTCGCTATGGCGCGCGTTTCTCCGTCACCAATGCCGAGAGCAGCTTCCACACCGATAACTCGTTTGGTTCCGGCATCGCGGATTACGTCGGACTCCTTTGCCTACAATCGGCGAAGACCGGCGGATTGAGCCGGATCGTCAGCGGCTATACCGTTCACAATGAATTGCTGGCCCGTTATCCCGATGAGCTGGAAATACTCTATCAGCCGTGGCACATCGATCGTCGTGGCGGTGTCCGACCCGGCGAAGGGCCGACCGTGCAACATCCGGTGCTAGTGTGGGACGAACACGGCCTGGTGTATCGCTATCTGCGTTACTGGATCGAGTCCGGCCACGACAAAATTGGCCAGCCCTTGATCCCAGCCCAGCGAAAGGCGCTCGATGTACTTGATGAAGTGGCGCACGATCCCGCGCTGCGTGTCGAGTTCGCTCTAAAGCCAGGCGATCTGTTCTTCGTCAACAATCGTTGGATCCTGCACAACCGCACGGCGTTTGAGGACTACCCCGAACCGGAGCAGCGGCGACATCTCGTCCGGCTGTGGCTAAGCGCGGATTCCATTCTTCCTTCCGGAGCTAGGCACTGATGTCTCCCACGTCTGCTACTTTGCTGGAGCGTTTACGAGATCGGGCCGACAGTGAGGCCTGGCAACGGCTTGTCGATTTGTATTCGCCGCTTCTATCCGGCTGGCTTCGCCGGCATGCCATGCAAAGCGCGGACGAGGACGACCTGGTGCAAGAAGTGCTTTTGACCGTGGCGCGCGAGGCGCCGCAGTTCCAGCACAGCGGCCGGCCCGGCGCTTTCCGCAGCTGGCTGCGCACGATTCTGGCCAATCGGCTCCGCGAATTCTGGCGCGATCGACGGCTGCAACCGGCGGGCACGGGCGACAGCGATATCGTCGGCATGCTCGATCAGCTCGAAGACCCCGATAGCAGCCTCAGCCATCTTTGGGACCAGGAACACGATCAACACATCGCTCGCCGACTGCTGGCGATGATCGAGCCACAGTTTGCCCCGGCCACCTGGCAAACGTTCCGCCGCGTCGTCCTCGAAGGGGCGCGGCCTGATGCCGTGGCCGCGGAAATGGGCTTGACCGTTAACGCAGTCTTCATTGCTAAGTCGCGCGTCCTCCAACGCCTCCGCTCCGAAAGCCGCGGTCTCCTCGATTGAAATTTTCCTGAAAGATTTCCCGCTCCGGCGTCCTTCTATTAATGGACACGATGAAATTAGCAACGACGCCTCGCGTCGGAAATCTTTGGGAGATCAAAAATGGTTGAGCCGTGGTTTGATGCGAATTCCTGGGCATGGCTGCCGGGGACTCTCCTGGGAGTCTCTATAGGACTGTGGGGGTCGCTTGCCGGCGTTCTCGCGCCACAAGGGAAAGCTCGAGTCATAGTCCTTGGTCTCGGTTGGTGGCTCTTTGGCGTGTCGCTGGTTCTCTTGGGGGCGGGGTTGATCGCGCTTGTCAATGGGCAACCATATGGCGTGTGGTACGGGCTAGGAATGGGGGGCCTTATCGGAACAGTTGTCCTCGGCCCAATCCTCCCCGTCGTAAGAAAACGCTATCGAGAAGCTGAGGAGCGGCGCATGACCGACGGACATCTGAACTAACAAGCACATGAAAGGTGACCAGTTCATGTTGGATTTCAAATCTGCTCATCCCGGCGCCGAGCAATTGAGCGCCTTCGGTCAGGGCGAACTCGATCCGGCGGAAGCCGCCAAGATCGAAAATCACGTTCTGTCCTGTACAGTGTGTTGCCAGACGTTGTGCTCTCTGCCTGATGATCGACTGGTGGTGCTGCTGCGGCAGGCATTCTCCAAGCCGCCCGACGCCGGGACTCCGCCACCGGCTTTGGAAGCAACCGAGGTATTGCCTTCCGCCGTGCTTCAGGGGCCGCGGCTGTCGCCGGAGTTAGCCGAGCATTCCCGCTATCGCATCCTCGAAGTCCTCGGTCAAGGCGGCATGGGCACGGTTTATAAGGCCCAACATCGACTCATGGAGCGTCTGGTCGCCCTGAAGGTGATCGATCGCGGCCTGACCGGCAACCCGGCCGTGGTTGAGCGTTTCCGCCGCGAGGTCAGGGCGGCTGCCCAGCTTAATCATCCGAACATTGTTCATGCCTATGATGCCGATCAGGCGGGCGATAGCCATTTCTTGGTCATGGAATTCGTGGACGGGATCAACTTGGCCCGGTTGGTCGAGCAGCAAGGGCCTCTGCCGGCGGCGCAAGCCTGCGATTACGTGCGGCAAGCGGCGCTCGGCCTGCAACGCGCCTTCGAACATGGCATGGTTCACCGCGACATTAAGCCTCATAACCTCGTGCGCACACCCGATGGTGTGGTCAAGATCCTCGATTTCGGATTGGCACGCCTGGTGAGCGAGACAAGTCCATCCCCCCTGCCGCCGAAGGAGTCCTTCCGCGAAGGCGCATCGCCCATGCTGACCCAGCTGGGCATGGTGATGGGTACAGTGGACTACATGGCGCCGGAGCAAGCGACCGACGCGCATACCGCCGACATCCGCGCCGACATCTACAGCCTCGGCTGCACCCTGTACTTTTTGCTCACGGGCCAACTGCCGTATCCGGAGGGCACTATCCTCGACAAATTGAAGGCGCATGAAACGCGCACGCCCCGCCCGCTGTCCGAATTCCGCAAGGACATTCCTCCCGCACTTGTGCGCGTGGTCGAACGAATGATGGCCAAAAATCCGGCTCAGCGTTACCAGACGCCGGCCCAGGCGGTGGAGGCGCTGCAGCCGTTCGCTGCCGCACCAAGGAAGCAACGGCGGCGGAGCTTGTATATCGCTGCGGACGCGCTTCTGGTGGTTGCCGCAACCCTCCTCCTCGCTCTTTTTGCCGCTGCCGCGATCATCATCGTCCAAACCAACGAAGGCGATCTCGTTTTTGAAACGAACGATGACAAGATCGCCGTGCAGCTCGATAAGGCCGGCGTGAAACTCCACGACCGAAGCACGAATCGCGAGTATCTCTTACGAGTGGGCAAGCATCGTGTGTCCTCCGGCGAATATGAGATCGACGTGCAGGAATTGCCCGCGGGTATCGAGATGAGCAGCACGAAGTTCCAGGTGAAACGTGGCGAAACCGTGCGCCTCACCGCACGTGCTCGGCCGGCCTCGCAGGAACGCGCCGATGTGAAATTGCAGCGGGCCGAGGAGGCTCCGAGGGATGTGCCGAAGGCCGAGAACAAGAATATCTTGAAGACTTTTGGCCCAGACGATAAACCCCTCAGCCGCGATGACATTACAGCCGACCAGGGGGGCTGGCGCATCGAGGCCAAGGACGGGCGAACCGTGCGTCTCTTCGAGATTGCCAATCCAAGCGTTGAGGAGTGCCTCGTGATTTACGAGGCTCAGCTGAAAACCCAGAAGGTGCGCGGCAAGGCCTACCTGGAGATGTGGTGTCGCTTTCCGGATCAGGGCGAGTTCTACGCGAAGGACATTGTCAATCCGACAGGAGGAACCACCGACTGGGTGTCTTGCCAAACACTCTTCGAACTCAAAAAAGGCGAGCGACCAGATCTCATCAAGCTGAACCTGGTGATTGAGGGTACCGGCACACTCTGGATCAAGGGCATCAAGCTTCGGAAGGAGCGGTTGCCGCTCGGACTCAAGCTGAACATTGTGGACCATCCCTAATCGTTTCGAGCTTCCTCATTCCCTGGATTGCCGGGGAATGAGGAAATGAACGCGAAGTTTGCCTCCTGTTGCTCGCAGACAGTCCTTCACGGTAGAATCAGCCCGCTTCGCCGGTACGCCGGCGGGCGTGTTCATCGAGCGGGAGGCTCGATGCTTTTGGCAAGGAGGTCGATCCATGCGTCTGGCAAATCTGCCGTACCTGGTGCTGGCCGCGGTGCTGATAATCGCCGCCGGCTGTTCCAGCAACACGGACAAAATCAAAGGAACCTGGGTTTCTCAAGCCGCGACCCTCAAGGGCGAAGAACTCCCTGCCGGCGCGCGCGTGCTGCAATTCGAAAAGGACGGCCATTTGGTTTATACAGTCGCCGGCAAGCCGTATAAGGGCAACTATTCGCTGGGTATAGGGCCGGCCGTTACATTCACACTCGAAGACGATTTGGAGGGACGGAAAATCCATCCCCAAAAAATCGTTATTACCGATGACCAATTGACGCTGACTAGTGCAGACGGTAGCGAATTGATGTTTCAAAAAGCGCCGACGCCCAATTAATTCTCGCGGGCGGAATAATCGTCTTCCTCGGAGAATTCGCGCCCGCCGCGCATTCTTGATCTATGCTTGCAGAGATTGTTCGCCCTAACTAGTTATCCCAGAGGTTTTTTCAATGAGCGCTATGTCTTTACCAGTTCTCTTCGGCGTTGTCGGCACCTTGCTGATCGTGGCTATCTATTTCGTGTGGGGCCGCAAGTCCAGCAAACAGTAGCGCCACGTAGTCGCAGGCTTAAGCCTGCGGCTACAATGAGGCATGCGGTGAGCAGGGCGCGATTCGATGCCGGATCGCCTCTCGTCGCCCTGCTGCATTTTCGCCTCATTTTCTAGCGCTGCGAGCTGGTCGCATGGATTGTATCTATCTCGACAATAACGCTACCACACCGATGTTGCCCGTGGTGTGGGAGTCGATGCGACCGTATCTCACGGAGGAATTCGGCAATCCCGCCAGCGCACATACCGCCGGCCGCCGGGCACGCCGGGCACTCGAAGACGCCCGCGAAAGCATCGCCGCGCATCTCGGCGCGGAGTCTGACGAAGTAATCTTCACCAGCGGCGCCACCGAGGCCAATAATCTGGCCCTCTTCGGCCTGTGCGGCGATCCTCCCGCTCATTTGATAGCTAGTCCCATCGAGCACCCGGCTGTTGCGGAACCACTGCGCCAGCTGGCCAAAGAGGGGTTCATCCTCGATCTGCTCCCCGTGGATTCCCAAGGCCGAGTGCATGCCGCATCGCTTGCGAATCGCCTGCGCCCGGAGACGCGCCTGGTCGCCGTGATGCTGGTTAACCATGAAGTAGGAACACTTCAGCCCATCCGGTCCGTAACCGAGTCGCTCCGCGACTGGGCCGGCAGTCGCGGAGGGATTGCACCACACTTCCACTGTGATGCGACCCAGGCCGCCGGCAAGATCCCGGTACATTTCCACGAGCTTGGCGTCGATACGCTCGCGCTCAGCGCCCACAAGTTTCACGGACCCAAGGGCATTGGCGCTTTGTTGCTGCGTCGCGGCGTGAAATTGCGACCGCGTACATGGGGAGGGCACCAACAGCACGGACGCCGCCCTGGGACCGAACCGGTCGCGCTCGCCGTTGGATTCGCCCGTGCTCTCGATTGTGCGTGCCGAGAAATGAAAGAGCGCCTCGCGCACGTCTGCCGCCTACGTGAGCGATTCCTCGCTCAGCTGCGCGCCAACGCCGCTCCGGTCGTCCTCAATGGACCGGATGACGGTGTTCCACACACGATTAACCTGTCGTTTCCGGGACTCAAGGCGGACCTGCTGCTCATGAATCTCGACCTGGCCGGCGTAGCCTGTTCGACCGGCTCCGCATGTTCCAGCGGCTCGCTCTTGCCGTCGCCTGTGCTGCAAGCGATGGGCGCAACCGAGGACGTGCTGCGCTCGGCGATGCGTTTCAGTCTTAGCCCGCTGTTGACCTTGCAAGATATTGATGAGGCTGCTCGCCGCATCGCTACGGTCGTATCCCGCTTGCGGCACGGATGAGGTTCTTCTCGCACCCATTTGCCGTCCGGCACCAGGACCACAGCCAGGCCATCCCAGCGCGCGAGGAAGCGGCGCAAGCTCATCATCCGTGTGCGGCCGTCCGCGTCGTTCGGGTCGATGAACCTGACCGTATCGAAGGAGAGATCGATCAAGATGACGATATGGCCCCCGACGCCGCCCTGCATAGCTCCATGCTCATCGGACCATCCTCCCGCTCGCAGGCCGATTGCCGCTCCTAATTCCTCCTCGACGGCGAATTGGAGGATGCCTCGGCTTCGACTGCCCGGATATTGCATGCGATAGTGAACGCCCGTCTCGCGCAGCGCCTCTTCCAAGCTGCGGGGACTGCAAGTGCAGGGATGGCGGTCGGCGAATCCGTAAATCGCTTTCAGACCGTGATGGCGAGCGAGCGTCTCCAAGGCGCACCAGCCGCATCGTCCCGGAGGCCGATTCTTGACCCGGCAGTGGGGCGCGATGTGGATCTCCCGCGCCGCGGCCGTCGAGGCGGCGAGCATCAATCCAAGAAGGGAGAGCGAATGGATGGATCGGAGCATGGGAAAATCCTTTTTCCCAGGGGCGACGCGGGTGATATTACTCGATTTGTCGTTGCATTTGCAATCTCGACTGAACGCCGAGCGAAACGCGGACCAGGATCGTTTGATGTTTCAAGCTGGGTTTGTCCGTAGGGTAGGCCGACGGAGGAGGCCCACCACGCCCCCGCTGGTGGGCCTCCTCCGTCGGCCTACCCTACGAGCGGGCTTATGGAATTCGACTCTCGAACAGCCCTGAACGCGGGCTCATGGTTTCAACTCCTTGGCGCGTCCGGTATTTGACTCGCCGCCGACCATGACCTAAGAGACTGGTATCGCCCGCATCGGGTTTCACCGCGCCGTCGATTCGGAAGAAGTTCGGTGCTGCCGGCCGGGACACGCCGTTTTCTTGCCCTGTTAGCGCGAAAGAGGCTCGCAGGCTCCAGGGTGAGCGCTTCGTTTCGCTAGAACGTGGAGACGCGAACCGGAAGTCGAAGCTCGGAAAGAGGAAGTCTCATGCAAGTCGCGGTGCTCATCCATAACACCTCGCACTCTCTCGGTGTGCAACTGCGCGAGATGTTACAAGCCCGCCTCAATTGCGTTGAGCCGAAGTTGGTTTCCTTCGATCAAGCCGAAGAATCCCTGTCGCGCCTGCGCGTGAGCTTACTGGTCGTGGTTCTCTCGCCCTTTCCGGATCGCGGTTTGAACTTGTTGCGGAAGATCCGCGCTCTCGCGTCCGGCCCGGTCCTCGCCGTCGGCTTGGCCTCCGATTCCAAATTGATTTTGCGCGCCTTGCATGAAGGGGCCGATCATTACGTCGATGAGGCCGATCTGGAGGCGCAGCTGGAATCGGTGCTGTTGCGATTGCAGATCAAGGAGGAAGCGGCGCGACAACCCTCCGGTCGAGTGATTAGTCTGCTTGGCGCCTCCGGCGGCAGCGGAGCCAGCACCTTGGCGGTCAATCTGGCCGGCGTGTTGGCCCGCGACCTCGGTCGCTGCGCCCTCGTTGATCTCAAGCCGGGCGTCGGTGATCTGGCCGCCTTGCTCGATGTTAAACCGACGCATAACCTTGCCGATTTGTGCCTCAATGCCGGACGCATGGACCGCGCCATGTTCGAGAGCGCCTTGGTGCCGCACGCCAGCGGTATTCATTTGCTGGCGCCGCCGCAGATGTACGAGGACATCCGCCTTGTCACGGCCCAAGGCGTGATCAAGACGCTCCACCTGGCCCGCGATTCTTTCCTCTTTACCGTGGTTGATTTGGAAGATTGTTACCACGAGGAACAGGCGGCCGTGTTGCGGCAGGCGGAGTTTGTTCTTCTGGTGTTCCGCCTCGATTTCACGTCGTTGCGCAGCACGAAGCGCATCCTCGATTATCTGGAACAGGCGGGCATCGGCGAGGACCGAATTCGGCTGGTTATTAATCGCTACGGCCAGGCCAAGGAATTGCCCTTGTCGCAGGCCGAGGAAGCGCTAGGCCGCAAGATCCCCTTCCTCGTACCGGACGACCCCAAGAGCATCAATGCCGCCAATAACGCCGGAGAGCCGGCCGTGTTCCGCACGCCCTCGGCCAAGGTATCGCAAAGCATCGTGCAGCTGGCCAACGCTCTGGTAAATCCGGACAGCGCGAAGGCTTCTCCCGTGCGCCAAGCGGTCAAGAGCGTTAACGGTTGGCTGGCCGTTTTTCATGGATAGGACGCGAGTTGAAAACACTAGCCCGCAGCGCCAGCGACGGGCGCGTCTGCCTGTCGCTGGCGCTACGAGGTGTTGGAAAACTGTAATCACTGAGTGAAAAGGTAAACCTATGCCCCGCACTCCCCCCGATGATGTCACAGCCCTCGAAGGCGATTCGTGGACCGATGTGGAATCGGTCCGTCGTCCGTCCGCCATTGCCGCCGGTCAGGGATCGGATGAGCGGCGCCGGCTCAAGGCGCAGCTCCACCAGCAGCTGATAGCCGGTATGGATGTATCCGTGCTCGGCACGCTCAGCCGCGATGAACTGCGCGGCGAAGTCCGCCGAATGGCTGAGGAACTGTGCCAGCGCAGCTCCAACCTCCTCAACCGCGCCGAACGCGAACGCCTGATCTCCGAAGTGCTCGATGAGACTTTCGGCCTGGGGCCGCTAGAACCGCTGATGGCCGATCCGACCATCAGCGACATCCTCATCAACGGCCACGATGTCGTTTACGTCGAGCGCAACGGCCGGCTGGAGCGTGCCGACGTTGCCTTCACCGACGCCCGGCACTTGTTGCACATCGTCCAGCGCGTCGTGGGCCAAATCGGCCGCCGCGTGGATGAAACCAGTCCGATGGTCGATGGGCGGTTGACTGACGGCAGCCGCATCAATGCCATCATTCCGCCCTTGGCCCTGGACGGCGCCCTGGTGTCGATCCGTCGCTTCGGCGTTCGCCCCCTCTTGGCCGCCGATTTGGTCCAAAAGGGAGCCATGACGGAGGAAATGGCCGCCTTTCTGTCGGCGTGTGTGCGTGCCCGGCTGAATCTGCTTATCTCGGGCGGCACGGGCAGCGGCAAAACGACGCTGCTCAACGCCCTATCGGCCTTCATTCCCGCCGATGAGCGTGTTATCACCATCGAAGACGCGGCGGAATTGCGTTTGCAGCAGCCGCACGTCGGCAGGCTGGAGACTCGGCCACGCAACGTGGAAGGACTCGGCGAGGTGACGACGCGCGACCTCGTCCGCAACGCCCTGCGTATGCGGCCCGATCGCATTGTCATTGGCGAGTGCCGCGGCCCGGAAGCGCTCGACATGTTGCAAGCCATGAACACCGGCCACGAAGGATCGCTAACCACGATCCATGCCAACGACACCCGGGATGCCCTGGGCCGATTGGAGATGATGGTCGGCATGGCCGGCTTTGATGTGCCCATGTGGGTCATTCGCAAGCAGATTGCCTCGGCCATTCACGTGATTGTCCAGACCTCGCGCCTGTCCGGCGGAGCGCGCAAGGTGGTGAAAGTCTCCGAAGTGACCGGCATGGACGGCGAGAACCTGGTCATGCACGATCTGTTCGCCTTCAAGCAGACGGGAGTGGATGACGACCGCCGCGCCCAGGGCTATTTCCATACGACCGGCATTCGCCCACACTACCTGGATCGACTGGCCTCCTGCGGTGTGGAACTTCCGGTGCAATTATTTGAGCGCCGCATCCTGACCAGCGCGTGCTCGTGAGGTGGTTAGGTGGTTGAGTGGTTGGTGGGCTAACAACCTAACCACCAAACCACTTAGGAGGACTGCTCCGTGAGTTTGCCTCTACTGCTTGTCATGATGTTCCTGGCCGCCAGTCTTGGCGTGGCGGCCGGTTACTCGATTTGGCGCGATCTTCGCCAGCGAGATTCTTTCCGCGCGCGGAAGCGTGTGGCGAATGAATTCCACAAGCCGGAAGTGAAACCGGCGACGCGGGTCAGTCTATTCAAGAACGTCAGCCAGTTCGATCTTAACGAGCTTGTCCCGGACGGGCTGCCCGCCGCGGACGCGCCGCTGCCGGAGCCGGAACATGTCGATTGGCACACGCGGCTGCAAACAATGCTGGCACAATCGGGACTGATGTTGACCCTGGCGCAGCTGGCCTATATCTCCGCTGGCATGGCGTTGGCCGGGGCTGTGCTGGGGATGATCCTCCACGGACTCCTGCTAGCGGCTATCGGCGCAATCGGCCTGGGGCTCGCGCCCTTGCTCTACGTTCGTCATCGCCAGAAAGCGCGGAGCGAGCAGCTGTTGATGCAGCTGCCCGCCGCCTTCGATCTGATGGCCCGTGTGCTGCGTTCGGGCCATTCGGTGCCCCAGGCTTTTCAGTCCGTCTCCGATACCTTCGAGCCTCCACTGGCCGGCGAGTTCGCCTACTGTCAGGAGCAGCAAAATCTCGGTCTGTTGCCGGAGGTGACGTATCGCGAGCTGGCGCGGCGAACAGGCGTCCTGGAACTGAAGATTTTCGTTATGGCCATGATGATTCAGCGGCAAACGGGCGGCAATCTCTCGGAGGTGTTGGAGCGCCTCGCCGCATTGGTCCGCGAGCGTGTGCGTTTGCGAAATCACGTCCGCACACTGACGGCCGAGGGACGCTTGCAAGCCGTCGTGCTGTTGGTGCTGCCGCCGGTCATGTTTTTCGTCATGCGTTTCATTAATCGCCCTTATGCCGACGTGCTGCTCGATCATACCGGTTTGCTCGCCGCCATGATGGCATCGATGGCCGTGGGGGCTTTGTGGATCCGCAAAATCATCCAGTTCGATTTCTAGAAGGGCTAACCACGGAGTCACAGAGAGAAGGCACAGTAGCATATAACCAAATAGGCAATCGATTCTTCGATGGATTGTTCAATTATTTCATTCTCTTTTCGGTGTCTTTCTCTGTGTTCTCTGTGACTCTATGGTTAGCTCTTCCTTGCAGGTGAGGATAGCGATGCTCGATAAAGGTTGGATCAGCATGCTCGTATTCCTGGCCACGAGCGCACTCGTCCTCGGTTTTTTCGTCTGGCGCAATCGAGATATCTGGCAGACCAAGGCGCGCATGCGCGGCCTTGGCGCGACGCCTCGCGAGCGGACGGCCGGCGGCGGCCTTGGCAAGATTCTCCTGGCACGGCTGCCCGATATGGGTACGCCGTTGCTGCCAACTACCGAGGAACAACGCGGCAGATTGCGGCAACGGCTTATCGAGGCCGGCATCTACGACCGTCATGCGTTGGCGCTGCTCCTCGGCGTGAAAATGCTGCTCATGGCCGCGCCGCTGGTGCTGTCGGGAGCGCTGGGGCTGACCGGCATGCTCTCCCCGATTCGTGCTGTCTTCGCCGGCATCCTCGGCATCGGTCTGGGAATGATCGGGCCGGGCTTGTGGCTGGATTACCGCAAGAACGCGCGCCAGACTGGTCTCCGCCGCGCCATGCCGGACGCTCTGGACATGCTCGTTCTCTGCGTCGAGGGCGGCCTCAGTTTGACCGGGGCCATGCAGCGCGTGACCGCCGAGTTGAAGTCTGCTCACCCGTTGCTGGGCGCTGAAATGGATTTGGTCCAGCGGGAGATGATGCTGGGCGTCTCGGTCGGCGAGGGATTGCAAAAGATGGCCGCACGCACCGACCTTGAAGAATTGCGCAATCTCGCTTCAATCATAGTGCAGAGCGAACGTTTCGGAACCAGCGTGGTTAAAGCCTTGCGCATCCACGCCGATACGTTGCGGCAGCAGCGGCAACAGCGCGCCGAGGAGATGGCTCAGAAAGCCGCTGTCAAGATCCTCTTCCCGACTCTGCTGTGCATCTTCCCGGCCATCTTCATCGTTATCCTTGGCCCCGCTGCTTTCCAAATTCTCACCGTTTTCTCGCGAATGAAGTAATTCCAGGCCGAGTCCGCAAGAATTTCGTTCTATACTCGCAATGGAGGCAAACGAGGTTCAATCCTAGCCCGAAGCGTGAACGAAGAAACGCCTTCGCTTACCCTTCGGGTTAGGAAAAAGCTGTCCCTGGAGATCTTCGTGGACCGCGCCACCTTCTTCGACCGATTGCGGCAAAGCCGTTTGCTAACCGAAGCGGAGCTGGAACAAGCGGTAAGCCGATTCGGCGATGATGCCCCATCGCAGGCCATCGCCGACGTGCTTGTCCAGGAAGGCATGTTGACGGCGTTTCAGAGCCGCCAGGTGTGCAACGGCGATACCCAGCCCCTGAGCCTGGGACAATACCGGCTTCTCGATGAACTAGGCCGCGGCGGCATGGGCCGCGTCTACAAGGCGCTGCACACCATCATGGACCGTGTGGTAGCCATCAAGGTCATTTCGCCGGAGCTGGTTTCCGATCCGGTCGCCGTCGAGTGGTTTCGCCGCGAAGTGCGGGCCAGTACACAGCTAAATCATCCCAACATCGTGATGGCCTATGATGCCAACGAGGCCAACGGACTGCATTTTCTCGTCATGGAATACGTCCACGGCGTCACACTCGATGCCCTGGTGAAGAAGAACGGCCCCTTGCCGGTCGCTCACGCTTGCGCCCTGATTCGGCAGGCTGCCCTCGGAATGCAGCACGCCCACGATAAGGGCATGGTCCATCGCGACATCAAGCCGGGTAACCTGCTCATCCCGCTGCTTGAAGGCGATCAGCCTTCCGATGTGTTGGTGAAGATTCTCGATTTCGGTTTGGCACGTCTGCAAGGCAAGACCAAGGGCGAGACCATCGCCGTGCGCGGTGAGACCGGCGTATTGGGCACACCCGACTACATCGCCCCAGAGCAATCGCGCGACATTCATGCCGCCGATATTCGCTCCGATCTCTACAGTCTGGGGTGCGTCTTCTACTTCGCGCTGGCCGGCCGGGTGCCGTTCGCCGGCGACAACGCCATGGAAAAGCTAATCAAGCACCTGATGGAGTACCCCGAACCACTGGAAAAAGTGAGTCCCGACCTGCCGCAGCCGGTCGCCGCCATCGTGCGGCGCCTGATGGCCAAGGATCCCGCGGACCGCTATCAAACGCCGGCTGAGTTGGTGCGCGAACTGGAGAGTTGGGCCGAGGAGCATCCGAAACTCGGCCCGGCCGCGCGGACATCGGCCCGGCCGCTGTGGATTTCGCCGCCGACCCAGGCGCCTTCCGCCGGCCGCCCGGCCACCAGTCTCCAGCGAGATCAGACTTGCATTCTCGACAGAGTCGAAGTTTTCTCACCCTTGCGGAAAGAGGCCGAGCTATCGGGACCGAGCCTGCTGGAGCCGGTGTGGAAATACGCCCCCGGCGAACAACGCCAGCCGGATACCCATGACACGGTATCGCTTTCTCATGTCGAGGAAACGGCCGATATTACAGCGGCAGCGAGAGCAATTGGAAAAAATCAAACCGCGGCTGCTTCGCACCAAGATTCCGACGCAACCTTTCAGGACATGGCCGAGCCGGGCAAGACGAGAGCCTCGTCAGGCGGAGAGTTGCCTCCCATCGATCGTGTCGTATCTCGCCTGTGGCGGCGTTGGAGGGAACTCGTGGAGACAATTGTCGCGGGCCGCGGGCCGTCGCGTGTCGATGACAACACTTACCGAACCATTCACGGCCTGCTGCTGCAAGCGTGCCGTGAAGCCATCGAAGCTTGCCACGTACCCGAACGGCGCGCTTTTTACGAGGAATGCCTGTCGATCGCTCAGCCCTGGCTGAAACTGAAAACGTTCGCTCACACCGAAGCGAGCATTCTCGAATCGCTCCTTGAGCGCTGCGGGCAGATCGAGGTCGAGCTGAACGACGGCACACCGCCCTGGACGATCCGCCAGGTTCTCGGTTTTCTGTTGCTGGCCCTCAGTCCGGCCGGGGCCGCGCTGTGGTACTGGTACTACGGCCGACTGTGGCTGCCCGCGCTTGTCAAAGCCTTCAACGGCGAATTCTCTACCTCATCGCTGCGCTCAGGCTGGGACTTTCTTCTAACGCATCCCGCAATGCTGATGGGCGTGATCTTCCCTCTCGTCATCGTCTTTTCTCTCTCGCTGCTATCACGTCCTCCGCGCGCCTAAGATCCGTAGTGCGGATTCCTGATGCGATAAAGTTGCCGCTGCTCTATCATCCCATTAGGTGAACCGCGCTCGCCTGGCTCACAACCTCAGAAAGACGCGCCATGTACGATCCACGAGCCTATCGTCGCAATCGGCTTGTTACAATCCTTCTCGTCGTGGCGGCATTCGCCTTGGGCGCACAGGTGGAACGTCATGGCTGGTTCTTGACAGCGCACCAGCCGCCGGGGACCGAGAAAACCTTTCTTCCCTTCTGGGAAACCTGGGATAAGGTCCACAAGTATTATGTCGATCAAGGCAGCGTCAACGACGAGCGCATGACGCATTGGGCCATCCGTGGCATGCTTGCTTCGCTCGGCGATGTAGGCCACACCACCTACTTGACCAGGGACGAAGTTCAACAGATGCAAGAGAACCTCAAGGGCGAGTTCTACGGCATTGGCGCCAGCATCGGCATTCGCAAAAGGAGGCCCACGATCATCTACACCTTGCCGAAGTCGCCTGCGCGAGCCGCTGGGCTGAAGCCGGGCGACGTGATTCAGCAAGTGGACGACAAAGACGTTCAAACCCTGTCGCTGCAACAACTCGTTCAGCACATTCGCGGAACGGCCGGCACGAAGGTCCATCTGAAAGTGCTGCGCGGCGATCCGCCCCAATCCGTCGAACTCGACATTGAGCGCGCCCGTGTCGATGTCCTGGACGTGTCCTGGCAGATCCTTCCCGGCGCGCCCATCGCACATCTGGCCCTCCGCAACTTCGGCGAACACACGGATGAGCAGCTAAGGGCGGCCCTCGAAGCGGCACGAACAAAGGGAGCAAAGGCCCTGATTCTCGATGTACGCGGCAATCCGGGCGGCCTGAAAGAGCAAGCTGTGAAAGTCACGAGCGAGTTCCTCAAAACCGGCGAGGTGGTGTTCCTTCAGAGGGACGCCAAGGGACAGACAGAGTCGGTCCTCTCCGAAACGGACGGCTTGGCCCCGGATATTCCGATGTGCGTGCTTATTGACGAAGGCACGGCCAGCTCGTCGGAGATCCTCGCGGGCGCGATCCAGGATCACGAGCGCGGAAAATTGATTGGCACACGCACCTTTGGCACCGGCACGGTGCTGGGCCAATTCCCTCTCAGCGATGGCTCGGCCCTCCTGTTGGCCATCAGCGAGTGGCTGACTCCCAAGGGGAGGCAGATCTGGCACAAAGGGATCACGCCCGACATCGAGGTAGCGTTGCCGCAGGATGCCTCCCTCGTCATGCCGGAATCTGAAAGGAAATTGACAGAGGAGGGCCTGGCCCAGAGCACGGACACGCAGCTGCTCAAGGCGATCGAAGTGATGAAGAAAGAGCTGCATAAATGAACCCCCATAAGATAGCGGATCACGAAGAGGTAACATCTTAAGCATCATTATCGGTCTTTTTTGTCATTTTTTGTCCTTTTGTTGCATCCTTGTCGTTTTGGCGGTTCACCTTATCGGCTGCGTGCCGAGCTGGGAACGGTAGGCGCGGTTTTCCTTTTGCCCCGAATAAGCTACGATAGCGCTTGAGGCATCGTCACCACGCCGTCGCCCGGGCGACTCTCCACAAGCCAAGGGAGGCTGCATGTCTGCCGTTCGTGCTCCCGCCGTCAATCACCACGACCATCCCCATACGCCCAATCCGGTTTATGAAAACTCACCGATGTTCCAGATGGCTTGCCGTCAACTCGACGCCGTGGCGGAGGTCATCGACATCGACAAAGGCGTCCTACAACGCATGAGTTTGCCCAAGCGCGCTATTGTCGTCAGCATTCCGGTGCGCATGGACGATGGACGTACTGAAGTGTTCACCGGCTACCGCGTGCAGCACAGCTTGACGAGCGGTCCGTCCAAGGGCGGCTTGCGCTACCACACCTCGGTCGATCTGGGCGAGGTGGCGGCGTTGGCCATGTGGATGTCGTGGAAGTGCGGCATCATGAACCTGCCCTTCGGCGGCGCCAAGGGCGGCATCGGCGTCGATCCGGAATTGTTGTCGCGCGTCGAAAAAGAACGGTTGACGCGGCGCTTCACCGAGGAGGTGTTGAACGTAATTGGCCCGCGCATGGACGTGATGGCCCCGGATCTGGGCACCGACGAGCAGACAATGGCGTGGATAATGGATACTTATAGTATGAAAGTGGGCTATGCTTGTCCAGAGATCGTGACCGGGAAGCCGGTCGAACTGGGCGGCTGCATCGGCCGCCGCGAGGCGACTGGTCGCGGCGTCACCTACTGTATCCTCGAAGCGATGAAAGAGCTGAACCTGCGGCCGGCGGAAACGACGGCTGTGGTACAGGGCTTCGGCAACGTCGGTTCCGTGGCCTGCCAGGAGCTGGCGCGGAACGGTGTCAAGATCATCGCCACGGGAGATCGCTATGGATCCATCCGCAACCTGAAAGGCATCGACATCGCCGCCCTTACGAGGCATGTGGCCGAGGGCAAACTGCTCAAGGATTTCCCCGGTGCCGAACCCATCGCGCCGCCCGACTTG
>DASRBG010000135.1:0-18981 GCA_035653735.1 Gemmataceae bacterium
GGCCTTTGCGGCCCCCCAGCGTGCCGGCGACCTCAGCGGCATTAATGTCGATTCCCAGGGCAACTTCTGGGCGATCAACGAGTTCGCCGATGACGAGGCGTTGCCGACCAGCCCTGACAACCCGGTAGCCGACCCGAACAACCCGGCGGCCGACTGGGCAACCAACGTCGTCAGTTTCGCTCTCCCGGCCACAGTCACGAACCAATTCGGCGATCCTGGCTTTGAGACGCCCAATGTCGGCACTGGATCCTGGCACGCTTTCGTCTACAATCCCAGCGGTTCGCCGTGGACCTATAGCTCTTCCAGCGGCGTGACCGGCAACCGCAGTGGCTTCACCGACCGAAATCCCAATGCGCCGCAGGGAACGCAAGTTGCCTTCTTGCAAGAATTGGGCACCATGAGCCAGGTGGTGAATTTCACCGCCGGCAGCTACGCCATCAGCTTTTACGCGGCCCAGCGTTATGGCCAGGCCAGCAGCCAGAAGTTCGAGGTGGAAGTAGACGGCACGGTGGTGGGCACGTTTACTCCCACGAGCACCACTTATGGCCTCTACACGACCAACAGCTTCACGGTGACGGCCGGAGCGCATACCGTCGAATTCATCGGTCTGGATCCCAGCGGCGGCGACAACACGGCCCTCATCGACGACGCCTTCATCCAGCAACCGGCGACTAACCAGCTCAACGATCCCGGTTTTGAGACGCCCAAGGTGGGCACCGGATCCTGGAATGATTACGCTCGCGCTTCGAGCGGTTCGCCCTGGCTATATACCAACTTCAGCGGCGTGGCCGGCAACGGCAGCGGCTTTACCAACGGCAATCCCAATGCGCCGCAGGGAACGCAGGTGGCGTTCCTGCAAGACTACGGCACCATGAGCCAGGTGGTGAATTTCACCGCCGGCACCTATGCCATCAGCTTTTACGCGGCCCAGCGTCGCGGCCAGTCCAGTAGCCAGAAGTTTGAAGTGACGGTGGACGGCACGGTGGTCGGCACCTTCACGCCCACGAGCACCACTTATGGCCTCTACACCACCAACAGCTTCACGGTCACTGCTGGAACGCATACCATCGAATTCATCGGTCTCGATCCCAGCGGCGGCGACAACACCGCCTTCGTCGACGACGCCAGCATTCAGCAACCGGCGACGAACCAGTTCAACGATCCGGGATTTGAGACGCCCAATGTGGGAACTGGCGCATTCTCGGATTTCGCTCGCGCTCCTAGTGGTTCGCCGTGGCTGTATAGCGTCTACAGCGGCGTGGCAGGCAACGGCAGCGGCTTTACCGACCGCAATCCCGCGGCACCGCAAGGAACGCAGGTGGCGTTTCTGCAAGACTACGGCACCATGAGCCAGGTGGTGAATTTCACCGCCGGCACCTACGCCATCAGCTTCTACGCGGCCCAGCGTTATGGCCAGGCCAGCAGCCAGAAGTTTGAAGTGACCGTGGATGGCACGGTGGTCGGCACTTTCACGCCAAGCGGCACTACTTACAAGCTCTACACTACCAACAACTTCACGGTAACGGCCGGAACGCACACGATTGAGTTCATCGGTCTTGATCCCAACGGCGGCGACAACACCACCCTCATCGACGATGCCAGCATTTAGACCGCGACTTCTCCGCCTCTCTTCCGGGCGGCCGGTTTCGCGAGGACGTACAGGGCCGAAGATTGGATGTGGAGGGTGTAGCGAGAGAGTTCGCCGTTGCGACGGCGAGCCAAGCAGCACCGACGCAATGTGATTGGGAAAACTTCCGTTGTTATTGGGAATTTTCCGTGCCGCGCTTCAGACGATTAGAAGGCATGCAACTTCCACTCGGCAAAGGGTTTAAGTCAAATGGGCGCTATAGGACTTGAACCTATGACCCCCAGCTTGTCGAGCTGGTGCTCTAAACCAACTGAGCTAAGCGCCCTTCCCTTTGCAGAATAGGCAGTAGCAACACCCCCGTCAAGGGAAGACTCGCCGCGAAAGGAATCAACGATCCCCGGTTTTTGAAGTTCAGAGTGATAGAGAGAGAAAAGAAAAAAATCGGCCGGCATCGTTGAGGATGCCGGCCGACATCACGTTGTCGCCCAATTCAACGTGATAAAAGTAGATTACAAAAACTTCGGGCACTCGGCAACAGGCAAACCATTACTTCTTCGTAAGGTTGGGAAAATGACAATACATGCGTCGCTTGTTATGCTCGGGACGCGCGAACTTCTGGGACTTTCCGCACATCATGATTGAAAGAGGATCATCAATTCTCTATCCTCCCTGGGTTTGCTCTACTCTGTATGAGGCAATCCGCGCTCATGAATACTCCCGACGTCGATGGTCTGCTCGTTCTCGACAAGCCAGCCGGTATGACCTCGCGCGCCGTGGTGGATCGTGTGCTTCGCTGGTTCCCCCGGCGGACGCGCATCGGCCACACCGGCACCCTTGATCCGTTGGCTACGGGTGTGCTGGTCCTGTGCTTGGGCGAGGCCACACGGCTGAGCGAATACGTCCAGCGCATGAGCAAGACCTATCGCACGACTTTCCAGCTCGGCGCACGCAGCGACAGCGATGACGCCGACGGGGTTGTCACGCCTGTGCCTTGTGCAATTGCACCCGACACAGCGACGGTGGCCGAGTGCGTGGCGTCGTTCGTTGGGTTGATTCCTCAGGTACCACCGGCTTATTCGGCGGCCAAGATCGCGGGTCGGCGAGCCTATGACCTCGCGCGCCGAGGTCGAGAAGTGACGCTCAGTCCGCGTTCAATCGAAATCTATGGCATCGAACTCTTGAACTACGCTTACCCGCATCTGGAATTGGAAGTGCGCTGCGGCAAAGGCACGTACATCCGCTCGCTGGCCCGCGATGTGGGCGAGCGTCTCGGCTCCGGCGCTCTGGTCCAAACCCTGCGGCGCTTGCGCGTCGGACCGTTCGCCGTCGAGAAAGCGTTGACGCTTGACACCGAAGCCGAGACGGTCCGCGAACATCTCCTGCCGATGGAGATGGCCATCGCGGAGCTGCCGCGCTTCGTGCTGTCGGACAGCGAGTTGACGCGACTGAGCCAGGGCCAGTCCGTCGCGATTCCATCGACCGGCGGGACACCGGTCCCACCGGCCGGAGAGACGGCGGTCTTTGATGAAGCGGGCTGTCTGGCCGCCGTGGCGACTTTCGATCCAGGGCGACAAATGCTCCAACCGGCGAAGGTATTTCAATCGAAGAAGCGATAACGCAAGATGCAGTAAAAGGCGTTGAAGGCGTCCTTGAGTCCGATTTTCTTGCCTTCCTCGTAGGTGCGGCCGGAATAGCTAATCGGGATTTCATAGATGCGCCAAGACGGTTTGCCTGGACGTTTCCGCGCGATCTTGGCGGTGATTTCCGGCTCGAAGCCGAAGCGGTCGGATTTCAGCGTGATTCCTTGCAGCACTTCGCGGCGAAACACTTTGTAGCAGGTCTCCATGTCGGTCAGGTTCAAGTTGGTGAACATGTTCGACATCAGCGTCAGCATCAAGTTGGCGAGGTAATGCCAGAAGTACAACACGCGGTGCGTCTCGCCGATGAAACGCGACCCATACACCACGTCGGCGCGATTTTCCAGGATGGGTTGAATCAGCCGGGGGTACTCGGCTGGATCATATTCCAGGTCGGCATCCTGCACGAGGATGATGTCGCCGGTCGCTTCCTGGAAGCCGCGCCGCAGGGCTGCGCCCTTGCCCTGGTTGTAGGGCTGATAAAACACGCGGATTTCGTCGCTCTCAAGCTGCTTGAGAATGTCGCGCGTATTGTCCTTGCTGCAATCCTCGACAATGACAATCTCTTTAGGGATCGGCACTGCTTGCACGCGGCGGACCACTTCACGGATCCAGCGCTCTTCGTTGTAGACGGGGATCACCACGGAGAGCTTAAATCCGCCGGGAATAGGGTAGATGCCGAGTTGCCGGCAGGCGGCTTCACCGAGCAGTTGATGGAGAAGCGCCAAGCGTTCTTGCGGTGAGTCGGGAATCATCGGTTGCGGCAACGAATCACAAAGCTCGCCGACGGAATGTCCATTGGTTGAAACTAGCATGAATGACGGTCCCTCCTGGTCCTCGCCGAAACGCAGCATCGTCTCGGAACGGGAAGATTATTCAATTTACATTGAGGGGGGTCAAGCTCAATGCGGAACAGTTTAAGGATAGTCCACGGTTATCGCGTGTGCATTGACGTTGACATTCCGCGGCGGTGAACATACCGTGAGCCGCCGAGAAAGGCGGCAGGCGCGGCCGCCCCAGGACGGAAATTCTTGTCGGAAGGAGCCGACACATGGCCGCGAACGTGGGTGTTCCTCTCTGTGATCTGCAAGCACAATACCGGGAGCTGCAACCGGAACTGGAGGCGGCGCTTGCGCGGGTCCTTGCTTCCGGGCAGGTCATTCTCGGCCCGGAGGTCGCCGCCCTCGAAGCCGAGGTGGCGCGCTACTGCGGCGTCGCCCACGGTGTCGGCTGCGGCTCCGGAACGGACGCGCTATCGCTGGCTCTGCACGCGCTGGAGCTTGGTCCCGGGGACGAAGTCATCCTGCCCGCCTTCACGTTCTTTGCCACGGCCGGCTCCGTCTGCCGAACCGGTGCCCGGCCCGTCTTCAGTGACATCGATCCCGTCACCTACAACATGGATCCGCTGCAAGTCGAGAACAAGATCACACCGCGCACTCGTGCCATTTTGGTCGTTCATCTGTTCGGCCAATGCGCCGATATGGAGCCGCTGTGGAGCATCGCCGAGCGGCACGATCTGATTCTCATTGAAGATGCGGCTCAGGCGCTCGGCTCGGAATACCAAGGCAAACGCACGGGCAGCCTCGGCAGCATCGGCTGCCTGAGCTTCTATCCCACCAAAAACCTCGGCGGCTACGGCGACGCCGGCATGGTAGTCACCAACGATCCCGAATGGGCCGGCCGCATGAAATGCCTGCGCGTCCACGGCATGGAGCCGCGTTACTATCACAAACACCTCGGTTGGAACGCGCGGCTCGATGCGCTGCACGCGGCCATGCTGCGCGTGAAGCTGCCGCATCTGGAACGGTGGATCGGCAATCGCCAGGCCGTCGCCACCCGGTACGATGCCTTGATCGAGGAACACCATCTGAGCCATTTCCTGGAACGGCCCATCCGCCGGCCGCATCGCCGCCACACGTTCAATCAATACGTCGTCCGCGTTGCCAACGGCCAGCGCGATGCCCTGGTACGCCACTTGAAAGCCGAGCATATTGGCTGCGAGATTTATTATCCGTTGGCCCTGCACCAACAGGAATGCCTACGACACTTCGGCTACCGCACGGGCGATTTTCCAGCCAGCGAGGAAGCGGCAAGCGAAGTGTTGGCCTTGCCGATCTATCCAGAGCTGACCGCGGAGCAGCAACGCCGCGTCATCCAGAGCTGCGCCGGATTCCTGCGCCATCAAGTGCGCCGCGCCGCTTAAGCGAACCGATGGCGAACGGCCGGCGTCAGCCGGCTGGTAGAACTTTCTACCAGCCGGCTGACGCCGGCCGTTCGCCTTGCTCTGAGGAACTCTCTCTCTACCAGCCGGCTGACGCCGGCCGTTCGCCTTGCTCTGAGGAATGACTTCCATGCTTCGACTTGCCGGTCCGTCCCTGATCGCAATCGCCATTCATGCGGTTGTGCTTATCGCATACGTGGCGGCGTTTCACGGCGACCTGTCGGCGCTGGTTTGCGTGGCGCGCGAGCGCTTGGGCGAAATGCCCTATGAACATATCCAAATTGGCTTTGATCGCAACGGCTATGATGGTCAGTTTTATTACGCCATTGCCCGCGCTCCCTGGCATCGCCAGGAGTCGGGCATCGATGCTCCCGCGATTCGCCAAGCGCGTATTCTCTATCCGGCGTTGAGTTGGCTCTTCACTGCTGGCGACCCGAGGCGTCTGCTCTGGGCCATGCCGCTTGTTAATCTGCTGGCCATTGGCGCCCTGGCCGGGCTTGGCGCGATCGCAGCTCGCGATTACGGAATGAGTTCGTGGTGGGGCGTCTTATTGCCGTTTGCTGTCAACGCTGGGATGCCTGCTCTGCGTAATTTGACCGACGTGTTGTCCACGCTGGCAGTGGCGACACTACTGATCGCCTGGCTGCGGCGCTGGCCGTGGTGGACGGCGGGACTCTGCGCCGCCGCGACCCTGTTCAGCCGTGAGCAGAATGTCGTCGTGGTGCTTCTCGTGTTTCTTTTTGCTTTTCGCTCAGCAGATCTGGACCGTCGCTGGCTCTACGGCTTGCTCGCCGCCCTGCTGATGTGGTCGGTCTGGCTGGGTGTGCTTCGGCTGTTCTACGGCAAATGGTCGTTGCTCCCGGCGGGGGGCAATCTGGGACCGCCGTTGGCCGGCATGCTCTACCGCTGGATGCACTTGGCGGACGAATCACGGACCTTCGCGCTCTTCCATATCCTTTGCATGGGTACGCTGGCGTTGCAGCTGGGATTGGCGCTTGGCCTATCGTGGACACGCTGCGATCGACTGATCCGGCTGACGGCGCTCTCGGGCGCTGGGTTGGCCCTGTTGGGCGGCGTCTCGCTGTACGGCGACAACTGGAGTTATCCGCGCGTCTTCGCTTGGCTGCCCTTGGGCGTGTGGTTGGCATGTGTGCAGCTCCGATGGCGCTGGCCGCTCGTCGCGCTGTCCGCGCCCGCTTTGGTGCCGTTCGCCGTGCTGTTTCGGGTCTGGACTGGCGCGGTTTCGTGAAACGTGTGCTTGCCACAAAAGGCTAAGGTGCTGCCTCCCCCTCGACGACATCGGCGGCGTGAGCGAACTGGATTGCTTCATCGGTGCTGGCGGGATCGACCTCGCGGCAACTGGCGGTCAGACGCTCACTCAAGTCGCGCAGGTCGGCTTGCCACTCGGCCGGCGTCGTCTCTGGCGGACACACCTGGGCGAACTCGCCGCACAGCAAAATCAGCCGAAGTAAGTGACGGAAGATGATGCCCTCTTGTTTGACCAGATCGCGTGTTTGCACGTACAAATTGAAATTGCCGTTGAAACGCAGCAGCTCCCCTGCCGCCCATACCGATTGCGTCGCAACGTCGGTAACAACGGGATGTGTGGCCTCGAACAGAAACTGCAATTTCTCGGCTAACGTCGGCGGCCGCTCCTCCCATTCCTCATCGTCTTCTTCCTGTTCGTCCTCGGTTTTGGGCACGGGGGCGACGATGAGGCCGCGGCGGATCAATTCCGGATCGAGGCGGTTCGTGGCCAACGGTCCCGGCGGAAGCTGATCCGGTCGAGGCACGCGAACGTAACGCAGCAGAGGACGCGGCATCGCCAGCACGCTCTCCAATGCCTGAATGCGTTCGTTGCCATCGGCGATGCCGAGCTGCTCGACGAGGAACGCGCCGTAGAGCGGATGCACGCTGCGAAAGACGAGTAGGGTATCCAGCGACGGCGTCGCCACGGCGCGGACAATTTGATACTCCGGCGGCATCTCCAGGGGCGAGCCGGGAGCGTCAGCGACCGGAGGCGGCGGTTCGAGCGTGATGAAACCGCGATCCGCCAGTGTCAGCAGCATGCGATCGAGCGCCTTCTCGCTGGCTTTGATGCGGGATTCGTCCATGAGCCGTTTGCGAAGGACCGCGCGCACTCGCGACACTTCCGGCGATAGCTTCAGCAAATAGGCGAGCAGACGCCACGGCATCGGCCCCTTGCTAAAGAGCTTGCCCGGCGGCGCCCCCTGCAACTGCTGATACTGCGACTCGCTCCAGTAGACGGCGTTCTCTCGCCGCGATGGTTTTTTCTTTTTGAGAGCTTTTTTTGCTTTAATTAATGCCGGATCGCGAGTGTCTTCCGGGATGGCGTCGTACTTCTCTTTCCAGCGGAGGATGCGCACGTCGTCCTCGTGGGCAAGGGCGAAAACGAAGCCGCGATCGTCAAACTGCGGCCGTCCGGCGCGGCCGAAAATCTGATGGGCTGTGCTGGCGTCGATCAGCTTCTCCTTTCCGTGTGGTCCCTTTACCAGCGAAGTGAGGACCACGGAGCGCGCGGGCAGATTGATGCCGGCGGCCAGCGTTTCGGTGCAGACCGCCACGGACAACAGCTTTTTCTCGAACAGATCTTCGACGACGCGGCGATACTTCGGCAATAGTCCAGCATGATGCACTCCGACGCCGCGGCGTAGCATCTGCTTGAGTTTCGGTCCGACTCCCTTGGTCCAATCGAGTTTGTCCACGTGGTCGTTCAGTCGTCCGCGCGTGCCCGGTGCGAGCAGATCCAACCCCTTGAGCATCTCGGCCACGCTCCAGCACTCGTCGCGATTGAAACAAAACACTAGCGCCGGCGTCGTGCGGTTTTCGCCCTCGCCCTTGGCCATATGGACCAACTGATCGCCGAGAAATTCATCCGGCACCCAGCGAAACGTCAGCGGTATCTTGCGCTCCTTGCTCTCGACCAACTCCAGTTTGCGATGATGGCAGCGCTCCAACCAGTTCAGAAACTCACGGGCATTGCCGACCGTTGCGGACAGCAAAAGGAGACGAATGTGAGCCGGCAGCAAAGCCAGGGCCAGCTCCCAAACGATGCCGCGCTCCGGGTCGGCAAAGTTGTGGAACTCGTCCATGACCACGGCCGAGACGCGCGTGAAATCGAACGCTTCGGGTCCAAGCGGCACATCCTCGGGCAGGTCCGGCTCGCGATGGGCGTGCAGCAGGCGGTTGAGCAAGATCTCGGCGACGACGACAAGGATGCGGGCGTTCGGATTGACACGCCGATTGCCGGTGACGAGTCCGACGTCCTCCGCCTGGAACCCCCAGCGCACGGCGGATGCCTGCATCTCCTGGAATTTCTGTTCGGTCAGGGCGATGAGTGGAGTCGTATAGTACGCCACGGTGCCGGTGTGGAGCGCCTCGAAGAGAGCGGCCTGAGCGATAAGCGTCTTGCCGGTGCCGGTTGGAGCGCAGACGAGCACTCCCTGCTCGGCGGTGAACCAGGCGAGCAGAGCCTCTTCCTGCACGGGATACGGCGCGTACGGCAGTTGAGCTAGGTAACGCTCGGCCAACTCATCGCGCGTCGGCACATCTGTAGACATACTTATCTGATCCTTGCTCAAAAGTTCATCCACCGAGAACGCCAAGGAAAGGATACAGAAGTCGTCCCTGTTGGCACGAAAAGGACGGTGAGGTTGGTCCAGAACCGATCTGCAAGAGATCTTGACAGGCATCGGCGGAGGTCTTAGACTTCGGATAGATTTATGTGTTCTGCCTTCCACTCAGAAGTGATCCCGTCTCGTCCCTATCTTCACCAGGGGTCTTCCGCCTCAATGCCTTCGAGGTAGGATCGACATCCCCCAGAATTTTTCACGTGAGGAACGGGTCGCACGGCCTTCTGTTTCAGGGATGGATTTTGGGACTCGTGCCGCTTTTCGGTCAACGTTGTTGGCTGCGAAAACGGCGTGACCGCATCGAGGCAAGCGGGTGCTCCCCCGCGCACGCTTTCCCGAATGAACACTCTCTCTACGGCTGACAAGCCGTGGCCGCACTGTCGCTCGTTCCGCGCCCTGGAAGTGTTACCCCTCTGGTAGATCGGACGCCTGACGCCATGCCATCCGGCTCTGTAACCGGAACTCTTTATTTGGTTGATGCGCACGCGCTCATCTTCCAGGTTTTTCATGCCATTCGCGGCATGACAAGCCCATCCGGTCTGCCTACGAACGCCCTGTTCGGCTTTGCCCGTGATTTACTGTTTCTACGCAGTTTGACGCCCGATTATCTCGTCTGCGCTTTCGACCGCAGCGAGCCGACTTTTCGCAGTGCCATCTATGCCGAGTACAAGGCGCACCGCGATGAGATGCCAAGCGATCTGGTATTGCAGCTACCACACATTCATCGGCTGCTTGAGGCCATGAATGTGCCGGTCGTCAGCGTCGCCGGATTCGAGGCAGATGACGTGCTGGCCACGCTTTCCGTCGCCGGCGCCAAACGCGGACTCGAGGTCTTTCTCTGCACCAGCGACAAGGATTGCCGGCAGCTCATTGACGATCGCATCCGGCTTTATAGCCTGCGCAAACGGCAGGTCTTCGGACGCGAGGAATTGCTGGCCGATTGGGGCATCAAGCCGGAGCAAGTGGTCGATCTGCAAACGCTGGTCGGCGATGCCGTCGATAATGTGCCGGGCGTGCCCGGCATCGGCGTCAAGACGGCGGCCAAGCTGCTGCAAGAATTCGGCACCCTGGAGAACCTTCTTGCCAACGTTGACCGCGTCGCCGGTGCCAAACGACAGGAAAACCTGCGCAACTCCGGGGCGATCATGGAACGAGCGCGCCAGTTGGTGCGCCTCGATACCAACGTGCCGATCGAATTGAATTGGGATGCTTGGCGTCTGCGCGATATGGATGTGACTGGCCTGCGGAAGCTGTTTCAGGAATGGGGGTTTCGCGGCCTGTCCAGCCAACTGGGCGAGCGAGACGCTCAACCTCCCGTTCAGGGAGAGTTGTTCCCCTTCGGAGCAAATGCGCCCGATGTAGGTCAGGTTTTCCAGCCTAACATTCCGGACAGTCCGAACGGTCAGGCTAGAAAGCCTGACCTACAGCAAGACAATTGGCAGGCGGAATATCACCTTGTTGATTCCGAAGAGAAGTTCAAGGACTTTTATCGCCAATTGAAGACGCAGAAGCGGATTGCCTTCGACCTGGAAACGACAAGCCTCAGTCCCTTGCAGGCGGAGATTGTTGGTTTCGCGTTCTCCTGGCGCGCCGGGGAAGCATGGTATCTAGCACTGCGCGGACCGGAAGGATCTGCCTTGCTCGACACGGAGAAGACTCTGGAGCGCCTGAAGCCGATCCTCGAAGATCCTGGCGTGGCCAAGATCAATCAGAACATCAAGTACGATCTGCTGGTGCTGCGCGGCCACGAGATCCGGACGCGCGGCGTGGCAGGCGATTCGATGGTGGCCGACTATCTCTTGCACGCCGGCGAACGCAGCCACGGTATGGACGAACTCTCGCGCCGTTATCTAAACCATCAGGTCATCCCGATCACGGATCTGATCGGCAAGAAGAACCGCAAGACGCCGCAGTTGAGCATGGATCAGGTGCCGACCGAGCGCGTTGCCGTTTATTCCGGCGAAGACGCGGATGTCGCATGGCGTTTGTGTGAATTGCTCGAAAAACAGCTCGACCAGCCCGAAGCGCAAGCAAGGGGATCGCTTCGAAAGCTCTACGAGGAAGTAGAGGTCCCGCTTATTGAAGTGCTGGCCGAACTGGAATACAACGGTATTCGTCTGGACATTCCACTGTTGCGCCGCCTTAGTGCCGAGATGGGGAAGCAGTTGACGACGATCGAGACGGAGATCTACGAACTTGCCGGCCATGCGTTCAACATTGGTTCACTCGTTCAATTGCGAAAAGTCCTCTTCGAGGAGTTAAAGCTGCCCGTCCAGGGGCGAACAGGCATCACGGGCGCGGCGAGCACGGATCAGGAAACGTTGGAAAAGTTGGCTGCTCTCGATCATCCCGGCGCCGCTCTGCCGCGCAAGATTCTCCAGCATCGCCGCATCGCCAAGCTCAAGAGCACCTACGTCGATGCGCTGCCGGAGATGGTCAATCCGGCGACGGGGCGTATTCACACGGCGTTCAATCAAACGGTGGCGGCGACGGGCCGGCTGAGCAGTTCGGATCCGAATTTGCAGAATATTCCCGTACGGCGTGATGAAGGACAACAGATTCGGCAGGCGTTTCTACCGGCCGAGGGTTGGCTGCTGTTGACGGCGGACTATTCGCAGATAGAACTGCGTCTTCTCGCCCACTTTTGCGGCGACCCGGTGCTGCGCCGGGCCTTCGCGGAGGAGCGCGATATTCATACCGCGGTGGCCGCGCAGATTTTCGGGGTGCCGGAAAACGCCGTGAACGCCGATCAGCGTCGCATGGCCAAGACCGTGAATTTCGGAGTTATTTACGGCATGAGTCCCATGGGCTTGGCGCAGCGCCTGGAGATGTCGCGCGATGAAGCCGCCAAATTCATCGCCTCGTATTTCGCCCGCTATCCGAAGGTCCAGGAATATCAGGATCGCTTGCTGAAAGACTGCCGGAAGAACGGCTACGTGTCCACGATTTTGGGCCGGCGGAGGCATTTCGACCGCGACGCCATCCGCGCCAATTCAACGTATCAGCAGCGCAACACCGCCGAGCGCGAGGCGATCAACATGGAAGTGCAGGGTTCTGCCGCCGACGTGATCAAGCTGGCGATGCTCAACGTCTCTCGCCGCCTCCAGCGCGAGAAGCGTCAGTCTCGATTGTTGTTGCAGATTCACGATGAACTCGTCTTCGAGACGCCGCCCGACGAGCT
Source organism: Gemmataceae bacterium (assembly GCA_035653735.1). Lineage (GTDB taxonomy): Bacteria > Planctomycetota > Planctomycetia > Gemmatales > Gemmataceae > JAJPHU01. Next base: position 12,281 of record DASRBG010000135.1, read on the forward strand.
GCCGGCTCTGGCCGAGTTGGTGCGTGAGGAGATGACGACGCCTGTCGAGCGGACGCTGGGCCTAGAAGTGCCTCTGCGCGTCGATGTGGCATCCGGCCCGAACTGGCTTGATGTATCCGAGTTCTGAGTCAAAGAGACAGCAAAGTTTGGGGCTGGTTTCATAACGATGTAGGTTCGATCAGCAATGACCACTCAGAACTCAGAACTCAGAACTCAGAACTCGAAGCTGGTGGTCGGATTGATCGGCGGCATCGGTAGCGGCAAAAGCCAAGTGGCCGCCGCCTTCGCGCGTCACGGGGCGCGCATCATCGCGGGAGATCAACTCGGGCAGGCCGCCCTGCGCGATCCCGACATCCGCGCTCGCGTTGCCTCACGCTGGGGCAGGGACATCGTGGATGAGAAGGGCGAGATCGACCGGCGTCGTTTAGCCGCCATCGTCTTTGCCGACCCGGAAGAACGCAAGGCGTTGGAGGCGATCACACATCCCTGGATTCGCCAACGCATCCGCACCGAGATCAAGGAAGCATGCAGCGATCCACGTGTTCCTTTCGTCGTCTTGGATGCGGCGGTCATGTTGGAGGCGGGATGGAACGTCGTTTGCGATCGTCTCGTTTTCATTGAGGCGCCGCGGGCCAAGCGTCTGGAACGTGTGGCTCGACAGCGCGGCTGGAGCGAAAAGGAGGTGGATTCGCGCGAACAAGCGCAATTGCCCTTGACTGAAAAGGCCATTCGGGCCGATCATGTGGTCGATAACTCGGCCTCCCTTGAGCATCTGAACCGCCAAGTGAACGACCTCCTGCATCTCTGGGGACTGGCCCACGCTTGCTCCCGGAGTGAATCGGAACCTTAACTCAACGGCCATCCCGGCCGCGTACCTGTATTCGTGAGGAACTTCTAACCCTGTAATAAAAGCCCGCCACTGGGCACTCCGCCGCGCCGAACGCGACACGACGACATCTCCGCGTTGGGCCGGCATGAAGCAATTGAGGATTTCTGATTGATGATTGATGATTGCACTCCTGTCTTTTAATCATCAATCCGGGATTCTCAATCTCTTCGTCCTTGCCCAGCTATCTGTGAAGGAGATTGCGACATGGCTGAAGCCAAGAGCCGACGCGAATTTACCCCTCGCCCCCGCACGCGGAGCAAATCGGAGTTATCCGCCAACGGCGAGGAGCGGTCGCACGACGAGCGCATGTCCTTGCTTACCGACGCCGTTCCGCTCGATGCGGACCCGCTGGAGCCGCAGGGCGAACTCGACACGCCCGCAACCGAAGCACCTCAGCGGCGGGGTGAGCATCCCAGCCAGAACCGCGCCTCCCGCGACGACGATTATCCCGTCTTCGACGAGGAGATCAACAACCGCTATGAGGAGATCAAGCGGGGCAGCACGCACATCAGCGAATTGCAGCAAATGACCATGCCGCAGCTCCTCCGTGTCGCCAAGGAGGAGGGACTCAGCGACTATACGGGTCTGAAAAAGCAAGATTTGATCTTCAAGATCCTCAAGGAGCGGGTCAAGCAGAACGGCCTGATGTTCGGCGAGGGCACGTTGGAAGTGCTGCCGGATGGCTTTGGTTTTCTCCGCAGCCCTGATTACAATTATCTACCCTGTCCGGATGATATTTATATCTCGCCGTCGCAGATCCGTCGTTTTGGTCTGCGCACCGGCGCCGTCGTGGCCGGCCAGATCCGCCCGCCCAAGGAGAATGAACGCTATTTCGCGCTGCTCCGCGTCGAGGCCATCAATTATCAAGATCCGGAAATCCTGACGCAGAAAGTCGTTTTCGACGATCTAACGCCTCTCCACCCGGACAAACGGCTCCATCTGGAATCGGACCCCAGCGAGGTCAACATGCGCGTCATGGACTTGGTGACGCCGATCGGCAAGGGCCAGCGCGGCCTGATCGTCGCCCCGCCGCGCACCGGCAAGACCATCCTCTTACAGAAAATCGCCAACAGCGTGTTGCGCAATCACCCGGAATGCTACGTCATCGTTCTGCTCATCGACGAGCGGCCGGAAGAAGTGACGGAGATGGAGCGCACCGTCAAGAGCGACCACGCCGAGGTCGTTAGCTCAACGTTCGATGAGCCGGCGTCGCGACATGTTCAGGTCAGCGAGATGGTTATCGAGAAGGCCAAACGTATGGTCGAGTACGGAACCGACGTGGTGATCCTGCTCGATTCGATCACGCGCCTGGCCCGCGCTTACAACACGGAGGTGCCGCACTCCGGCAAGATCCTCTCCGGCGGCGTCGATGCCAATGCTCTGCATAAACCGAAGCGCTTCTTCGGTGCTGCTCGCAACATCGAGGAAGGCGGCTCCTTGACGATCCTGGCCACGGCGTTGATCGATACCGGATCGCGCATGGACGAAGTGATTTTCGAGGAGTTCAAGGGCACCGGCAACATGGAGCTACACCTGGACCGCCGCCTCGTCGATAAACGTGTTTGGCCGGCCATCGACGTGAATCGATCCGGCACGCGCAAGGAAGATCTGCTCATGGATCCGGAGGAGCTGCGCCGCATGTACATCTTGCGGAAAGTCCTCAGCGATATGAACCCGGTCGAGGCGATGGAATTACTTACCAATCGCATGGCCCGCACCAAGGGCAACGCCGAGTTTCTGATGAGCATGAATTTGAGCTAAATCCGAATAGAACACGGATAAACTCGGATGGGACGGATTTCCACGGATTTAATTATTGTCTGATCCGTGCAAACCCGTCCCATCCGTGTTTATCCGTGTTCTATTTGAGGGTTGACAAATGCCATCCACCTACGAAGGCTCGTTCGCGCCGCCGTCGGGGCGATTTGCCCTGATTGCGGCGCGTTTCAATTCCGCGATCGTCGAACAACTCGTCGCTGGAGCGCTCGATGCGCTCAAACGTCACGGCGTCGCCGATGACGCGATCGACCTCGTTCGCGTCCCCGGTTCGTTCGAGATCCCGTTCGTTGCTCAGCGATTGGCCAGCAGCGGCAAGTACGCGGCGGTGATCTGTCTGGGCGCGATCATCCGCGGCGACACGGACCATTACGATTACGTGGCCGGTGAGGCGGCAAGCGGTGTGGCGCGGGCGTCGCTGGCCACGAACGTGCCGGTCATCTTCGGCATCCTCACTTGCGATACGCTCGAACAAGCCGTCAATCGCGCCGGCGCGAAAGCCGGCAACAAGGGCTTCGACGCGGCCCTGACCGCGATCGAGATGGTGAACCTGCTGGGCAACCTGCCGAAATGAAAAAAGATATTGGAGGCCGTTTATGTTGCTAGAACGGACCAAAAAAGAATGGAGAACGGTGGCCGATCTGCTAAAGAAACTCGGCGACATTCCACCGGAACGCGTCCACCTCGATCCACCGCCTGGGACCGCGACGGAAAAGGATGTTCTCGAAATGGAGCGACGCGAAGGACGGATCTGTGAACTAGTCGATGGCGTCCTGGTGGAGAAGGCAATGGGGCTTCCCGAATCTTTTCTGGCGATGTGGCTGGGCTATCTCCTTAATCAGTTCCTGGCCGAGCACAAGATCGGCTTTGTGGCTGGACCTGATGGCACTCTGCGTCTCTGGCCAGGTCTAGTTCGCATCCCGGATGTTTGTTTCATCTCGTGGGACCAACTTCCCAAGCGCAAAGTCCCGAGAAAACCCATCCCGGACTTGTATCCAGACCTCGCCGTGGAAGTTCTTAGCCGCAAGAACACGAAAGCGGAGATCGATCGCAAGCTCCACGAATACTTTCGCAGCGGCACTCGGCTCGCCTGGGTGGTAGACCCTCGAAAACGAACCGTCCGCGTTTACACCGCGCCGGAGCAATCTCTTCTTGTCGCGGAAGATCAAAATCTTGATGGCGGCGACGTGCTTCCTGGCCTGAATCTATCGCTGCGCGAAGTATTTGCTCAGTTGGAAGAGGAATCGCCGCGAAAAAAAGGGAAGAAACGATAGTTCGCCGATAATTCCACTCCGCATCGCCACAACGAGATTTCTACTGGTATTATAGGGAAGACATCGGGCCCGCGATCGTGAGGGAGCGGACGAAGAATCCGCTCCCTCACGGTCGCGGCTCGGACTGCGGAGAGCGACATGGAGCTGACGGTCCAAAATGTTTACGGGTTGCTGCTGCGCAGCAAACTGCTGTCGGTCGACGAAGCCAAGTCGATGTTCACTCGTTGGCAGCAAGAGAGCAAGGACGACGCGGGCAATGTAACGAACTTCATGTTGTGGATCGTGGCCAACAAGTATCTCACCGAATATCAAGCACGGCTGTTGGCTCGCGGCCACGCCGACGGGTTCTTCCTCAACGATTACAAGATTCTCGAACGACTCGGCAAGGGCCGGATGGCCGGCGTCTACAAGGGCCAGCATGAGCTCGGCCAGATTGTCGCCATCAAAGTGCTGCCGCCTTCCAAGGCCAAGGAAGCCAACATGCTGGGTCGCTTCCATCGCGAGGCGCGGCTGGCCTTGCGCCTCAAACACCCCAATATCGTTCGCACGTTCCAGACCGGAGTTGCTGAGGGCCTGCACTTTATCGTCATGGAGCATTTGGAGGGCGAGACGCTCGAAGAAGTGCTCTCGCGCCGCGGCAAAATGCCGCCCAGCGAGGCTGTCCGCCTGGTTTACCAGGCGCTCCAGGGCTTGCAACACATCCACGTTCAGGGACTTGTCCATCGCGATCTGAAACCGGCCAACATGATGTTGATCGGCTCAACTCCCGATAGCACGCTCCACGCCACCTTGAAGATCCTCGATATTGGCTTGGGACGTACTTTGTTCGACGAGAAAACGGAAGAGTCGGTTGAGGCCGGCCTCACCACCGAAGGCGTCTTGCTGGGCACGCCGGACTATATGGCTCCCGAACAAGCCCGTGATGCGCGAACCACCGATATCCGCGCCGATATTTACAGCCTCGGGTGTGTCCTGTATCACCTGCTGACCGGCCAGCCCCCGTTCCCCGATACGAACCTCATCAATCAAATGATCCGCCATGCCACGGAGACGCCCAAGCCGCTGAAATCGTTCAATCTGGCGGTCCCCGAAGGATTGCAGCAAGTCCTCAACGCGATGATGGCCAAGGATCCCGCCCAACGTTATCCGACACCCGAAGGCGCTGCCCAGGCCTTGCAAACTTTCCTCGCCTCCGGCACCGAACAGCTAGCCGAACCCGAATCGGATCCGCACATGCGGCCGTACCTGAACTGGTTGGAAAAGGATAGCGGCGAGCAGCACGTCATAAAAAAAGCGCCGAAGGGGGCTGTCGAACCCAAGCCCCCTTCCGGCAATCTACCCGCCGCCATCAAGCCGCCTTCCGGGAATCTACCAGGTGTCAAGTCATCCAAGCCACCCAAAGAAGTACGCACGGCTTCGGATGCACGTGCGCATCCAAGCAAGCACTCGAAGAAAAAACACCGTTCATCCCAAGTAGCCGAGTCGCTCCGCGATTCGGAACGCACTCGCCCGAAGAGGGTCCCCGATGCCGCCCCCGAATCAGCGGAGGAGATTGACGTGGAGCTCGTACCGGCGGAGCTTGCCGCTATCGAGGCAAATCCGGTCAATCGATTGCATTTGAGCCGGCGCGAGATGATTGTATTCGCCATCGGTGCGCTACTGGGAGCTGTCGTAACCTTCGTCGGCGCTTTGCTCGCGTTCAAGAACCGCGAGTGAGAGATCAAAGAAGCCATGAATTCGAATTCATTGCGTCTCCGCGCTAGACATTACGCGACCGGCGAAAGACTGGATATTGTGTGCGAGGATGGCCGCATCGCATGCCTGGAGCCTGCGGGAGAGAATCGGGCGGATACCGAAGCAGAGTGGGTCGCGCCTGCCCTGTTCGATCTGCAAATTAATGGCAGCGAGGGCATCAGCTTCAATTCGCCGCATCTTACCGCCGATGGCATTCGCCGTGTCGTTGGTGTCTGTCGCCGCCACGGCATCGGCGCCTTCTGCCCGACACTTATCACCAATTCCCGCGAAGCGCTGTTACACGGCTTCGCCACGATTGATCGCGCCTGTGCGGCGGACGCTGTTCTCGCCCGCGCCTTGCCAGCCCTGCATCTTGAAGGGCCGTACATCAGCCCGGAAAATGGTCCGCGCGGCGCGCATCCGCCGCGCCACGTCCGCCCGCCGGATTGGGACGAATTTCGTCGCTTCCAGGACGCCGCCGCGGGCCGCATCCGTCTGGTCACGCTCGCTCCGGAACTCGATGGCGCCCTGCCATTCATCGAGAAACTCGTTGCCTCCGGAGTCGTTGTCGCGCTCGGGCACACGGCCGCGACGGGCGCGTGCATTCGTGCCGCCATCGCAGCCGGCGCTCGGCTCTCGACACACCTGGGCAACGGCTCCCACGCAATGCTTCCTCGGCATGACAACTATCTTTGGGAGCAGCTTGCGGCCGATGATTTATGGGCCAGTGTCATTAGCGATGGGCATCATTTACCGCCCGCCGTGCTGCGCTGCATCCTGCGCGTCAAGTCGCCGGCGCGAATGATCCTGACCTGCGACGCCAGCAGTCTTGCTGGGCTGCCGCCGGGACGTTATCGCGAATGGGACCAGGAGTTTGAAGTCCTACCAACCGGCCGCATAGTCGTCCCTGGAACCACGTTTCTGGCCGGCTCCGGCGTGTTCACGGATACTTGCATCGGCCATCTGCTCTCACTCGGCGAGATTTCGCTGACCGACGCCGTGGACATGGCCGGGGCGCGGCCTCGGCG
>DASRBG010000136.1:0-24863 GCA_035653735.1 Gemmataceae bacterium
TCTATCGGTCACCTTGTCACCCTGTCACCTTGTCATCCCACACTAGGCGGCGGCGCGTCAACTGTGGAGGGCTCGCCGCTCTGCGGACGATTGGATGGAGTTTTGCGAATGAGCGACGAACCGCCCCGGCTCCGGCTAAAGCTTGGCAAGAACACAATTTGCCGGCGATAGCGTCGGTGCATCAGCCATTGCAGGCTGAGGATGGCCACTATCACTAGGGCGCCCGGCTCACAGCCGTAGGCAATGGCACACAACATCGTCGGCCAGAAAAGCGCCGCCACGGCAATCGCCAAGATCAAGAAGGCGAGTAGCATCCAGAACCAGGGTGCGATGCGGCCTCCACCGTTGGCCTGCGGTCGCGCCGACCAGGACAGTCCCAGGCCAACAACTAACAGTCCCAGCGAGCACACCAGCAGCCAACCTAGATGGGGAACGTGCGTTAGAACAATAGGCATCGTCTGGTCCTGCCAGCACACCAGTGCGATTGGTTCTCCCATCGCCCAACTAATCTCGATCCCAGGCTGAGGCGAGGGAGATGAGGGAACCGTCGGGGAAAAGCCGGCCGCCCACAAGAAGCCGCGACGTGTCCAGATTCGCTCTACTCCGGCACCGCTTTCTGGCGCAAGCAACACGCGATTGGCAGGGATGCTGACTTCCCAGTAGGCCGGCATCGCCATTGCACGCAGTATGCGCGGCGGCTGCAATAAGCTGCGTAGTGGGCTTGCCCCGTTGCGGCCTGGCGGTGACTGAAACAGCACCTCGAGCGACGCCGTCTGTCGAACCAGATCGGGTGAGAGATGCAACCGGGCGATGTCACCGCCGAATGTGTGTTCGCCCTTTTCGTTGACAATATCCGGGGTAATCTTGATGCCATTGAGGAGGAATCGCGCGGTGAGTGTGGCTGCGGGGGCGGGCAACAGAACCTCGAGGTTGCGCCAGGATAGTTGGCGGAGTCGGAAGCTGGCACGCCAGTTCTGTGCGCCGCTTTCCAATAGTTGGACGCGCATCTGGGCACGCTCGACGAGGACCGCAAGCCCCGTTGCCTCCTCCCCGACGAGAAGGCGCAACGGAGCATCCAGTCGATTCGCGTGAAGCACCAGGATCGGCAAATCACGGTCCTTGACTTCCTCAACGTTCCGCTCTTCCCAGTGGGGGCTTGCCGCTCGCGGGACAAAGCCCGGTTCGCTCCAGATGCGCACCTTCAGCTCACCTCCCGTCGCTTGTTCGGCTGTTACCAGCGGTACCACGAAAGGGACCGCCTGTCGGCTTTCGACAATCGGTTGTCTTTCCTGGCTGCCACGGCCAACCGCATCTGGCACCCCAAAAACGGCATCCGAAAACCGATAGTTCAGAACCAGCTTCCATTCGCCAGCCTTCGACGGAGTGGGAATGCGAAGTCTAGAATCCGAATTGGACGATGGGACCTTGGATGCGGAATTGCGTACCTCGGTTTGTAACGTCTGCACATCCCGACCCTGATCGTCCTTGATTTGGAACGAATTGCCGATGGCGGCGGGCACGCGCAGATTCACAAAAGACGGCGGTGATGGGGGCATTTGCAGACGCAACTCTTGGCGTACCTCCCCACGGTTGCCGCGCAAGGTCAGATCCACCACCGAAAAGGCGCGTAACTCCGGGCGGTAGGGCCGCCAGCTCACCTCAATCCCCAAACCATCCGCCGGGACCGAGCGGCAACGCCAGGTCTGTTCGTTCGGTCGCGGCTGTCTGGTTAGCTCGAGATTGACTTGATCCGCATTGTTCAGGAACACTTCGGCATCGACCGGCGCTTCAATTTTTATCTCACACGACTCGATGGTTCCTTGCGGACGGGGGAGTTTCAATACGGCGTGCTCGCCTGCTTTATATTTGGCTTGATAACGTCCTTCCAAGCGTTGAGATTGCGTAGGTGCTCGCAGCAGAAACGTCGGGATTGTTAGCCAACGTGCAGAAAGATCCGGTGTCGTTAGCGGCTGCTTCGACTCTCCGTCATTCACGCCACTGACGTGTTTCGCCACCACCCTAACGTTCTCGTCGATGAGGCTCCAGTCCGCGGGCACAAGGATTTCGAGCTGCTCAGCCTCACTCCATTTGGTCGCGGGTGAGATGGCAGTGAGAACCTCCCACTGACGGACGCCGGTGTCTTTCCCGGAGTTCGGTCCGCTCGAACGCAGCGTCAGCGTGTGCGAAACTCGCATCCGCGCTTGAACCGGCACCAATACCGCTTCAAGGTCGAGCCAAGAGCGCGATTTAGGTCCGCTTACCCCATCGGGGTTCTCCTCCATCGGGATATTGCTATAAACCAAAGTCGCCACGGTCGCAGGTGATTCTCCCTTCGACTCTTCCGTATCCAGGCGGCGCAGCTGCATATCGCCATGCCCTCGATAGTCGAGATGCAAGTTGCGTACTTGATTTCGTACTCGGACGGTGCCTGTCTGCCGCGCCGTATTGAGGACAAAGAAAGGACCGACAGGGATTATCGAATCGGATCCGTGTAGCGGCAGGAGTGGGACTTTGACCTGAACGCGAAGCGGCTCGGTCCTTGCTTCTTTCAGGTGGATGGTCCGCAGCGAGGCGAATGGCTGTTCGGCCGTTTCGATGCGATGTTCGACGCGGTCTTCCTTCTCGGACGGAAGCACCTTGATCTCGGCATTCTTTGGTATGAGCAAACTCCAAGTCTTAGCCGGCGCCCCTTCGGTTTTGAGCAACAAATCTGCCTCTGTAGTCAATCCAGCCGCATCGAGTCGCGCCAGAATTCGCCCCTCCGCAGTCCGAACCGAATCCTCCGCGCCCTGCCGTGCCAGGTTCCAGCTTAGATCGAGCTTGTCCACGGGGCCAAGGCCTGGATTGCCGCTGAGGTGATTGTTCTTCAGCTCCAGTCCAGTTTGTTGAAGCTCCTTCACGAGTTGGCCGCCGACTCGAACGTCCGTGCATTCGGCCGGCAAATCCAGCTCCAGCTTGGTGATAACCGCGTGCGGCAGTGTTAGCTCGAATCCCCTGCGAGTGCCTTCGCGCGAGGCCAGCGGCAAGAGCAAATCGAGTTTGATATGATACTCCCCCGGCTTCTCGATCCGCACGAGAAAGCTGCCGGTTTCCGCGCGGCGTATTTGGGCCATGCGCCCGTCGGTCTCGGCCGCCGAGGCTCCCGCCTGGTTGCACCCCAATGCTACCAAAGTATCCGCATGTTCCGCCGTGCCCGCGAACTCGGCCTCGATGTGGACGGCACCAGACTCCACCTTGCCGCGGAGAAAACAGCGCGTGGGAGGCGTGATCTTTTCACTTCGTGGTTTATCTATCTCCTTTTTTAATTTCGCGATTTGATCGAGCAGAGCTTGATACCTGTCCGGTCTTAGAACCACGGCTTTGGGAACAAGGTCGAGAGCTTCATTTGCATGTTCACAAATAAATATCACAACGTCAGCCGGTAGCGACGACAGGTCCATCTTTCTCTGCTCATTGGTTTTCTTGCTATCAGAGGCCGGCAGCGATTTTTTTTCGCCACCATTCGCCTTCTTCGGTGCAAATGGCTTGACGGGAGGGATCTCCTGAGAGCGCAGCGGCAGCGCGATTAACGCACAGAAAAAGAGCAGGATGAAAAATCTGCCCGTCGAGGATGACATGAATGCTTCCTCCCGCTTTCAACTATACCATGTGAGCAACGCCTTTACTCGCCGGCTCGCAGCGTAAGCAAGGGAGGAAGACATCCTTACTAACGCTGCGGGCTGGTCAGGAAGCAATCAATCGCTTCCTCTGCGCTCGCCGCCCGGTACTCCGAACGGAACCATCCGAGGCAGCTAGCATGCGAGCGGAGCATTTCGACAAGGCGCGTCTCGTCGGCATCTTCATCCAATTGTCCGAGTACGAGAAAACCGAAGCGATCCGCTTGCTCCCAGATCGTGAGATTGCTCGATGCAACCGGAGCGATGAGTAGATTGTACCCGGTCTGATGCAACTGTGTCGCCTGGTCATCGGAACACGCATCGATCCGAATACCGCGCAGCGTCAATGGCCTGTCATTGACGTAGAGAACGCGCTCCTTCATCCGCAGGGAACGCAATCCGTGGCTAATGCTCACACGCTCACAGCGTTGACCGTCCTGCCACAGCTCGATTGGCCCTTGATAGAGAAAAGGACATTGCGGCTCCCACAAACTCGCTTCGGGAATGATGACGCGAACGGTCAAGCCGGATTGTTCCGTTGCCTTCTGGCTTGGTGACAAAGGCCGGAGCGGATAAGCGACTTCGATGGTGCTGGCATATGGGCAGCGCGGTCCCATAAGTCGGCCATGCACTTCCGTTGTGGATGTTTGTTGCTCCGGCACCACCGTGATCCATACCTCGGCCTGGGCCGGAACGAGCGAGTAATCGCGCACAATTATCTGGCGAATGCGGTTATCCATGATGGCAGCGTCATTACAGAATCAGCATTGCGTCCCCGTAGCTGTAGAACCGATATTTCTGTGCGACGGCGATCTCGTATGCGCGACGCATCGATTCCATGCCGGTGAAGGCGGCGACGAGCAACAACAAGCTGGAACGCGGTAGATGGAAATTCGTCACCAGGGCATCGACGACGCGGAAGTCGAACGGCGGGCGGATTGTCAAATCAGTTTCGCCGGACCACGCCGATAATGGAAAGCCATGCCGTCCAACCGTCTCCAGAATCCGCACCGAAGTGGTGCCCACGGCGATGACTCGTCGGCCACGCGCCTTGCAGGTGTTGATCGCATCGGCTGCTGTGGCCGGCAGCTCTCCTCTTTCGCTCTCCATGCGATGCTCAGCCACGTCCTCGACCTGTACCGGTTGGAACGTGCCTGGCCCGACGTGAAGGGTCAAACAAGTCCAGTAGATGCCGCGTTGCTTCAACGTCTCGAACACAGCCGGCGTGAAGTGAAGTCCAGCGGTCGGCGCGGCCACCGCGCCGACTTGGCGGGCGTAAACCGTCTGATAGCGTTCGCTATCTCCCGTGCCGGCTCGCCCCTTTCGGATGTAGGGCGGCAGCGGCACACGGCCATAACGCGGCAGGAGTTCGGCAGGCGTCCCCGGCTCGCTCGGTTGAGCCAGCCAGCGGCCGGCCGGCGTCTTGCCCACCAGACACAAGCGCAACAGAGGCGCCTCCGACTCGCCATTGGGAGGATCGACGAGCAGTGTTTCTCCGACGATGAGCCGCCCGCGCGTTTGACAGAGAAGTTCCCACGCACCCTCCGCCGTTGTACCGACAATCAGCCCCTCCCACTTGCCATCCGTGCGCGCGCGCCGTCCAACGACGCGCGCCGGCAGAACGCGCGTATCATTCAGTACCAGCAAATCCCCAGGAGCGAGCAACGAGGGAAGATCGCGGAACTGCTGATGACCCAGCACTTCGCCGCCGCGGCGCAGCACCAGCAGACGAGACCGATCGCGCTCGGCGCACGGTTCCTGAGCGATCAGCGACGGCGGCAACTCGTAATCGAATTCGTCGATGCGGATAGCTTTCTCTCCTCAGATAGTCCGGGTAGGGTTGTCCGCGCCGCGCACGCAGCGCAGCGGAGTAAGCGGCCACGATTACCGCTTACTCCGCTGCGCTGCGTGCGCGGCGCGGCTGTGGACTATTTGAAGTTCTTTACCCACTCGTCGAAGCCTTTTTTGTAGGCCTCCACTGTTTTGGCCGGCCCGGTCAACTTGATGTGATAGACGTTCTTAGGCCCATCAAACTGCACGGCTAGCATCCGATAATTCGGCCGTTTCTCACCCTTGTCGCCAGGATCGAACGGTCGTGTCTTGAACAGGTAAGTGCCCGATACATCCAGGTAGGTCAGCGTGGCGCCGCCAACCTTCATCTCCTCGACCTTGGCGACATCGTCGATCTTTTTGCCCTCGGGCGGGGTGAACTGGCCCTTCCACCGATCGACGTTTTCCTTGGCTGTTCCGCTGATGTTGCGGAAGATGATCAGTTCGGCGTCGTTCGGGTCTTCGCCTTTCTTGGGCAACCGGAACTGCATGAAGCGCATGCGATTCGAGGGGGCTTCTTCTTTCCAATCGCCGGGCGTCGTCGATTTGAGACCATCAAGGTCCACGACAACTCCCTTGCTTTTCTCTTTGTCGCCGTCTGCCGCATTGGATTCGCTGGCGGAGGGGTTGCAAGCCGCGGCCAAAAAGACCAATACTATGAAGCCGATAAGCCGTCGCATTCGTCTTCCTCCCTGTGTGCGGAAGCGATTGACCGTTCGCCGAACGTTTCTGTCAGTTAACGGGATGCCTACGGTCTTGGCAAGAGGCCAAGCGTTCGTCTCGCCGTTGCCTTTGATGCGGCCGTGGCTTACACTCGATGAAGAATGGCGGAGGACTATCAACTATGTTAGCCCCGGCTGCGGTTTCCGAACTGATCCGCCGTTGTCGCGACGGCGAGGCTGCCGCACGCGATCAGCTTTTCGCGCGTTATCAGCATTATCTTTACGTTCTGGCTCAGGCACAGCTCGGTAAGCGTCTCGGCGCCAAGTGCGCCCCGTCCGATCTCGTCCAGCAGACGTTGCTAGAGGCATACCGCGATTTTGCAGGATTTCACGGCCAGCACGAGGGCGAGCTGCTTGCCTGGCTGCGACGCATTCTGGCTCACAATCTGTTCAACGAAGTCCGCCGCTACGGCGCTCGCCAGCGTGACGCTGACCGCGAAGTCTCGCTCGACCAGGTGCGGGCCGGTGTCGATCATTCTTCGCTGCTATTGCAACGCTGCTTGGCCGCCAGCGCTCCCAGTCCAAGTGAGGTTGCCCAGCAACACGAATCCGCGGCGCGCCTTGCCGATGCTCTGCATCGCCTGCCGAAGGATTACCAAACCGTAGTTCTCCTGCGCGTTTTCGAGGAGCTGCCGGCCGAGGAAGTGGCCCAGCGTATGGGACGCACCGCCGGTGCCGTGCGGATGCTGCAAATGCGTGCTCTCACGGCCTTGCGGGAGGAGATGGAGAAATAGACACAAAGCCCATCCAAACCGAAAGAGAGGGTAGAGATGAATCGACGTATGTGGATATCCGCCTCTGTTCTATTGGCTCTGGTCGGGCTGCTGCTCGGCTGGTCCTTACTCACCGCTCAGGCGCCGAAATCTTCCCGAGCGATACCGGAAGGTTTCAGCGGCGAATATGTGTTAATCGAGAAGAATGACGGCGGGTTTGTGCTTCTTCACAAGCCCGAGGTCCGCAGCCTTGCCGGGAAGAGATATTTGGTGGGTTCAACCATCTCACTGAGCGGTGTGACCGACGACGAGTTGTTCGGCCCGCTGGCCCAATGGGTTGATTTGGAGAAAATCCGCCGCATGGGCGAAGCAAATCGGGATTCGGTCATCGGCGACATCGGAAATATCGCGGAAAGACTAAAAAGCGCGTCCGCCACCAAGTAGGCCGAATAAGTCGCTGGGCAAGACGCGCCACGCGAGACACGGTTTTCCTCGTTACTAAACGGAGTTTGGGAATCTGAGAACCTGAGAATATCGGTGCTCAAACACCGTTTCATTTCGCTTTCGGAGGCTCTCGATAGATCAATCCATCCTTCATCACAAAATGCACCTTACGCAACGCCTTGATGTCGCGCGTCGGATCACCATCGACGGCGACGAGATCTGCCAGCAAGCCCGGCTTGATCGTGCCCAACCGATCCTCGAGATGCAGCACCTTTGCGTTAATCGACGTGGCGGAGCGCAGCGCCTGGGCTGGTTTCATGCCGTAATCAACCATCAGCTCCAGCTCGCGCGCTTCGTCGCCGTGAGCGAAGACGCCGACATCGCTGCCGTTGGAAATGACGACGCCCGCTTCTAGCGCTTCCTTGAAGCTGATACGTCTAGACCGAAGCGGAGCCGGCTCCGGTTCCTCGCCGATATGCCAGCCGCGATAACGACTCATGGCCTCGCTCGCCGCCAGCGTTGGGCACAGCGCTACGTGATTATTGACCATTAAACGATACACTTCCGTGTCACCTGCATCGCCGTGTTCGATGGTTGCTACACCTGCCAGCGCCGCCCGCCGCATTCCTTCCTTCGAGGTGGCATGAGCGGACACGGGGCAATTCGCCGCCTTCGCCGTCTCGACGATAATTTTCAACTCGTCGATCGTGAAAGTCGGTTTTGCTTCCTTGCCCGGTCCCCAATAATAATCGGCGTAGACCTTGATCCAGTCGGCGCCGTGGCCGATCTGATCGCGCACCACGCGGCGTAGCGTGTCGCCGTCGGCTTCCTCTGCCCCCTGCGGCACTCGGAAGCTTGGTGCGAATCCCTTTGGCGCGTAGCTGCCCGTGGCCACGATGGCCTTCGTCACCACCAAAAGGCGCGGCCCAGGGATAATGCCTTCGTTGATTGCCTGTTTCAGTCCGGCATCGGCATAGCCGGCCCCTTCGGTGCCCAGGTCGCGCAGCGTCGTGAAGCCGGCCAACAGGTTCTTTCGCGCATGGTTGGTCGCTCGGCAGACGCGGAGAGCTAGCGATTCCTTGAGCACCTGATCCTCCCACGACGCTTCGTTGTACGGATGGAGAAACAGATGCGAGTGCGCCTCGATTAAGCCCGGCAGCAGCGTGGCGTTCGGCAGCTCGATCGTGCGTGCCTCTTCGGTTGAAACATCGGCGGCAGGACCAGCACTGACGATGCGATTGCCGCGGACGAGGACCGCCCAGCCCTCGTGGACTTCCGGCGTAACAGCGTCGAAGACTCGCGCCGGCTTGAGCAGAACCGAACGTTGCGGTGCATCGGACAGCACTAGCGACGGCGTCAACAAGAGGGCAATGGCAGCGAACGAGAATCGAGACATGGCTTTCTCCGTAGGATTGCTTTTGCTCTTAGAGGGATCGACAATGAGGGAACAACAGGTGCCCCGCGTGGTTTATCTTGCGAGGGTCACAATCATGAAGACGACGCTGTTGCTCAGTATGCTACTCGCAGCACCGCCCGGCAGCGATGCGGAAAACCAAAAAGACATCAAGGAGGTCAAGATCGAGGCGAGGGCCGTATGGCCAGTGCAAGAGGAGAAGCCCGTGCAGCGTGTCATTCGCAGCGGCGAGGAACTGGCTGTCGCTCTCGGTGTCGATCCCCCGCATGCCAAAGAAAAAAAATTCCAGACCGGAGCCTCAGAGGACACCGCCAAGTTGCTCAAGGTCAAGAACATCGATTGGAGCAAGCAGATGCTGGTCATTGTTGCCGCGGGCGAGAAACGAACCGGCGGCTACCGGATGGAAATTCTGTCCCTTCGCGCGAAGGCTGATAGGTTGATCGTGAATTGGAAACTACACTCGCCGCCGCCAGGAACCTTTGTCACGCAAGCGATCTCGTACCCAGCGCAAATGGTGCTGGTAGAGCGCTTCCAAGGTGCCGTCTGCTTTGATCCGCCCGTTGAGAAAAAATAGAACACGGATGCACACGGATTAGACGGATTTACACGGATCGAACCATCAAATAAATCAAAAAGAGGTTTCGTTTCGTTTTTCTTTCTGATCCGTGTAAATCCGTCGAATCCGTGTTCTATTCAGCGATTCAATTAGTTAGAGGCTCTCAGTCGACATACGGATCGGCGCCGAGATCCTTGAGAATCTCCTGCCGTTGTTTTTCGTGGACGAGCAAATCGACGCGGTTCTTAAAATGGCGACGCTCGACCCGCCGCTGAGCGCGGCGAAATAGTTTCAGATATTGGCCCCAATCTCGCTCACCTCCACGGCGGCCAAACTCTTTCCACCTTTCCTGTCGCTTCGGCCCCAATCCTTCGAGTAGTTCATCATCCAGCGACAAGAAAAACTGAGCGCTGCCGGGATCGCCTTGGCGGCCGGCGCGGCCGGCGAGCTGGCGATCGATACGGAGCGATTCATGGCGCTCGGTGCCCAGGACGTGCAAACCGCCGGCGGCCAATACTTCGTCCGCCGGCTTGATGTCGGTACCGCGACCGGCCATGTTCGTGGCGATCGTTACTCGACCGATTAGCCCGGCCTGGGCGACGATCTTCGCTTCCTGCTCGTGCTGCCGCGCGTTGAGCACTTGATGTTCGATGCCGGCGGCCGTTAACCGCTCACTCAGCTTCTCGGATTTCTCCACCGAGCGCGTGCCGATCAATACGGATCGGCCCATCCCTTTCAGTCGGGCCACTTCCTCGACCACCGCATCGAACTTGGCGTCCTCGTGGGGAAAGACGCGATCGGGCCATTGCTCGCGGATGACCGGGCGATTGGTCGGCACGCACACGACCCAGATCTTGTACACTCGCCGCACTTCCCAGCGATTTTGTAAGGCGGTGCCGGTCATGCCGGCCAACTTCTTGTACAGGCGGAAGTAGCTCTGAAACGTAACCTGGGCGGCATGGTCGGCGGGATGATTGATCTGCACGCCCTCTTTGGCTTCTACCGCTTGATGTAGCCCTTCGCGCCAGTGACGATCCGGCATGCGTCGGCCTGTGAACTCATCGATGATAACGATCTTGCCTTTGTCGATCATATAGTGCTGATCACGGCGGAAACGATAGTGAGCGTGCAACGCTTGCTCGATGGCTTCCTCGAGCTTGTCCATCGCCTTGCCGTGCGGGCCGGAAGGTGGATTGGAATAGCGGGCCAGCTGCATTCCGTTGACGTTGAGCACGAGTTTCTGTTTTTCGACATCGAAGTAAAAATGCTCTTCGGGCTTCATTATCCGCACCAGCTGGTCGGCCCACTTGAAAACGATTTGTTCCTCATCGGTGGCCGGCCGGGTCGGCGAGCTGATGATGAGCGGGGTCCGCGCTTCGTCGATAAAGATGTTGTCCGCCTCATCGACGATGGCATAGTGGTGCGGCCTTTGTGTGAATGAATCCTCTTTAGAAGGCGGAGCGCTGGCCCGCAGCCATGGATCCCAAAATGGTGCATCCTGTCCTTTCGTGCCAGCGCCCTTAAGACGATCGCGCAGGAAATCGAAGCCGAACTCCGAGGCGGTGCCATAGGTAATGTCGCAGCGATACAGCGGAAAGCGTTCCTGGTCCGGCATCGACATCTGAATGACGCCGACCGTCAGTCCCAGGGCGTTGTAAATCGGCCCCATCGTCTCGGCATCGCGGCGCGCCAGGTAATCGTTGACGGTGGTGACGTGGACGCCTTTTCCTTCGAGGGAGTTGAGGAAGGCAGGAAGGGTGGCGCAGAGCGTCTTGCCTTCGCCGGTGGCCAACTCGGCGAGACCGCCTTGGTGCATCACGACTCCCGCTGTCAGCTGCACGTCGAACGGCCTCAGACCAAGATGCCGCTTCGCCGCTACACAGACGAGGCCGAATGCTTCGGGAATAAGCCTGTCCAACGACTCGCCGCCACGCGCTCGGCCGCGCAGCCGCAAACTCGTCGTCTTCAATTCGGCATCCGAAAGGTCGTCGTACTTTTTCTCCCACCAGCGGATGCGCGGGACATACAGCGCCGCCCGCGCCAGCCGCCTTTGCCAGGGAGGACCGATCAATGCCATCAACCGATTCCGCCAGAGCGAACCGAGACGATTGCGCGGCGCCGGCGGCTTAGTATAAACGGCCTCGGGGATGGATTCGCTGGGAACGCTGAGTGTGCTCAAGACGACAACCTCCGCTCAATACCTTGAAGAGTGCGCTCCAGCATAGCAGAAAGTCTCGTACACGTCGATGAGATAAGATGAATCTTCGAGGGATTTATTGTCTACGCTCTCCGATTATTTCGCAGGCTCGAATGGAACAATTTCGCGAGTATCTGAGCGAGGGGGAACGCGCCGGGCAACGGTATGCTCTGGGTCTGCCGCGTCAGACGCCGCGCGGCGCGACCGGCCTGGCTTTGGGCCAGAGGGCCGGAAGTTCGCTGGAATTCAAAGATTACCGCGATTATCAGGTCGGCGACGATCTCCGCCACATCGATTGGAACGCCTTCGCGCGGAGCGATCAGCTCTCGGTCAAACTGTACCGTGAGGAAATCACCCCGCACCTCGATCTCGTTCTGGACGTATCGCGGTCGATGGCCTTGGAGAGCACGGCCAAGGAACGCGCGACCGTCGCGTTGGCGGCATGTTTGGCAACGGCGGCCACCAACGCCGGATTCGGCCGTGCCGTGTGGCTGATGGCGGATGATTTTCGACTGCTGCCCAATGGCGATGCTTCACCAATTCTTTGGGGCGATTTCGAGCTGAATCATCGCGGCAGCCCAACGGCGGTGCTGGCACGAGGGGCGCCGGCCTGGCGTCCGCGCGGGGTGCGCGTGCTCCTGAGCGATTTGTTGTGGGTTGGTGATCCGCTTCTCGCGCTGCGGTCGTTCACCGAGGGCGCGGCGGCGGCCGTCGTGATCCAGTTGCTCGCCGATGCGGATGTCAATCCGCCGGAGGACGGCGCTCTGCGGCTGATTGATGCGGAAACGGAGCAGTTGCGTGAGATTCACGTCGATGCAGAGATCGCACGGCGCTATCGTGAGGGGCTAGCGCGACATCAGCAGAATTGGCATCAAGCATGCCGGGCAAGTGGAGCGATTTTCACCACGGTCATCGCCGAAACTCTGCTCCGCGACTGGCGGCTGGATGAACTGATAGCAGCGGAGATTCTACGGCTGGTATGAGTCCGAACGGGGAGACAAAGCAGAGCAGCGACCGTCAGGGAGCGGAGATTCGTACAACCGCTCCCTGACGGTCGCGGCTCGGCCGACATCAGGGGACCGTCCGTTCGTCCGAAATCCTTACCAGTAGCGGTATCGGTATCCGTATACTCCTGTCCACGGGTTGTACCAGCTCCGGCCGTAACCCCAGGTGCCCGTGTATGGATTGATGAAGGCTCCACTGCCGTAGTAGCGGCCCGTCCACGGACTGTAGCCCGTGCCGCCGTAGTAGTAGCCTGTCCACGGACTGAAGGCGGCTCCGCCATAATAGGCTCCGCCGGTCCACGGGTTATAAACCCCTGCTCCGTACGCACCCGTTCCGACCCAGGGATTGTAGTAATACCGGCTGCCCCACAAAACTTGGGCGTTCGCGGTAGAAGCCGTCGAAAGGGTCAGAACCACGCCCACGACGCTCGCAAGGATCCACTTCATGATGTCACCTCCATTCATCAGTCTCAGGATTCGCTAATCCGCCCTTCCCCGATAAAACCACGAGCAAAAACCGCGCCGGAAGTCGCGAAACGACCGGGCAGAAAGGATGCGGCGGCGTTGCTACAATGGCGACGTAGACGGCGGAATAGTGCCCAATTTCTAGTGTTTAAGGATCTGTCTCATGGTTCAGTTGACCCACGAAGTGATTGATTATCACACTCTGACCGAGCAGGTGCGCCTGCCCAACTGCGGCGGCGTCGTCGTTTTCCTCGGCACCGTGCGCGACTTGACCGGCGAGCGCGTGACCGTAGCCCTGGATTACGAGGCTTATGCGGAGATGGCCGAGAAGAAAATGGCCGAGATCGAGGCTGATACCCGGCAGTGTTGGCCGATCGGCGAGATGGCGATGATCCATCGCTTGGGCCATCTGGAGGTAGGCGAAATCAGCGTCGCCGTGGCCGTGAGCTGCCCGCATCGCGCCCAGGCGTTCGAGGCCTGCCGGCACGCCATCGATCGCTTGAAGGAACTCGTTCCCATCTGGAAAAAAGAGAACTGGGCCGATGGCTCGACCGAGTGGGTCCATCCCGGCGCGGATCGGTGAGCGATTTTGCCACAGCGGGATGACGAATTGAACATGTGGCGCGAATTCGCGCAAATGTTCAAAATTTTGCATTTCTTCGGCGAGCGGCTGGCTCAGTAGATAAAGAGATCACGGCCCCCCAGGAGCCTTGCGAATGGCCACGCCGCCCTTCAATTCACTTTTGCATCAGATTCGTCGCTTATCCGGCTCGCTGAGCGAGCAAGACAGCGATGGGCAACTACTGGAACGCTTCCGCGCCAGCCGCGATGAGGCCGCTTTCACCGCGTTGGTGCGCAGGCATGGGGCGATGGTGTTCGGCGTGTGCCGACGCGTGTTGCACCACGAGCAAGTCGCCGAGGACGCTTTCCAGGCCGCGTTCCTTGTCTTGGCGCGCAAGGCGGCGTCGCTGCGACTCGAGCGCTCGCTGGGCGGTTGGTTGCATGAAGTGGCTTATCATCTTGCACTACGCGTTCGAGAAAAGGCCGCGAGCCGGCTAAAGAACGAGAAGGAGGTTCGCCCGATGACATCGACCGAAGACCCGACGAATGAAGTGTGCCGTCAAGAATTGCGATTGCTGCTCGATGAGGAGCTGCGTCAGCTTCCGGCGAAATACAGAGAGCCGTTCTAGAAAATCTCTTCTCAATTGTTTTGATCGTCATCGAAAGCGATTCTATACTTGCCGTGTGCAGTTTGGCCAATCCGTCGGGTAAGATGAGTTGGTTGCGTAACAATATAGTGCAATCGGCGAACCAACTCTTTCTTCTGCGTGGCACGAGCGGTCGCTCACAAGTTCGGCTGTCGAAGCATCGTTCGCCGATTATTTGAACCAATACAAGATTGGCCAAACCCGGCAAGATTGAGAGTAAGTCGTATCAACATTGGCGGACATTCTCATGAAACACTGGATAGCAGACTGCCTTCGCTTTGGGAAAGCCAAAGGGTTCTTGACATACACAGATGTCAACCGATTCGCGGTCGGAAACCCAGAACTCTCAGCCGAGGAGATCGATGAATGTCTACTGGTGCTTGAGGAGGAAAATATTGAGGTGACGAGTGAAGAGCCCATCCAACAGTTGGACATGACTAAAGGTTCTCGCGAGATCTATCACAAGTTTCCGATCGATCTGATTGAAGGATGGAAAGGCTATCCGGTCCGACTCCTTGGCCCTCGGATGTCAGAGTGTCATGGAGAGCCAACGTTGCTCGTCCAAAGCATGCCGGGCGGTTTTGTAACGGCAAATTGTTCTGCGTGCGGAAAGAAATACACTCTTAAAGAGCATGAGTTTCGTCGTCTGCAACTTTGGATCAGCTGCCCGCGATGCAAGCGCCAGATGAGCCCCGATAGGCTTTCTCGAATCAATAGTCAAGCTAGCGGTAATTACGGATATGTTTGCTCCAAATGCCAGATCTACGTCCTACTTACGGACTTGCTGCCTCGATGGGAAGACATCGTGTAGGGGCAAGCCCGGTCTGGCAACCAATTGATAACGCAGAAATCGAACAACCGGCGATCCAGTGGGCGAGCAACATGACAAGCGGAGGAGGTTTTACAGCGCTTATCGCGCCAAGCTTTGCGGTAGGCAAACCATTGACACTCCCGACGGAGTTCCCATTGGGAGCCCCTCGAATGTTAATGGGTCGCGGTGCCGTCTGAAGCATAGAGGTGGAGGCGGAAATGTTGTCGCTTGTTGGCACGCGATGACAGAACCCTGCTCGCACACGGCAAGTTGGCAAGGTGGCCGAATCTCTTGGCCTTAACCCTTGACAGGGAAAAAAGTTTAAGCATTTCGCCCTTTATGCCAAAACTGAGGGCGTAACTGGCAACCTGGCAAAATCCCCTCGTGACCTTACCCCAAACGTGCCGCTGCGAACACTTCTTTTCCGGCCAGCCAGCGTTCGGCGGCGTCGGGCAGCGATAGCGCGATGTCGAGGGCTGCGGTCAGTTCCAGCAACGCGCCATCCAGGTGGGCCTCCTCCAGTCCGGCACGCATCCCATCGAGGACGTAAGTGCATAAAGTTCGCTGAGGAGCGTAAACGGGGACGCTGACCGCGTTGCCCGTTTGCAGGGCGCGCTCGCATTGACGTGCATCCGAAGAATTGAAACCGCGGCAGGTCAAGGGGCGCACGGGATAAGCGGTGCAGCGATTCTCGACCAGCAGGGGACAGGGCCAGCCGGCGCGCCGGCGCTGATCGGGCCTCAACGCTCGTCGTTGTTCCGCCCGTTCGCGGACGCGCGCCAGCGTGGCCTGCATCTGATCGGGCGTCAGCGTCTGACGTAGGTAGGCCACGATGCGCAAAACTTCGGGCGCCGCCGTTCCCACCGTTTGATGGCAGCAGAAGGCACAGCCCTCCTGGCAGGCCGACGGCAGACGCGGCGGATCGGTAGCGATCGCGACGTTCACCGCATCCTCTGCCACGCGGACGGCGTCTTCGGCAATCGCCACGACTTGGAGCGCGATGCGGCCGGTCGCCAGCCGAGCGGACGTCTTCAGCCGTTGGCTGCGCCGCGCTTCCAGCTCCGCTCCGCTTACCCCCGTCGCAGTCGTTCCGACCACCTTCCGCCGCTTCACTCGTTTTCCTTTCCACTTCTTAAGATGATCAACCCTCGGTTAGTAACTCAACACCCGGTTCGCCTTCGCGGACCTCGCCGATGATGAAGGTCCGAACGCGGTCCTCTTCGAGCCGCCGCTGAATGCTTTCGGCGTAGTAGCTGCTGACGATGACGACGAAACCGATGCCCATGTTGAAGACACGGAACATCTCGGCTTCATTGATGCCGCCCAATCGCTGCAGCCAACCAAACACGGGCGGGATAGGCCAGCTACCTTCGCGGATGAAGACGCGGCGGCCCGGCGGCAGCACGCGCGGCACGTTGCCCTCCAGCCCCTCGCCCGTGACGTGGGCCAAGCCGCGTACCACGCGGCGCTTGACAGGATAATGCCGCAGGATGCTCTTGATCGCCCGCACGTAGATGCGCGTCGGTTCCAGCAGTTCCTCGCCCACCGTTCGCCCCAACTCCGGCACGAAATCACCGATCTTTAATCCGGCGTGGTCGAACACTACCTTGCGCGCCAGGCTGTAGCCGTTGGAATGAAGTCCCGTGCTAGCCAGGCCGAGCACCACATCGCCAGGCTGGATCGCTTTGCCGTTGACGATGTGATCGCGCTCGACGACGCCGACGCAGAAGCCGGCCATATCGTAATCGCCCGGCTGATAGAAATCGGGCAAGATCGCCGTCTCGCCGCCGACCAGGGCGCAGTCCGCCTCCATGCAGCCGTCGCTGATCCCCTTGATGAGATCGCGCGTCAGGGCCGGATCGTCCTTTGGCATCGCCAGGTAATCGAGGAAGAGCAGCGGTTCGCCGCCGGTACAAAGGCAATCGTTGACCGACATGGCGACAAGGTCGATCCCGACTGTATCGTGTTTGCCCATCATCGACGCGATTTTGAGCTTGCTGCCGACGCCGTCGGTACAGGAGACGAGGACGGGATGTCGATAATTCCGCGAGAACAGGCGAGTGTTGTAATCGAGGC
This sequence comes from Gemmataceae bacterium, assembly GCA_035653735.1. Lineage (GTDB taxonomy): Bacteria > Planctomycetota > Planctomycetia > Gemmatales > Gemmataceae > JAJPHU01. The sequence continues at coordinate 17,097 of DASRBG010000136.1, forward strand.
TAAATAGGCTGGCGAATCCGCCGAAGCCGTCGAGGACGCGCGGCGTATGCGTGCGGCGTAGATACGGCACCATACCCGCAAGGGTCTGCTCGTAAACGTCGAGATCGAGTCCTGCGGACTTGTAGCTCAAGGACGTGCGCGGCTCGGCAGAGTGGTTTTCCATAGGGGCATCATAGGAAAGGTAAGTTCAAGCGCCAGCGCCTCCATCTCGTTCCGATAACGCCCGAGCCGCGCACGCTTTTCGGTCCGAGCCGCGCACGCAGCGGAGCGGAGTAAGCGGCCGCCCAAGAAACCGCTTACTCCGCTCCGCTGCGTGCGCGGCTCGGACGAATAAGGCGAACCAACTTAACCATTGCCGGGCGAGATCCTCAATTCCTGAAAGAGCGCCGTCGCCTTGTCCGGGTGTTCGGATAGATACCAGGCCAAGGCCCCGAAGAACATTTCCAGCTGGGAAACATATTCCTCAGCTAATCGAGGCGCCGAGGCGCCGAACAGCCGGGTCGCCAGGCTGACGGCCCGGCTATCAGTATGTAAAATCATGTCCATTTGATGACGCATGGCCGGTTTGCCTTTGCCGTCGCTGCCTTCCTGATGATTGAGGACAACCACGGCGCGGATGGACACGGCGGGCAGCATCAGCCCGGCCTTGACGCGCCCCTCGGCGTACCAGACACGCTGTTTCGGAGTACGCACAATGGTCTGCCAATGCACTTCCCCATTTTGCGCATCCTTCCACATGAAACTGCCGTCGCCGAGGGATTGAATGTCGGTACACTTCGCCCCCAAGCCGCGCCACAAGTGTACGGCGATGTCTGGATGATCGAGCAGCCAATAATACAGAGCGGGACGGCAGTGGAATGCCTCAAGCGGTCCACGCGAGGACAAAGTGGGATGCTCGATGACGGTGCGAACACGCTCGCGTATGGGGGGAGCCAACTCCTCCAGCGGCACGGGAGCAGGGATGAATCCTTGTTGAACGACCGGCGTTCGCACGGTTGCTGGGACCGGCGCACCGCCGGTCGTTGCTTGCGGCGGACTATCCGGCACAGTCTGGGCCAGGGCAGCATTGGTTGCCGCCGCGCTCGATATCATTAGCACCCACAGCAACACCCGGCGACGGCATTCCATCAGGCACCTCGCGGTTGACGCAGATTTCCAAATATCTCTCGGCGCGTACACACTATTTAATCATCGAATGCCGATCGCGCCGGCATGAGGGATTTTGCCGTGATTTCCGCCGCGGGGAGTGCCCTTGTTCCCGCGAACGTCCGAGGGCTATAATCCCGCTCCCTGGAATTGTCCAGGGGAGGATCAAAAGACAAGTCGCCACGAAACACACGAAAGACACGAAAAAAAAGAAGAAATCAAAGAAGTATGCAGAGCGATCCGGCAATTCTCTGGTTTCTTTCTTTCGTGTCTTTCGTGTGTTTCGTGGTTGATTATTCTGGGAGGCGCCATGGCAGGATATGCGATCTGGTCGCGGAAGTTTCTCTCGACAGTATTGCTGGTTTTCCTGCTTGGCTGCGGCATCGTGGGATGGCGTGAAAGTGCCTTCCTGCTGTCCTGGTTTTACGTTCGCAACCTGGCCAGCGCCTCGGAAGCGAATAGGCAGCGGTGGGTGGGCCGAGTGGCGAATCTGGGCGAGACAGCGCTGCCGGCATTATTCGACTGCCTGACGCAAGCCGATACCCGTGTCTGTGGCAATGGGCGGGCGGCCTTGCAGCACATGACGCACCTATGGGGCTATGACTCCGCGCGAACGGCGGATCTCGCGCTTCGCCTTTCGCGCGAGTTCGCGCGCTTCAGTCCGGCGGGCCAACACCAAGTTCTCGATCTGGCTGCTGTCTGGTTCCATGAGCCGGCACGCCAGCCGGACGGCCTCGTTTCCGCATGCGGAAGCCTTCTCACAGAGTCCGTCTCGGTCAATGATGAGGTCGTCCGAGCCAGCGCCCTGGAATTGTGCGGTCTTATGCTCAATCTATCGGGGAATGAACAGAGCCAACAGTCCGGCAAGCCACTGGATCCGGCTCGAAAGTTGGTCGCCGCCGCGCTCCAGGCTGAAACGACGGAGAATCGCTTGCGGGCGGTGCGGCTAAGTTTGTGTCCCGGCATGGCCGATCTGCTGGAGCAGGTCGCGACTCTGTTGAGCGATGAGTCCGCAGAAATCCGCCGCGCAGCATTGGTGGCCGTGAGCCGAGCACGCGAAGCCGTTCATGAGGATCAGCTCCTTCCTTGTTTACACGACTCCGACCCCGAGGTGCGCCGCCTGTGCGAGCGAACCCTCATCGCTCGCGGACTCCGCCGCGAACACCTCGAACTGGGCCGCCTCCTTACCGATCCTCAGCCGGCCACGCGCTTACAAGTCCTGGATCGTTTGCGCGAATCGAGCGAGTTGGATCCCGGCTTATGGCTTCGCAGACTCAGTCTCGATCCTTCTCCCGCGGTTCGTGTTGCCGCCGTGCGCGCCATGACGCAGCAAGGATTCACCGATCTCAGCGACCGCATTGATCAGATCGCTCGTGAGGATGGAGATCCCACGGTGCGCCAGCTGGCACAGTATTATCTAAGATGTCCGCGCCGCGATCCCGAAGGCAATCAACACGGGTCGGACAGCCTTGGTTCTGCGTCTGGCCGCGAGCGGTAGAAGAACGCTCGACTGTCCGTCATCGATATGGCTCGCAGCCAAACTCACGCGACCGACCTCCCAGAGACGAAGCGAGAACGACTCGATAAGGGGCATGTAGAACGAATTCCACAGCTGCTGTACCTGGGTTCCGGGGCTTCCGTCCGCGGAATCTGACTCTATGGCCGCATTGTTTGCCGAAATGCACTCTCATTTCTCAATCAAAACTAGTTCATACATTTTCACTTGTTAGGTTCGTAGGTTGTTTTGCGGACCTCGCTAAAATGCGGGAGAATGACTGTCCGCTGTAGCTGCTTTCTCTACCTCATCGATCCGGTTTCTTGTTCCTGACGGCTTGTCACCGGCCCCTCATTCGTGGATCAGCTTATTATTCTCGCGGTGTTTGACTGCTTTGGTCGGGGAAGTGGAAGCGATTATCCCTAGCGAATTTGTTCCCCATCAGGTAACGTTAAATGTCGCCGTTGTGCCCCGGAATACGAGCAGAAGCATGCGAGCGCGCTTGATCGTAGAAACCGGTGCGGCCTCACCACAATTGTCGGACCTCTCGCCCAAGGAAATGATTCGGCTGGGCCGCAATAGTAAAAACGACGTCGTGCTGGACGACCCCCATGCCTCGCGCTGGCATGCCGAGGTTTACAGCGACGGACAGAATTGGTACGTCCGCGACCGCCGTACTACCAACGGCACCAAGGTCAACGGCGTGAAGATCAACGAACCGACGTTGCTGGCGAACAACCACGTCATCAGCATCGGTGATGCCCGATTGCGGTTCACGCTCGACTCCTCTCTCCAAGGCACGGAGGAACTGCCGGTCATCGTCGCTCAGGTGAAACACAACGATAAGAAAACAGCGTCACCGGAGTCCAGCAACGACTTTAATCCGACCATTCTTCACGCGGACGAGTTGACGGCGCTTCTCCAGTTCATGACGGCGTCGCTATCAGAGACGACCCCGCACGGCCTCGTGGCCCTGGCATTGACGACGATCTTGCGGCAGACGCTGGCCAACGTCGCCGGCTTTCTCAGCCTCGATGCAGATGAGCCACAATTTCGATTGGTGTTGCCCGTTCAGGCCGAGGTGGACACCCAGCTGAGCCGGAAGTTGACGCAGCGCGTGCAGACCGAAAAGCGCTCGGTCTGGCTTGGGGCCGATCGGCTCCGTGAGATGGACAGTGATAGTTTGGTCGCGTTCCGTGATGCCATCGGCATCCCCTTGCGTGTCGGACCGGCCCTTGGTGAAACCCCGGCCAATGGGACGCCGGAGTCGCCCGAAACCCTCGGCGCGCTGCATGTCTATAAGACGCAGTGCCTGTTCAACGAGCGCGAATTGCGTTTCTGCGAAGTACTGGCCGGTTGCCTAGCCAGCACCCTGCATGTGCTTCGGGCGCGCCGAGCGTTGGAAGCCGATAATTCGCGCCTCCGCGATCACGCCGCCGGTCCTTCCGACATCCTGATCGGCGATAGCACGGCCATGAAGCAGCTGCGCCAACAAATCGCTCAGTTCGCGTCGTTGCCTTGCACTGTCCTCATCACCGGCGAGAGTGGTGTTGGTAAGGAGTTGGTCGCTCTCAGCTTGCACCAGCTAAGCCCCCGACGGGAGGGACCGCTTGTAACCCTCAATTGCGGGGCTATTCCGCACTCGCTGGCTGAATCCGAACTTTTCGGACACGAGAAAGGGGCCTTTAGCGGCGCCGAGCGCGATCGATTGGGCTGCTTCCTCCGCGCCGATCAGGGCACGCTGTTTCTCGATGAAATCGGCGAAATGCCGTTGGCGGAGCAGGTGAAGCTTTTGCGCGTGCTTGAGACGAAGGGACTGCGCCAGGTCGGAGGGGACGAAGAGGTCAAAGTGGATGTTCGAATCATCGCCGCCACCAACCGCGATCTAAAGCGTGAAATTCAAGAGCATCGTTTCCGCAAGGATCTGTTTTACAGGATGGGTATGACTATTCATGTTCCGCCGCTGCGGGATCATCTGGAAGATGTTCCTGCGCTGGTGGAGCACTTCCTATCGCGCCTTTCCGGGGAATATCGCCGTCACTTGAGCTTGTCCGCTGCTGCCCTGGAACGACTTCAAACCTATCCCTGGCCAGGTAACGTTCGCCAGCTCCGTTCCGTGCTGGAATCAGCCGTGGCCATCACTGAGGGCAGTGTCATCTCTGTCCGCAGCCTTGACCGACTCCTCCTCGATGAAGTACCCAGCGAGACCGGATCTTCCGATCAACTGCCGACGCTCAACCTCGGTGAACTGGAAGCACGGGCAATTCGTCAGGCGCTCGCTCAGACCGGCGGCAACAATACGCAGGCCGCGCGCTTGCTCGGCATCCATCGCGATACGCTCATCACCAAAATGAAAAAATTCGGCATCGACCGCAAGGGGTGAGGGTCACTTCATCTCTTCTCCCGTTCCCACGCCGAGCGCAAGTACTAAAGCGCGAACTTCCCTCTTCCCTTGACGTGCTTCCGGACGGATAATCGGGCATCATGCTCCACGGTTTGACGGAGAGGGATGACGGACATGAGCGAGCCTGGAACTACCTATGAGGGCTCTCTGCTGCTGACGCTCGAAGAGATCAGCCAGCTGGTCGCCCACAGCCACCATTCGAGCGAAACGCTGACGAACATAGTCCGTCTCATTCAGGGACGTTTCCACACCGCCGTTTGTTCCGTGTATTTTTACGTACCCGATCGCGGGGAGTTGGTTCTTGGCGCGACCGTCGGCCTGAAGTCTGAAGCAATCGGTCAGGTGCATATGCGGATTGAAGAGGGATTGACGGGATTGGTGGCGCAGCAGATGGCTCCCGTGGCAGTAGCAGATGCGTTTCAGCATCCGCGCTTCAAGTATTTTCCGGAAGCCGGCGAGGATCCGTACCACTCGTTCCTCGGAGTGCCGCTGGTCGAGGGCGGCACGCTGCAAGGCGTGCTCGTGGTCCAGACGCGCGAGCCGCGTCAATTCTCGCCCAGCGAAGTGCGGATGCTGGTGACAGTTGCCGCCCAGCTAGCCGCGCTGGTCGGCGACGCATTGCTGCTCGACCAAGTATCCGCGGTCGTCCACCCTCGCACTGTGCCTCTCCCATCGGAACCGGGGCTGGTCCTTCAGCTGAAAGGAGCTTCCCTAAGTCCGGGCATCGGTTTGGGCCGGGCGTACATCGTTGATGCGGTCGAGGAATGGCGGCGCGACGTGCCCGCTAACGGGCGAGGGGTCGTCGAGGAACGCCGCCGGCTGATCGAGGCCATGCAGCGGGCGCGTGAGGAGATCACTCGGCTAAGCCAGCGCATCTCTGAATTGGTAGGCGAAGATCACGGCGCTATCCTGCAAGCTCAATTGATGATTATGCAAGACCGCACAATCGAGCGCGATCTCGACGCTTGCCTGGAAGCTGGTTCTGCCGCCGAGGTTGCCCTGCTGGCCACGCTCGATAAATACGTCTCCGCACTGCAAAGAGTCACGACGCCGTTTTTCCACGAACGCATTTACGACATCAAGGATGTCTTTCACCGCATTTTATGGCAGCTGCGGCCGCGGCAGCCGGCCGATCCGACCGGCGACCGTATTGTGCTGGTGGCGCGCGAGGCTTCGGTGATGGAGCTGTTTGCCGTGGATCTTGATCGACTCGCAGCGGTGGTCGTGGAGCATGGCGGGGCACAGAGCCACGCCGCCATCCTCGCCCGCAGCCTCGGCATTCCCATGGTGGGTCAGATCGCCGACTTCTCGACGCTGGCACACTCCGGCCGGCTGATGCTCGTCGATGGCTCGGCGGGGACCGTGGTGCTTGATCCCGCCCCGTTGTGCGTCGTACCTCCTAGCAACGTTGGCCTCGTCGCCGGCCGAGAACCCGTTGCGCCTCCCCCGTCCGAGCCGGGTCTGCCCGCGGTTGAAGTGAACATCAATTTGTTGTACGAGGCTCGTTCCGCTTTCAACCAGGGAGCGAGAGGCGTCGGTCTGTATCGCAGTGAGTTCCTATTCCTCGCCCGCCGTACCCTGCCGACCGAGGAGGAGCAGGTCGAGATTTACCGCAAGCTTCTCCAAACAATGGCAGGCCGGCCTGTCACCATCCGCACTTTCGATCTACGTCCGGACAAGCTCGCTGCTTATTCTCACTTCGGCTCGACGGCCGCGAGACCGTTCGACTGGCGGCTAGTGCTGGACTCGCCCCCGTTGCAGCAGCTCTTCCAGGATCAGGTCCGAGCGATCCTTCGCGCCTCCATCGCGGGGACGGTTCGCATTCTCGTGCCATTGGTCACCAGTAGTGAGCTGCTCGATTTTGTGCTGGAAACGGTGGACAAGGCGCGCGACAGTCTGGCCGCGGAGGGGTTGCCCTTTGCAGCCGACGTGCCTTTGGGAGTGATGATCGAGGTCGCCGCGGCTGTCTCCCTCGTCTCCGCCTGGGCCGAGCAGGTGTCCTTCTTTGCCATTGGTACCAACGATCTCGCTGCCTCCGCGCTCGGCTTGGACCGCGACGATCCGCTGCTGGCACAACAGGCTGACTCGCTGCATCCGGGCCTGATTCGCCTGATACACGATGTCGCCGCCAGCGCCCATGCCGCCGGCCGGCCTGTATCCGTCTGCGGCGAGATCGCCGCGGATCCTCTTGGCGCTCTCGCTCTTGCCGCACTAGGTGTCGATACGCTGAGTGTGCCAGTTAATCAACTGAGCGCCGCCCGGCAAGCGCTCGCCGGCTGTAACGCGGCAGCGCTTGCGGATATGAAGGCGGAATTGTTACGCCAGCGCGCGACCACGGCGATCCGTAAACTTCTCAAATCCCTTCCAGACCGCCAATGAGGTGGCCATTCTTTCGATTTGTCATCATGAATAGCAACACGAGTATTTCCGAGCGTCTGCGCGTGGCTGTAAATCGCCAACGTTTACTCGATACGGCTTACCAACTCGTTTCCGTACCGAGCCGCACCGGCGAAGGCGGCGCAGTCGCCGATCGCCTCGCCGAACTGCTGCGCATCGATGGTTTCACCGTCGAACGCCCCATCGCGAATCATCCGGCCGCCCCGGCGGTCGTCGTCCGCTTCGGCAGTGGGAAGGGGGGCCCAACGCTGCAATTTGACGGGCATCTCGATACGGTGCACTTGCCGTTCGTGCCGCCGGCGATCGCTGATGGCAGGTTAACGGG
>DASRBG010000137.1:0-19302 GCA_035653735.1 Gemmataceae bacterium
CAACACAAGCTCGGCGTCCGACAGTTCGAGACCCGGGTGAAGAGGCAATTGCAGGCAGTTCGCTGCGGCGTCCTCAGTCTTGGGCAGAGTCGGCGCGGTCGCGCGATAGGGCAGTTCGAGATGGGACGCCATCACGCCGCGGCGCGTTGGTACTCCTTGGGCGTGCAGGGATTCCATCAGCGCGTCGCGATTGAGAGGAGCACCTGCGCGCAGTCGCACCTGATAGCTCTGCCAATTGGTCTGGACGTGACGGGGCGGCACTGGCGGAATCAGCCAGCGATGGTTTGAAAGGCCGGCGCTATATCGTTCAGCGACCAGGCGACGGCGACCGATCGCGTCGTCTAGCCTGCCCAGCTGAACATTGCCGATGGCCGCTTGAACGTCGGTGATTCGGAAATTATAGCCGATTTCTGGGTAGCTCTCGAACGTAGTGGGCGAGGCGCCGTGGCGCTCGAAGTCAGTGAGCGACATGCCCTGATGGCGAAGTCTACGCAGACGTGCTGCGAGCTTTGCGTCGTCTGTCACGATCATACCGCCTTCGCCACTAGTAATGACTTTTCGGGCGTGCAAACTAAAGATCGTGATCGGCGCCAGGCTGCCGACGGGCTTGCCGCGGAAGCGGCTGCCAAACGAACATGCGGCATCCTGGATCACGGTCAGTCCGTGCTCCTTGGCCAATGCGAGAATGCGGTCGATCTCGCACGGCACGCCGATTTGATCGACCGGTAGGATCGCACGGGTTCTAGGCCCGATTTTGGCGGCGATATCGTCCGGATCGGCGTTATAGGTTTCCGGATCGATATCCACGAACACTGGCGTGGCGCCGACGTGCGCGATCACGTTCACCGAAGCAATGAATGTCAGCGACGGAACGATCACTTCATCGCCCGGGCCGATATCCAGAGCTTTGAGAACTAGGAAACCACCGGTCGTCCACGACGAGACACCGATGGCGTGCTGAGCGCCGCAGAGCGCAGCAAAGCGCTTCTCGAATTCCGCCAGCCGTGGGCCACCGACTACCCAGCCGCTGCGAACGGCGTCCGCCGCGGCAGCGGCTTCCTCTTCGCCGAAATAGGGCCGGCTGAAGGCGATCGTTTTCTCAGCCACGACCCACTCCAACGTAGGTCAAGCCTGCGGCTTCGACCGACTCTTTCGACCAGATACCCCGTCCGTCGAGAATCGCCCTCACGCCGCAGGCGGTCCACGCCCGGAAGTCCGGCTTGGCAAATTCCGGATGGGCCGTATTCAGCACAACGGCGTCCATGTGGTTCAGGCCAGCACGCGCAGGCATGAAGCCCATCGCGACTAGTTCCTGGTCGCTGTACATCGGGTCTTCGATCGTTGCCTTGGCATGCAAGCCGGCGAGTTCCGCCTGGAGGCTGTAGGCGGGACTGTAGGAAGCCTCCTTGACCTGCGGGCGAAAGGACAGCCCAAGGATATGGACGTGCTTGCCGGCCAAGCCGCCGAGCTCATCGCCAAGTCGTTGCAACTGCCGGCCAGGCTGCTGCTCGTTCAGGGCGCGGGATTTCTTCGTGAGATCCAGATCGAGACCGAGCTTGGCACCCTGATTGATCAGGAAATGGGGATAGACGGGCGTGCAATGGCCGCCCACGCCAATGCCTGGCTGGAGGAGGTGGGTCTCACCGTCAGTGTTTGCCGCCTTGAGAAGTGGCCAGATGTCGAGATTCATCGATTCCGCGATCAGCGAGAGCTCGTTGGCGATTGCTATGTTGGCATCGCGATAGATCATACCCGCCAGCTTGACGAACTCGGCCGCCTCGAGCGTGCCTACATTGGTCACTGGAGCGCCCAGCCATCGTTCATAAAATTTTTGCCCAACCGCAGCGCTTGCGGCATCGATGCCACCCACAATCTTCGGAGTGTCGAGCAGGTGCTCGAAGATATGGCGTGACTTGACGCGTTCGGGACTGAACACGACTGGTACGTCCCGTCCCGGTTGAAGTCCGCTCGTCGCCAGCACCGGCACCAGATTGTCGCGGGTGCCACCGACAGGCATCGTCGTTTCATAACTGACAATCGTTCCGCGCCTGAGCCCCTTGGCGACGGCGGTGCTTGCCGCAATCAAATTTGTCCAGTCGATGTCGCGGCCTGGGGTCAGCTTGGCCGATACCAGAACCACAACCGCATTGGATTCGCTGACGGCTGCCGTCGTGTCGACCGTGGCGCACAAGCGGCCTGCCGAGACGCCCTCGCGTACGTAGCAGTCCTGTTCCGGCTCGCCGTGCGGGTCGGCACCGTGGTTGATGCTGTCGACGATCGATCGATCTAGGTCGCACACGGCCACGTTCGCGCCGCGATGGGCGAACATGCAGGCCAGCGGCAATCCCATCTTGCCGCCTCCGATCACCGCTATCTTCATGCCGAAATCGACTTGAACCAGTTCAGGGTGTTGCGCAAGCCTTCTTCTAGGCCGACTCGCGGCTGAAACGACAGCACCGATCTCGCGAGGCTGATATCAGGTGACCGTAGCCGAATCGGAGAATGTTCGCTTGGTACCTTGGTGATGCTTCCGCTGCCATTTATGGCGACAAGCCGGTCCGCGAGCTCCGCAGTTGTCACGGAGGCGTCAGGGTTGCCAATGTTGAAGACTCGGCCATTGGCGTCCGGATTGTCGACGATGAGCGCCATGGCGCTGGTCAGATCCTGTACATGGCACCAGGCGCGCACGTCGCCACCATCGCCATAGATCTCGAGCGGCTTGCCGACTGTCAGGCACCGACAGAAATTGCTGACTGCGCCCTCGCCGATCTGGCGCGGTCCGTAGACGTTGAACGGGCGAATTACCGTGACACCAATCCCATATGTCTCGCCGTACCGCAGCATGGTGTGTTCGCCGGAGAGCTTGCTGACTGAATAGACCCAGCGGCGTTGGGAAACCGGACCGCTGGTCGGAGCATCGGTTTCGCGCACGTTCCTGGCATTGGGTCCGTAGATCTCGCTGGTCGAGAAGTAGACGACGCGCTTGACATCGCGCTCGACCATGGCGTCGAGCAGATTGAATGTCCCAAGGATATTGACGCGCAGCGTCTCGACCGACTTCTCGTAGTAGCTGGAAACGCCGGCGATCGCCGCGCAATGGAAGACGGTCGAGCACCCGTCGAGGGCGTTGCGAACCGCGTCACGGTCCAGGATGTCGCCCCGCAATACTTCGACATTGGGATTCGACCTCAGGCCGGGCGCGTACTTGAGAGAGTCGCGCAGGAAACTGTCGAAGAGGCGGACCTTCCACGTCGAGGCAAAGTGCTCTGCCAGATGGCTGCCACAGAAGCCGCCACCTCCCGTAATCAGCAGTTTATTCGCCATGCTGCGCGAGTGGCCTCCCGATCTTGTCGGCAACCGCCCCGCGGCGGGTACCAACTTCCGCAAGATTGCGATCGAGCGCTTGTTGCGCTTGTTCCATCACCTGAACGACCTTGAGTCCATGTTTGCCGGTCATGATGGATGTCTGCTCTGCTCTGATCACCGAGCCGAAATGATCGACGACGGCGGTGAGCGCTTCCTTCCTGGAGATGCGAGGCGAGTAGATGTCGCCGATTCGATAATCGGGAACGATGGTGGCTCGCTGGCCCTCGGCGCGGATCTCGATACCGCTGTCGTAGATGCGCACTTTCTGGTCGTGATCGAGATCGTCCCAGATCAGCATCTGACGGGTGCCGCCAATGACGAACCGGCGGACCTTCATGGGCGACATCCAACTGAGATTGAAATGGGCGACCATGTTGTGTGCGTAGTGCAATGTGAGATAGACCATGTCGGGCAAGCCCGGATTGACGTGGCAGTATCCGGTAGCGTCGACGGCCACGACTTGGTCGTCGATCAAGTAGTTGATGATCGAGAGGTCATGGGGTGCGAGATCCCAAAGCACGTTAACGTCCGTCTGGAACAGGCCGAGATTCACACGCATCGAATCGAAGTAGCAGATATCACCGAAGCGGCCGGCGTCGACTGCCTGCTTGATGGCTTGCACGGCGCCGGTGAAAAGGAAGACGTGATCGACCATTAAGGTCCGATTGAGGCGGGCGGCGATCCGGATCAATTCTTCGGCTTCCGCTGAGGTTGCACAGATCGGCTTTTCCACCAAAACGTGCTTGCCGGCCATAAGTGCGCGGCGCGCCAGGTCGAAATGCGTGGCGACCGGCGTCGCGACCACTACGGCATCGACATCGGGCAGGGCGATCACTTGGAGACCGTCCTCGTAGCAACGCAATCCGCGAACGGCTCGTTGGGCAGCGGCGCGCGCCTCGGGGCGGCGATCGGCCAGGGCGACGACCTCGAAATTGCCGTTGGCAGCGAAGTTTCGCAACAGATTCGGCCCCCAGTAGCCGTATCCGACGATGGCGACTCGGATAGTCATGTCAGCGCCGTGAAAAATAGTCGCGGATCGCCGATACGACGAGATCGACCTGCTCTTCGGTCATGCCGTGAAACAGCGGCAAGGAGAGGCCCGTCGCGGCCCAGGCTTCGGCGATCGGAAAGCCGGCGGCATCATGCCTCAGATGTGCAAGGCAGGGCTGCCGATGGCAAGGCACGGGGTAGTGCAAGCCGGTTTCAATTCCCTGCTTCTGGAGATGCGAGCGCAGATCGTCTCGTTCCGGCGTTCGCACGACGTAGAGATGCCACACGTGATCCTGATGTACCGCGCGCGGCACGCGCAGCGGAAGGCCGGCCAGTCCCGACGCGTATCGGGCGGCAAGTTGCTTGCGTCGGTCGGTCCAGGCCGGCAGGCGCCGCAGCTTGTGCCGCAGCACGATGCCCTGAATGCCGTCCATGCGGTAGTTGAAGCCGATCTCGGTGTGGATGTAGCGCTCGGACTGGCCGTGATTGCGCAGGCGACGCAGACGGTCGGCTAGTGCTTCATCGGCCGTTGCCACCAAACCGCCCTCACCCGCGGCACCAAGATTCTTGCCGGGATAGAAGCTGAAGCAGCCAAGCAGACCATGAGTGCCAAGCATTTGCCCGTCACTGTAGGCGCCGATCGCTTGGGCATTGTCCTCGATGACCTTCAGTTTATAAGTTGAGGCCAAGCCTCGTATGCCGGCAAGGTCCGCCGGCTGACCGTACAGATGGACCGGGATGATGGCCTTGGTACGTGGAGTAATACGTCGAGATGCGTCAGCAACGTCCAGGTTGCCGGTGGCATCCTCAACTTCGCACAACACCGGAGTCGCGCCCGCATACAGTACGCCCCAAATTGTCGCTATGAAGGTATGGGCGGGGACCAGGACTTCATCACCCGGACCGATGCCCGCGGCCATCATGGCGAGATGTAGCGCGGCGGTCCCCGAGCTGCAGGCTATGGCGTGGGGCGTCTTCATCCAGTCGGCAATGTCGCGCTCGAAGGCCTCGACGTAGCGCCCTCCGCTGAAAGCGCTGTTTTCGAACAAGTCGGTAATCTCGTGCTGGGCCTCGGCGGCGATTTCCCGCCATTGAATCGCGAGATCATTGAAAGGGACCAGCGCCTTCATGTCGTAGGCCGTTTCCCGCGCACATCGCCTGTGACGCGCGCTGGATTGCCGGCCACGATCATGTGATCGGGCACGTCGCGCGTGACTACCGCGCCGGCCGCCACGAGCGCGCCCGTTCCGATCGTGACCGGTAGAATGGTGGCGCCGCTGCCAATGCTGGCGAACTTCCTCACCAGCGTGCGCTTCAGTGCCCAACCTTCGGTGCCAAGCAGATGGCCCTTGCCGTCGGTCGCTCTTGGCCACAGATCGTTAGTGAATGTGACGCCATGACCAACGAAGACTTCGTCCTCTAGCGTGACACCTTCGCAGATAAAGCTATGCGACTGGACTTTGCAGCGCGCGCCGACGACTGCGCCGCTCTGGATCTCGACGAACGGACCGACGCGCGTCTCGTCACCGATGTGGCAGCCGTAGATGTTGACGAGTTCTGGCAGGGGGATGCGCACATCCCGCCCAAGAACGGCTGACGGGTGAATTGGCACTACCTTTGACCTGCTTCCGTTGCCACGCAAAAAGTCCTTACCTGCCTCGCTTTGCCAAGGCAAGGCGGCTAGCCCGAGGCCAGATGTCTACCAAGGATATCTTCTACCAAGGATATCTAAAGCCGAATCCGGCGTTTAGCGCGACCTTGGAGAAGTTGCAGAGCAGGAGCCAGCAGCAGCAAACGGCAATCACAAACCCTTGGTGGCCCGGCAACCGCCGCGCCGCCCAAGGAAGGAGCCAGCGCGCCGCGACCCAGGCGACAAGAACAGCGACGCCGAGGTGCGATTGTGCGGCCTTATAGCCGATATCGTGCCCCGGAATAAGGAAGTAGTCGCGAAACATGATGGGGATGTGCATGAAGAAGCCGCCCCAGAACAGGGCGAGCCCGAACACTGCCGGCAAATTCTCGACGCGACCGCGCTCCTTGTAGAGTACAAGGATCAGCTTGACGCTCAACCAGACGGCAATAGTGAACAGGATACCGACGTACCACAGACCGAGCGTCCGATAGGCAATGTTGGGAAACTGAGCGTTGAATGTGTTGTCCCGGTTGTAGATGTTCATGTCCATGTTGCCGAGAACCGACACCGAGAACATCGGCCAGGGAATGAAGATACTGTCCAGACCGTAGGCGATGTGGAAGCTGATGTTCAGAATCATGTCCTCGATCATCTGCAGGACGGAGGGATAGGAGAAGACAAACTGCTCCTCACTTACCTGGCTGGTGACGTGCAGCCCATCGACCACCTGCATATACAGGAAAATCGCCATGCCAATGACCGGTAAGAACAGGCCGGTCGATCCCAGCTGCCTGACAGGACGGCGAAGATAGAAGATGGTTGCCACTGTCACGACGATCATCACGACAGGCAATGCTCCGGCCTGGCCGTAAGACAGAACGGCGACGACCACGCCGAACGCGACGCGAAGGAACTGTCTCGGGGAGGGCGGGCTGGAACCGCGGCAGACTTCGGCCAACGCGTCAAGAGCAAGCATCACGCCCAACAGCATTGGATAGACCCCGAAGGAGGTGACGAAGTACAATCCGTGCGAGAAGCCGTGGTTCAATCCGAGATAGGCCGTGCCGATCAGTGCGGCTTTCCTATTGTCGGTCAAGCGCTTTAGGAAGAAGAAGCAGGCGGCTGCAATCAAGCCAAGCCATGTCAGCTCGACCCACGCCAGTCGGCTTCCCGACTTGCTGAACACCCCGGGGTCGGTTGCCTGCGGTCCAAGCGCGATCGGCGCAATGATGAATCGATCAACCGCGACGAGGAGATTGTAACCGAGCGGGT
This sequence comes from Gemmataceae bacterium, assembly GCA_035653735.1. Taxonomy (GTDB): domain Bacteria; phylum Planctomycetota; class Planctomycetia; order Gemmatales; family Gemmataceae; genus JAJPHU01. The sequence continues at coordinate 7,262 of DASRBG010000137.1, forward strand.
AGAAGACTTGGTAGTCGGGCTGGTCGGGCATTACTAGGGGGCCGAGCAGTGCGGCCGGCGGAGTGCGCAATACGACCGTAGCCTCGTTGCTCATGTAGTTGGGGTACTTGTCGGCCGCGCGCTCAGCGAATACCCAATAGGTCACGGTGGCCAGAAACAGCAACAGGGGTGCCCATCGCCAGCCCCGATCTGGTGCTGCAAATCCTCCCCAAAGCCGGCCCAGCATCCAGTGATTTGCCTTTCCCGCTGCCTCGCATGGGATTTCTAGACGCCGGTTAGCGGACGGTGCAAGCGTCGTTCGGTACCCGCGCCTGCGAAAGCCGAGTATCTGGTGCAAATCGGCTCCGCCTGTGTTAGTCCGCGACCGATGATTTGTTCGGATGTGCGTGAATCGCCGTGGCTCAACTAGCGCCGCACCTAAAGCATCTTGAAGCCGAGGCCATCAGCATACTGCGGGAAGTCGCGGCGGAGTTCCGTCGACCTGTTTTGCTCTATTCAATAGGTAAGGACAGCTCGGTGTTGCTACACCTGGCGCTGAAGGCGTTCGCACCTGGGCGGCTGCCGTTTCCGCTGCTGCATGTCGATACGACATGGAAGTTCCGCGAGATGATCGCTTTTCGCGACCGGCTTGCCGCTGACAAAAACATCGAGCTCATTGTGCATATAAATGCGGAAGGCGTTGCGCGTGGCATCAATCCGATGACATCGGGGTCGGCCCTCCACACGCAGGTAATGAAGACCGAGGCGCTGAAACAAGCGCTCGATCGCTACGCCTTCGATGCCGCCATTGGCGGCGCTCGTCGCGATGAAGAGAAAAGCCGGTCGAAGGAACGCATTTTGTCCTTTCGCAGCCAAAATCACGTGTGGGACCCTCGGCGGCAGCGGCCAGAACCGTGGCGCCTGTTCAATAGCCGGCTTGGTGCCGGCGAGAGTGTGCGGGCCTTCCCATTGTCGAATTGGACCGAGTTGGACGTATGGGAGTACGTGCGCACCGAAGGAATCGACGTCGTTCCACTCTATTTCGCCAAGAAGCGGCCGGTCGTGCGGCGCAATGGCGTATGGATCATGCGCGACGATGACCGGCTACCGTTGCGACCAGGGGAGGAGCCGCAACTGCGCAGCGTGAGGTTTCGGACGCTCGGCTGCTATCCGTTGACCGGCGCCATCGAAAGCGAAGCCACAAGTATAGACGATGTCGTCGCCGAGATGAAGTCGTCGTCAAAGTCCGAGCGTCAGGGACGCCTGATCGATTCCGATACCGGAGCGTCGATGGAACTCAAGAAGCGCGAGGGGTATTTCTGATGCGCGCAGCGGCCATTGGCACACAACTGCGCTTCATCACCTGTGGCTCGGTCGACGATGGCAAGTCCACTCTAATGGGCCGACTGCTGTGGGAGTGCAGCGCCATTTTTGATGACCAGCTCGAGGCGCTTCGTCGCGATAGCCGCAGGCACGGCACGACGGGCGAGGAACTGGACTTTGCCTTGCTCCTGGACGGCCTGGAAGCAGAACGTGAGCAGGGCATCACGATTGACGTGGCCTATCGGTATTTCGCCACTCCACAGCGTAGCTTCGTCGCGATCGATTGCCCGGGACACGAGCAGTACACGCGCAATATGGCGACTGGCGCCTCAGAGGCGGATCTGGCCGTCATCCTCGTCGACGCCCGTAAAGGTCTGTTAACGCAAACCATGCGCCATGCGGTGATCTGCGCTTTGCTTGGCGTGGGTAACGTCGTTCTGGCAGTTAACAAGATGGATCTCGCCGCTTACGACGTCTCGGTTTTCGAACGCATCCGTGATGGCTTTGGCCGTTTCGTCGACGGTCTGGGCTTTTCGAACATCCAAGCGATCCCTGTATCGGCTCTGGTCGGCGACAATATCGGCAAGAGATCGACGAGGATGGATTGGTATGAGGGGCCAACCCTTCTCGATGCTTTGGAAACGGCGGGCATCGACGACGCAGAGGAGACCGGACCGTTTCGCCTCCCCGTCCAGCTCGTGTTGCGGCCCAATCTGGATTTTCGAGGTATCGCGGGCAATGTCGTATCCGGGCGCATTCGGATTGGCGAGGAGATCGTCGGTGCGAGGACCGGGGGTAGGTCTCTGGTGGCGAAAATCCTTGGGACGGCGGGCGAGCAGTCGGTGGCGAAAACCGGCGAGGCCGTGGTGCTGACGCTGGCAGGTGAAATCGACGTCAGCCGCGGCGAGCTCATGGCTATACCGCAGGCAAGACCGACTTATGCAGACCAGTTCACGGCCCATCTAGTGTGGATGTCGGAGGAAACCTGCCATCCTGGGCGGCAATATTTGATGCGGCTGGCCACTCAATGGGTGCCAGCGACCGTCGGCCAGATCAAGTACCGGTTGAACATCGAGAATCTAGAACACGTAGCTGCGCGCGAGCTTAAACTCAACGAGATTGGTGCTGTTGATGTCGCGGCGGCGGCGCCAGTTGCTTTTGATACGTACGCGGAGTGCCGAAGCACCGGATCGTTCATTCTGGTCGATCGCTTGAGCAATGCAACGGTCGCGATGGGTATGGTGCTGCATTCACTGCGCCGCGCGACCAATGTCCATTGGGAAACGGCGCTCGTCGATAAGAAAAGTCGAGCCACGTTACTGAAGCAGACACCGAAATGCATCTGGTTCACTGGGCTTTCGGGTTCGGGCAAATCGACGATCGCCAAGGAACTCGAGCTTCAGCTACACCGCAGGGGGTGCCACACGATGATCCTGGACGGCGACAATCTTCGCCACGGCCTGAACCGCAATCTTGGCTTTACGGAAACTGACCGGGTGGAGAACATTCGTCGCGCCGGAGAAGTTGCAAGGCTGATGACGGAAGCCGGTCTCATCGTGATCTGTTCGTTCATTTCGCCTTATCGAGCCGATCGAGAGCTCGTCAGATCGATGTTCATGGAAGGGGAATTCCTCGAAGTCTTCGTCGACACTCCCCTCGAGGAATGCATTCGCCGCGATCCCAAAGGCCTCTACGCGAAGGCACTCAAGGGCGAAATTCCTAATTTTACGGGCATCTCCGCACCCTACGAGAAACCGGACAAACCTGAACTGTGGTTACAGTTCGGGTCGTTGGAAAGCGACAGCTCCGTCCCGGCGCAAGTGCAACGGGTACTCGACATGCTCTTCCGCTAAGTCCTCCGTGCTGCAAGGGCGTTTCGTGTCAAAGAGACTGCGCAATTTCCTCGGTAATGGCGTCCTTGTCGGCGTTGCCGTCGGAGTTAGTTTGATTGCAGCCGAGCTCGGTTTCCGGACGATCGACGGCTACCGGCTCGGTCAGCTACAGTTGGTGCCGGTCGCCAATTCGTCGACAGTTTTGCCAGCTACGGCTTCGTTGAGCGACGCGCGCCACAGCATGTTCAACAAGGAATTCGATATCGCCTGGTTTGCCACCGATCCGCCCAACTACGATCGATCACCGCATTTTTCGCCGCCTGCCGACTGGGATCAGGCGATCAAAAACTACAAGAAGGCTCCAGGTGAGCGTGCCTTCGTCGAAAGCGAACTGAAGTTTCTCTACAACGATAAATGGCTCGAGGACGCCTGTCGCACCGGAAACAAGGAAACGCGCATCCTCAGGTACTTCAAGCGTTATCCCGGCTTCGTCTATTCGTTCAGGAGTCCGGACGGATCAATCAATCCCCCGTATCGAATCGTGCCGCGAGGGTGGGACAGCCTAAGTACTTACTACAACAACTTCGGCTTTCGCGGGCCAGACATCGTGCCTCGCAAGCCCGATCGTGTCATTCGACTTGCATTCCTTGGTGCGTCGACGACCGCCAATGGCTGGCCGTTCACCTATCCTGAGTACGTAGTACATTTCCTGCGCCAATGGGCGAGGGCCGACAAGCTCGACGTCGAGTTCGATCTGATCAACGCTGGACGTGGCGGCACTAACGCGCCGATTATCACCAACATCCTGCGCTACGAAGTGATGCCGCTGCGACCGGATATCGTTGTTTATTACGAAGGAGCCAACGATCTGCACGTTAAGCCCATCGTTCAGCGTCTCGACGGAAAGCAGGAAGATCGTTCGCGGCCGAATGCCTTCATGGAGTTGCACTATCTGCCGCTGGAGCAGTACTCGGCTCTGCTCGTTCGAACCTACGCGCTCTTGTTTCGGCGTGGTGGCCCAGCGGCTGAGCCGCCAAAGCCTCCGCACCGGTTGACCTTTGACCTAAAGCAGACCGACCCCGACCTCACACGCATGGACCTGCCATTCAATCTGCCGGAGCAGATCGCGGACCTACGGCGCATGGCAAAGGTCACCCAGGCGGGGAAAGCCATATTCTTCATGACGTCGTTCATCACTCTTGTGGAAGACGGCATGCAACTTGACCCTGAGCGCGACCGGCTCATCCTATCAGCGCTCAATAACGAGTATGCGCCACTGACTTACGCCGAAACGCGTAGTGCCGTGGATTTTCAGAACGCGGTGTTTCGCAAGCTTGCGAAGACAGAGCATTGGCCTTTTCTGGAGGTTGACCGATACTTCCCCCAGGATCCGACGTATTTCGGCGACATGGTTCATTTCAAAACATCGAATGGCTTTCGCCTGCATGGTTGGATCGTGGCGCAGCTCTTGGCGCCTTACATCAAGAACGCGATCGCGGCGGGCCGGCTCCCACGCGCGGGCATCGAACCGAATCCCGAGGCCACCCGCTGGGCCACCGAACCGCCGACAAAATTCGACTTGAGCTGCTATCCGGACTGACAGATAGGCACCGAGCGCCTCAATCAAGACGTCGAGCAATCTTCATCAATGTCGTGCCGAACGGCATGCGCAGACCGCACCGAATTGCCACACTTTCAATTGTTGCTGCGGCCAGCAGCGCGCTGTTCGTCAGGGGCGACAAGCGCCGCGTATCGACGCCCTCTTGTTGTGCATGCGGCTGCCCAAACTTTTTGACTGCCAAGAGCAGCGGATAACCAAAGCTCGTGAAGTAGCTGCCGAACAGGGGCCGCAATCCCGCTTGCGCGAACAGATCGTCGAACTCGCGCTCGACATATCGCCGACGCGTCATGACCTTGACGTCAAGTCCTCGTGCGAGAGCCGGAAATGCAGGTTCGGTCAACAGCAGTAGACCGCCTGGTGCAAGTACGCGCCTGACCTCGCGCAGCACTGCGAGCTCGCTTTCGACCCATCGATGATAGAGCACATTGTAGATCGTAACGAGATCAAAACTTCGGTCGAGAAAGGGCTGCGGCGCGTTGACGTCGGCGCGAACCAACTTGGCCGCCGGCTGAGCACGCCGCGCGAGATCGAGAGCAAGCGGCGAAAGGTCGACACCAACCACCTGGCTTGGCGACATGTCATCTAACATGGCGAGGTTCGCGCCGGGGCCACAGCCAAGATCGAGCCATCGTGCGCCTGGCTTTAACCCGTGGCGTCGCAGCAATGCGCGGCTCAGTGAGCGTCTCGCGCGGTGCCACCAATAAGTATCCTGTCGGCCTGCTAGGAGCCGGTAGCTCTCCGGCTCCATGTCAATTCGCCCGCGGGAGGCTGGGAACTAGCCTGTGACCGACCAAGAGGAGCACGGCGACCAGACAGCAACCCAAGTATCCCCAGGCCATCAGGGCTTCCTGGCTCACCGCCGTTCGTCTAGTCCAAACGGCAAAGCCTACGAGCGGGATGAGAAGCAAGAAGGCTCGGAATGGCCGGTGGTTCACGATGTCCTCGAGTAGCAAGACCCGCACAAGCGCGAGCGGCGCCACACCAAGCAGAATTATGTTCATCAGCGAAGGCCGGCACAGCAGGATGCCGGGGGCCTCTCCACACGCCAGTGGCTCAATCAGAACAGTGAACAACGTGCCTGCCACGGCGAGTCCGATCACCACGAGAGCGGCTTTTCGACGAAAGCGCTGATCGGCTTGCTTGTTGGATCTCCCCGACAGCATGTGCGGAAAGAGCATCTGCTGGAGCGGCAGCAGCACTGTGAGGATGGCCTTCGGCAAGATCGACGACGCCGCGTAGATGCCGAAGCTCACGCTCGGTAACGCGAAGTAACCGACGAGAATGTCGAGGTTGCTCACGGTGACGAGTAGGCCATAGCCGAAGAGCGCGGGCAGCTCGCCCGTCAGTGTCGGCAGTTTGCCCACTGGCTCGTTCGCGCCTGACGGACACCTCAGCAGCACAAAGTTGACTGCTGCGATCATCAGGAGGGACGAAAGCACGATACCGGCGAGAGCCCCCCAGACCGTGCCGAACCACAGTAGACCTGCGATGCAAAGCAGCAGCCGCAAGATCATCCAGACAAGTGTGTAGAATCCCAGCGCTAAGGTGCGGCGCGCGGTCTGAAGCAGGACTCGCCCGACGTCGCCGACATACGCAGTGAACGCATCGAGCACGATCAGAACGATGACGATTGCCGAGCGTACGCCCAGTTGATTGCCAGCAATCAGGCCGCAGAGAGCGAGGCCGGTCGCCGTCCAGCCGCCCCACCAGAGCACAGTGTGCTGAATCTTGCGCGTGCCGGCGACAAGACCGCTGCTTCCATGTGCCGTCAGGACGCCAGACAAATAGCGCGTGAACGCAAGATTGAGGATCAGCGAGCCGGAAAATAGAATGTTGCTGATCGTGTTGGCTGCGTAAAAGACACCGAACTCGGCTGCACCAAGCCAATGGGCGCTGATATAGAGAACGAGGAAGTTTGCCGCGAATGCAGGAATGATCAGAGCCAGCAGCAGCAGCGTCCGGCGGAAGACCGACGTTTCATAGTCGGTCACGAGGAGGCGTTTGAGGCTGCCGACGGGGGTTTCAGCCACGGCGATCCCTAAATGCAGCCGCTCAGCCGCCGGCGCGCCGGTCGGATGCCGCGCGGGACAGCACCCATATTTTGGCGCCAGTTGCGCCTAGCAAGGTGTCGCCGTCGATATGCCATCCCGGTCCGCGTTGCCGGAAGCGGCTTAGGACGCTGTCGCGGTAGGCATCGTCTCGGGTGATGACAGCGATCATCGTTCGCTCGCGTGCTGTTTCATCGACGACATCATCCGGCAGCGCGGGAGTCGCTTCCATCTTCCAATAGGGCATGACGACGTCATAGCCCATGGAGGCCAGCGGGCGAGCGACTTCTGCTAGCGGCACATAACATCCGTCGATCTGTAGGGTCTCGCTGGAACGATACACCAACGGCACATAGTTGCCCGCCTGGACGCGAGAAAACAGAAACCGGTCGGCCTCCATGATCAGGGAAAAGGTGGGTTGCCTCATGCGACACTGTTCTTTGAAGCTATAGGCTTCCCGGTACGCCGGATCGCTCGGCCATTCGGCATTGGTTGCGGCCATAGCGCCGACGACGAAGGCGATGGCAGGAGCTATCATCCTCTTGGGAGCAAAGTGGCGGATCGGCCACAGGACCAGGAACGCGCCGAGGATGGGCAGCATGCCGAAGAGGCCGTCGTACGACCTGAACGTGCCGAAGTGCCATGAGCCAGGGTCTGCTGACAGGATGATGAACAAACCGGCAAAGAGGGTACAGGTCGCGATTGAAGCTGTTCCGCCCCAGGCGATGCGGGCGCCTTGACCGTCCGGTTCGAACAGTACGACGAGCACGGCGGCCATCGCGAGCAACGTCGGTATCAGCAGAGGAAACGCCATGTAGTAGGGCTGCAAGAGTGGGTGGCCGGTTGACTGCATTACGGCGTAAACGGCCAGAGACACCAGGAAAATGCCGATGACCTGCTTGTGGATTTTTGGAATCGCCACCTTGAACACGTAGCCAAAGAAGGCGGTTGCCGCGACCATCACCAGCACGATCAGCAGGAGCGGCATGTGATAGCCGTTGAGTGGCAAGTCGTGGCTGTCGTACCACCACGATTGCGACCATGGGCGCCACCAGACCTTTTCGCGGCCTGGCTCCATCATCAGCAGACCCGAACGTGCGATCAGCCGTCCAAAGAATAAAAAATCGCGTCCCACGATCACATTGATGAGCGCGAGAACGAGCGTAAGACTGAAGCCGCTTGCGAAGCCCGCCGATAGAACCTGTCGAGTCCAGCGCTTCAATGCTGGACCGCTTAGACGTTCTCGGACACGAATGGCGACGAACCAAACGAGGGCAGGCACGATGAGCACGTAGAGCAAGTTGGTGTGGATCAGCGTGGTGCCTGCCAGCCCGCTCCAGACGGCGCTCCAAACCGGTCTTTCGGTTCGCTCCGTCAGATCAAGCAAACTCCAATAGGTCAAGAGATAGACGAAACCGGAAGGCGTGTTGTTGTAGTCCCAGCCACCACTGGCGTGTCCGGGCAGATATGTCAGGTAAAAGGCTGTGACAATCACGGCAATCGCGCGGCCGAATTGCCTAAGAACTACGAAGTAAAGTGCGGCTCCGCCGGCGGCGAGCATGCCGAGGTGGAGAATATACTGGGCCGCCATTGGCGACGTCGTCCGATTGACAATGTAGCCAAGAATGATCCACGGCAGTCGTGCGATCTTCTTGTTTTCGGCGAGCATCGCCGGAAAGTCATAGTGCTGGAAAAAGCCGACATACATCCACGTGTCGACCCAGCGGAAGCCGTTGAATATCCACTCCCGGTTGGCGGCGACCATAATCGCCAGGACGAGGCCCAGCGCGCATAAATCGAGAAATGCAGGCCGCTTGTCGAACGACGCGCACAGCGCGCGCGGTGACATCGCGCTGGCCTTCATTTCCTCGCGTCCTCAAGGAACCACTTCCACGTTTGCGCCAGCCCGTCGGCCAGCGGCGTCGATGGCTCATAGCCGAGCATCCTGCGTGCTCGGCTGATGTCGCACCACGTCGTATGCACCTCTCCAGCACGCCGCGGCTCGTAGCGGACCTCGAACGGCACGGACGGTCCAACGACCTGTTTCATCGCGTCTATCAGTTGGTTGAGCGTCGTGGGCCGACCGCTGCCGAGTTGGATCGCGCCAGTGGCGTCGCTTTCCAGAGCTTGGGTGATGCCTCGCACGAGGTCACCGACATAGACGTAGTCGCGGATCTGGCTGCCGTCGCCGTAGACCACCAGGGGCTTGCCGGCCAGCAGCGCCTTAAAGAAATGTGCCACGACACTGCCCTTGAGATAGGACTTTGGGCCGAAGACGTTAGAGAACCTGAGCGCCGTCGACACCATGCCATATGCGCCGCCAAATGCCGACATGTAGCCTTCGGCCGCGAGCTTCGATGCACCGTAGGGCGACAGCGGACGGGCAACCATGTCCTCGTTGATGGGGGAGGCCGCCTCGCCCAGGATTGCGCCACCCGTAGAGGCAGCGACGAAGCGCTTCACTCCGGCCTTGCGTGACGCCTCGAGCAGTTGGAATGTCCCCACCACGTTGGATTCGAAGTTGTGGCGCGGGTTGGCAATGGAATCCATCACGCGCGTGTCGGCGGCGAGATGGACCACCGTATCGATCTCCCTCATTGCCCGCTCGACCACTTCCTGGTCGAGAAGCTCGCCGCGGATGCATTCAACCGGCAAGCCGGCGAGGTCGCCGAGATTGCCATTCGATTCGTTGTCGAGGACGACGATACGATGCGTGCCGCGGCGGAGCAGCACGGGGATGAGATTGGTTCCTACGAAGCCCGCGCCGCCAGTGACCAATATGTTCAACGGGCATCCGCTGACTGAGGGGAGCGCCACAGCGATGTGCAAGGAATCTTGCTGCGATCGCAGCGATCGGCGTACTTCTTCGCGATCTCGGAAATCTCGATCAGCAAGCCATTGGCCAGCGTGATCGGTTTGAGGCCGAGATCCAGCAGATTCTTGTTCTCGACCAGCAAGTCGTTGCTGTCAGCTTCATTGCGCGGATTGGGCAGGTGGTCGATCGGCACGCCCGTCAGGCCCGAAATCAGCTTCGCCAAGTCGATGACGCGGTGAACCTCAGTCATCTGGTTCATGATACGCACGCGCGAGCCTTGCTCCGGCGGATTGGCGATGGCGAGCTCGATGCAGCGCACCGTGTCCTGGATGTTGATGAAGGCGCGCGTCTGGCCGCCGCTGCCATGCACGGTTAGCGGGAAGTTGATTGCCGCCTGCATCAGGAATCGGTTGAGAACGGTGCCATAATCGCCGTCATAATCGAACCGGTTGATCAGGCGGTCATCCTTGCGGGTTTCCGCGGTCTGAGTGCCCCACACGATTCCTTGATGCAGGTCGGTGATCCGAATCTTGTCGTTCTTGTTGTAGAAGCCGAACAGTAGCTGATCGAGCGTCTTGGTCATGTGATAGACGCTGCCCGGATTGGCCGGATAGAGGATCTCGGTGGTGACGTCCTCACCCTTCTGGTTGGTCATCTTCACAGGGATGTAGCCCTCGGGGATGGTGATCCCGGCCGTGCCGTACCCGTAGACACCCATGGTGCCGAGGTGGACCAAGTGAGCGTTGGAGTGACACTCGACGAGGGCGGCCAGAACGTTATGGGTGGCGTTGATGTTGTTGTCGACCGTATAGCGCTTGTGGTCTGACGACTTCATCGAGTAGGGCGCGGCACGTTGTTCGGCGAAGTGAACGATCGCGTAGGGTTCGGCTTCTCGGATCAGATTGCACAGCCGCGCGTAGTTCTTCGAAATGTCGAAATTGTACGTCTTAATCGTCCTGCCAGAGACCTCTTTCCATGCTTGGATACGTACCGAGAGAGGGCTGATGGGCGTTAGGGACGAGACTTCGAGCTCGTTGTCGATGTTTCGACGGGATAGATTGTCGACGATCGTCACGTCATGGCCGGTAGCGGAGAGGTGCAGCGCAGTCGGCCACCCGCAAAAACCGTCGCCCCCGAGGACCAGAACTCTCATCTCACCCTTCTTCGCCGCCAGGAATCATACTGTGCGGCATCCGTCTATCACGGTACCCCATTGCAGGTCGAGCCAGAGAGATGGACCCTGCCGACGCAGCGATTCCGGCAGTTTTGTTCGATTTCGGCTCGTCCGGTTCCTTGCTTGGGAAATGGCCACTTGACCCGCTCCGGCCCTAAACGTATCGACCCGGGCCGGGCCAGTGCTGGCTCGAAGCTGGCCGCGGCCGGGCGCGTGACTGCGTCATGGGAACTCTTTGATGGACATGCCTGAACCTTTGTTGTCGGTCGTCGTACCCGTTTACAACGAAGAGCGCATTCTTCAGACCAATTTGATGTCCTATGCACGGGCGTTGAATCGCGTGGTCGGCGAGGAGCGCTGGAAATACATCCTGGTGGACAACGGCAGCACGGATTCGACCCCACTGGCTATCCAGGAAATCAAAAAGCTGCTGCCGCGGACGCAAATGTTGCACTGCCCAAGGCCCAACTACGGGGCGGCGGTGCGTACCGGCCTGTCAGCGGTGGATACCGAATACGCGCACAATATTGATGTCGAGCAATGGGACGTACCCTTTCTGACCTGGGCCTGGCGGTACCGCGCCCGTTATGACCTCTTCATCGCATCCAAGCGTTCTGATCCGACGCTCAACCAGCAGCCCTTGGTTCGCTACGTGCTCTCTTGGGGGCTCAATGCGCTCTTGCAGTTGCTGTTCGACTTCACCGGAACGGAAACGCACGGTCCAAAGCTGATGAGACTGGAGGCGTTGAAGCCCATCATTGACGTCAGCACGTCCGATCGCGGTCAGTACGATACCGAAATCGTCCTCCGCGCCGTGCGCGCAAGTCTGCGCATCGTAGAAGTGCCGGTAGAGCACATCGAGGTCAGGCCACCCAAAGCGGTCGTGATCAAGAAAGCCGCCTGGAACGTTATCGCGCTCCTGCGGCTGTGGTCGAAGATGCGACGTGAGCCGTTTAAGGGGCAAATGAGGTATCATCGTTTCGCCCGCGAAGACGTGATGGCCGAGGCGATCCCCGAGCTGGCCGATATCCAGCCGGTTTCGGCCAAACGGGGCACGGCCAGTTCCGGAAGCCCGCAGCGTACGGCGGCCTAAGCCTCGAACAGGAGGAGTATGTGTTCTACGCCCCGCAGCCCCGGTCTCGCCTCTATACGACCTTCTCGGCTTACCTCCGAGGCCTCGCGGCATTGCTCGATCGGGGTACCCCACAGGATCCGCGCGTCAGCGAATTCGAGCGCAAGCTTGGCGAGG
>DASRBG010000138.1:0-12844 GCA_035653735.1 Gemmataceae bacterium
CGCGCGGCGCCGAACCGCTCAACATCGTGCCGTCGATCGCGCCTCTCAGGCGCAGTTCGTGTTCGGCCAAAGCCAGCAGTTCGACCTCGCGCACACCGGGCCGAACGGCATCGAGGACCTTCGCGAAAACCTCGTCCTGGAGACGGCACGCCTGCCGCAGGCTGTCCAGTTCCGCCGGCCCCTTGATTGCCTTCAATCGGTCGAGCGCATCGGTCTGGTCGCTCACCTTCACATTCGGCAATGAACGTTGCAGGTGATCGACCAACGCGTACGGCAGGCCGCCGGGACGCAGCAGCCCGATGTGTTTGAGCCCTCTCCGCTTCAGTTCGGTGACGGCAATCTCCGCCTCATACGTGAACGTGGCCGCAATCGATTTGAAACTGGCAGTCGTGCATATCGCCGCCACTCCCGGGCTATCGGGCGAAGGCTCGCGATGTCCCCCAAGAGCGCCGTGTTCGATCGTCGTCATGGGCCCTTCGCGAAAGAAGAGCACGATTTTCATATAGGCTTGTGATCCGAAGTCACAGAACCATCGAACATACCCGGATAAGCTGTCATCGAAGCCGCCAGCGATCAGGACGTCGAGGTCATGCTCGGCCATGTGACGACGCACAAGAGCCCATCGCCGTTCGAGTTCGGCTTTCGGAATGCGATCGAATACTGGATCGTTCGGCGAGCTTGCGCCGGGGGACGCCGGCACGTCGTACTCTGAAAGCCGGGCGTTCGTGTTGGTCATGATACCTCCGCAGTCTCTAGTCCGTTTGTTCTTGTTGCGCGGACCTTTCAGGAAAATCTCATTCCATCCTGGGCAATGCCGCTCTGCCGTTCTTCATTCGCGCTTACCAATCGTCAAGACGTTCTCCCTGGCTTCGATCGGCTCTCGCTATGACCTCGGTGCCGCCGTGCTGCCGCGCACGATCAAGCTCGTGTCAAGAGACATCTCCAGTGCGGGATCAGCTTTCGTGCCGCGCTGAGAGATCTGGCTCATGAGAAGCGAAGCAGCCGCTTCGGCGAGGTCGTGGACCGGCAGACTCACCGTTGTGAGACCCGGGCCCCACAGATGAAACCACTCTGGATCGCCGAAGCCGACCACCGACAGGCGGCCCGGAACGTCGATTCTCATCTGATGTATGGCTTCCACGACGCCCAATGTCTGGACCGAATTGAGCACTAGCGCCGCGGTCGGCGGCTCGGACCCGCTCCAGAGGCGTATCATGGCGGCCCTGCCGAATTCGGCAGTCATCGGCCCGGTCAGAACGAGCGAAGTTGATATCTCTACGCCGGCCTCTGCCAGACCGCCACGAGCGCCATCCAGCCGGCTCTTGCTGTTGACGAGTCCAAGCTGCCCACCGATGATCGCGATGCGGCGATGTCCAAGCTGCGTAAGATGAAGCACGGCCGCTTGCGCCGCCTTGTGATCTCCGACCGTTACCGTCGGCGCGGCGAGTTCGACATTGCGGCGCCCGAGTTGCACGACCGGCAAGGCACCGAGCAGCCGGTGCGTTTCAGGCAAACTGTCGCCGCATGGCGCAATTATGATTCCGGCAACGCGACTCTGTCGAAGCAGGCGCAGTTGCTCGTATTCGATCGTTGGATCGCGTCCCGACACCGACAGGATGAGCTGATAGCCTTCCCGCCGGCAAATTTCCTCGATCACCGCGGCGGACGCTGTGAAGATCTGGTTCGTGATGTCGGGAATGACGAGGCCGATCATCCGGCTGCTCGATTGATGCATCATTCTTGCGCCGGCATGTGGTTCATAGCCGAGCTGCTCGACCGCCCTCTGAACGCGTTCCTTCAGTTCCGCGCTGGTGTGATGATGGTTGCTGAGCGCGCGAGAAACTGCCGAATAGGAGACACCGAGATGCGCAGCGACGTCCTTGATCGTTACCGGCCGCTCGCGTTCGCGCACTGAGCCGCCCCTCGCTTCATCGATTTCGGTCACATCATTCTCCCGCGCGCACTTCGGTCGCTCAAAAGTCATCCCCGAGGCGATTCTGAAAATCTCACGGACACCGTACCCAGCGTCGTGAACTGCACGGCGGCATCCCGAGTGGATCGGTTGATCGGTTGCGGCGGCGGCAATGACCCCGTGATCACGATTTGCCCCGCATGGAGTTTTTCGCCGACGGCGTGGAGCTTGCGCGCAACACTGGCAACCACAGTCAATGGATTGCCCAAGGCTTCGAAACCGATGGCTCCCGCCCGCCTTTCACCGTCGATGCTGACGAGCGCGCCTTCGAGGCTGACGTCGACAAGGTGAGGCGGAGTGAGGCGGGGCCCCAGCACGACGTAGCCGCCCACCGCCTTTTGGACGGCAACCATATGGGCCCAACTATACTTGCCCTCGCGCACTCCCGGGCGGAGTGGCGCCACTTCGATGGCCGGAAGGAAGCCGGCAACCGCGGCAAGCACCTCCGTGTTGGTGAGGTCCGGCCCTTCCAGGTCACGGTCCAACAAGACGGCGATCTCGCTTTCGACGAAACATTGGTCTGCGTCGAGTGTCACGGTCGCGCCGTTGTCCCGCACGAGTGACGCCAGCAACGTCCCGACCATGGGCACCGGGGCATCGGGAAACATGGCCTGCATGGGTCTGGACGTGAACGAGGCCTGATGGCCTACGATGCGGTCACCCGCGGCAGCCCGCCGCCGCTTGACGCCGATTTGGAGGGCGAGCGCTTCATCCAGGGTCAGCCCGGGCTTGCAGCGGATGATGTCACGGTCCGGGTCGCTATCGATCCCAGGCCGGTCGAGATGATCGAGAAGATCTTCGAAGGTCATGATGAACTCCCCGCCGACCGGCCTCGAACGCACCGAACTCCCACGCAAATGGCCGAACCATTTGCGCGCGCCCGCGGATGGCACGCGCCGAGCACATGTTCCGACTTGCCCGGGATCGAGGAAGCCAGGCGGCGCTCCCGCCAGATCACGGCAGAACCGCGCGGCGGCATTGGGCCTGACCAGCTCCATACTGCAAACGTTTGCTTACTCACTCTGGCTGCCTCCCAAAACTGGACCGCTCTACGCCAATGATGGTTATATAACGATCGGATTTTTACCTATTTTTCGCTAGACATACCTTCAAACGTTTGTATTGTCCAGCCCAAGATCGACCGCCGCCACACTGTCCGAGGGCGGTCAGAACGGCGGTCAGAACAAAGAGCCAAGCTCAGCAGGGGGAAGACGCTTATGGGCGAGAGTGATCAAAAGGACGTACTGATCGTTGGAGGAGGCCCGGTCGGCCTGTTCACAGCGCTGCTTTTGGCGCGACACGGATGCTCCTCGACCGTTGTCGAGCGTTACGCCTCGCCCTTGGACGCGCCCAAAGCACACGTCCTCAACTCCAGGACCCTGGAAATCTTTCGCGCCGCCGGCCTGGACGTCGACCTCATGCGTCGGCTCGCAACCCGTCTCGATGACAGCAGAGTCGTTCGTTTCAAGACGTCTCTGAAGGGGCGAGAATTTGGGGCGGTGCCGTTCGAGCGGCAGGACGACGCCGTTCGCGAAGTGACACCCCTGCCGCTCATGAATCTGCCTCAGCCCACCCTGGAGCGAATACTCGGCGAACGGATCGCAGCCGAGCCGCGCGTCAACTTACAGCGAGGCAGCGTTTGGCGCGGCGTTGAGCAACGGAATGGTCTGTGCCGGTCGACACTGGAACGCGGGGGCACGACCGAGATCATCGAGAGTCGCTACGTGTTGGCATGCGACGGCGCCGGCAGTGCGGTTCGGACCGCGCTTGACATCCCGATGGAGGGCGAGGCAGCGGTCCACTCGTGCTTGACGATCCATTTTCATGCGAATCTCCGGCACGTGGTGGGCGAGCGAACGGCGATGATCTATTGGGTCATCAATACCGAAGTTGCGGGCGCTCTCATCGCGCACGATATCGACCACAATTGGGTCTTCCTGAGATTCGATGGCTTCAATCCGCTGGATGCGCTGCCGGCGACCCCCGAGGAAGCGAGCCGCATCATTCGGCGAGCAATCGGCACAAACGCGGAGTTCGAAATCAAGCGCGTCGTGCCGTGGACGATGACGGCTCAGGTGGCGACGCAATATCGCAAAGGAAACGTGTTCCTCCTCGGCGATGCTGCTCATCGGTTTCCTCCCTCCGGGGGGCTCGGCCTGAACACCGGCCTTCAGGATGCCCACAATCTGGCATGGAAGCTGGCGGGGGTCATGGAAGGCTGGGCCGACGACCCGCTGCTCGATAGCTATGGGCGCGAGCGGCGCCCTATCGCGATCGCGAATTCCGAGCGCAGCCTCGCCAACATGCTCACGGCCCCTCGCCTCGTGGCGGCGCTCGCCGCGGCGGCACGCCATGAGAGCACCAACATTCCGGAGGACCTCGCGAAGGAGCTGCAAGAAGCGATCGCAGCCAATTCCGTCACCTTCGACAATCATCTCGGTCTGCATCTCGGCTTCTCATACGATCTGAGCCGTCCTGCTCCTCCCGCTCCAAACACTTATGTTCCGCGGGCCGCGCCCGGTGACCGTCTGCCGCATGGGTGGCTTGGGCCGGAGCCGGGCGTTCGCTCCGTCCTCGATCTGCTCTCCCCGGAAAGCTTCACCCTCTTCGTCGCGAACGGCAACCAGGACTTGAAGCAACGGGCGATCGCGGCATTTTTCAACGTTCCTCTGCAAGTCATTGGGGTGAGCCCCGAGGCGGGTTTTCCCCGCGATTGGCTGACGCTTGCCGGACTGGACCGACCCGCGCTGCTGCTGGTGCGTCCAGACGGACACGTGCTGGCTCACGTCGAGGGTAGCGATGAGGAGGCCCTGGCCAAAGCGATCGGCATGCTGAGCCAGCTTTGCGGCAAAGTAGTCGGAAGAAAGGCCATCGGATCGGAAGTATCGACGCCGGACGCTCAGTCCCTTACCCCATCGGCGCGAGGCTTAAGATGAGCTTGAAGATCGGAATCATTGGGCTCGGCATCGGCGGGGCCGCCGCGGCCGCCGCCATGACACGTCGCGGACTGGATGTGACCGTGTTTGAACAGGCCGCCGAGATTCGCGAGGTCGGCGCCGGCATTGCGACATGGCCCAACAGCGTCAGACTTCTGAGGCGTCTTGGCCTCGGCAAGATCCTTCATGAAATCGGCTGGCCCGTCGGCAACAATCCGATCCGCGATTCGTCCGGCACGATACTGCATTATGTACCGTCTGCATCGAGCTACGACGACACGCTCGGTTATTACGTTCATCGCGCCGAGCTGCTGGCGACCATCATATCGATCGTCGAGCCGCACCGCGTCCGGCTCGGCAGCCGATGCATCGGACTGGAGCAGAATGGGTGGGAGGTGAGCGTTCACCTCGAGAACGGCGAACGCCATGCGTTCGACGTCGTGATCGGCGCAGACGGCATTCATTCCGTTGCGATCGACGCGGTCGTCGTCGGAGGCCCGCCGGTCTATTCCAATCTGGCAGCTTATCGCGGGCTTGTGTCCAACGACGGCAACGAGCGGTTGGAAGCCGGCACGTTGTGGACCGACAGAAAGAAATATTTCGTCGCGTTCCCGATTTCGGGCGGCCGCTTGGTCAACTTCGTCGGCGTCGTGCCCACCGAAGGGTTGCCAGAAGAGTCCTGGTTCAAGACCGGAAGCAAGGAGGCCCTATCGCGCGAGTATGCGGGCTGGGATCCGGTGCTGCGAAG
Organism: Gemmataceae bacterium; assembly: GCA_035653735.1. Taxonomy (GTDB): domain Bacteria; phylum Planctomycetota; class Planctomycetia; order Gemmatales; family Gemmataceae; genus JAJPHU01. The sequence goes on from DASRBG010000138.1 coordinate 5,657, forward strand.
GATCATCGACAAGGTTGGGGAAACCTTCCGCTGGGGCCTCTACTTCCGAAATCCGTTACCACGCATCGTCAATGGCCGGGTCGCGCTGCTGGGCGACGCTGCGCACCCGATGCTGATAAATGCCGGCCAAGGCGCGGGACAGGCGCTGGAGGATGGGTTCGCTCTGGCCGTGCTGCTCGATGGCGCAACGCGCGAGACGGTTGAGGATCGGCTGGAACTTTACGGACGATTGCGGCTTGGACGAGCAACCGAAGTGCAACAGCTCTCCCTGCGCAATGCCCAGTTCATGCACGAAGCGATGGTGCTTTCCCCCGGTGAAACGCGCCCCGACCGCATGAGTCCGGTGGACTGGATCGTCAACTACGACGTCGAGCGTGAAGCCGAAGCGATTCTCGGGATCGGCCACACGCCGCCAAACCACGAGGTCTCCGGCATGCGTTGAAGCGGATCTCGCCGTCGGGCGTGACCGGCGCGAGGTCGCACGTCCACGACGGCGACCACGAGTTACATCGCAACGAATATTCAAACCTGAGGCCGAACGCGCAATCACGTGCACAACGAGGCCGGGCGGGAATGCCCCGCCCCCCCGTCGATTGCGCCGACCCAGCTCAGAACGTCATGGGAGTTTCATATGCGTTATCTTCGCCCTTACGACCTGGATGCACTCGAGCCCGGAACCTGCGGCGACTGGCTGCTGGCGCCAGGCGACGGTGCGGGCGTGACCGTGCGACTGTCGCGCGGCGGTGGCGAAGCCGTGCCCCGCGTTTCCGAGACGAGCGAACGTTTCGCGCTCGTCCTGCGGGGCACCGCGCACCTCGTGCAAGGCGGGGTCGCCTTGCCCGCAGCGACCGGCGAACTCGCTTTCATTCCGGCTGGCTGCAGCGGCGCATTTGCCGGAGATGCCGCCACCCTATGGGCCGAAATCGAGACGGAGTTGACAGCGGGCACTGGAGGCGCAACCGGGTCCGAGTTCAAGGTGATGCATGTCGACCAGTCCAAGTTCGAGGGCGCGGGATTTGCCTACCAAAGCCTGATAGACCGCGCCCAGGGTGCGCATACAATGCGCGCGAACGTACTCCAAGTCCAACCCGGCGCGGGAAGTCCTGATTGGCACATCCACGCCTTTTCCCAGATATATTTCATCCAAGAAGGCAAGATGACCGTCGACATCGGCCGCGCGCGATTTGTTGCGCGTGCCGACACGCTGGTCTTTCTGCCCGCAGGCGTCGTGCATCGCAACTTCAACGCCTCGAATGATCTGGAGCGCCATGTCAGCCTGCTCGTGCCTGAGCCCAAGAGCGACGAGATCTTCGACTTTGCCATCACCATTCACGAACACGAGGCCGAACTGCTGACGGCCATTCCGGCGAACCTCAGCACTTGCCCGGAAAATTCGAACGGTCAAGCAGCGATGGACACGTAGCAAATCCCGCTACCTGCCGCCGGCCAGTGATCCAGGATCACAAGCCGCAGCAAACGCATCGAATTAGCTCGCTCTTGAACGCATGATCGCGGTTGGACCCTGAAGAACAGGAGTGCAGGATGGCAGACCTGCCGGCGGAGACCTTGGGTGAAAGTAGACTGGGGGGCTCTCTCAGAGACGAGGTGCATTACGAGGGCCGCAAGATGCGCTGTTTTTCCGAGCGACCAGCGACCCTGGGAGAGATGTTCGACAAGTTGGTCGCCCGATTTCCGGATAGAGAGGCCATCGTGGAGGATCGCAGCATCAGCTACCGCGAGCTGGACGAGCTGGTCGGGAGAGCCGGCGCAGGTCTTCGCCGGCTGGACGTCGAGCACGGCGATCGCGTCGCGCTTTTTCTCGCAAATTGTTGGGAATTTCTCGTATGCGTCCTCGCGTGCAACCGGCTCGGTGCCATCGTCGTTCCCCTCGGCACACGTCAGCGGCAGGCCGAGCTGACGTTCCAGCTAAATGACTGCGCGGCAAAGGTCCTGATATTCGAGTCCTCGCTCGCCGATGTCCTTCCGGCCGATCCCGACACGCCCGCGCTTGCGCACAGATTCGCCGTGCGCGGCGCCGTGGAAGGAGCGAGTCCATTTGCCGCGTTGCTCGCGGCGGAGGAACGGATGGGTCGCGCGACAGATCTCGGCGAAGAAGATACCGCCGTGATCTTGTACACGTCCGGAACGACCGGCCAACCCAAGGGGGCGCAGCTGACGCATCTCGGGATCATCCACTCCGCCCTCAGCTTCGCCCGCCGCTTCGGGCTTACGGAGACAGACCGAGGCCTCGTTGCGGTGCCGTTATCGCACGTGACTGGACTGGTCGGTGTCGCGTTTTCGACGATCATCGTCGGCGGCAGCGTCGTATTGATGCAGCAACCTTACAAGACTGCAGATTTCCTGGCGCTGGCAAGCCGCGAGAAGATTACCTATTCGATCCTCGTTCCCACAATCTACACGCTCTGCGCGATGTCGCCGGAGTTGCTGGCGCATGATTTGGGTTGCTGGCGAATCGGCTGTTTTGGCGGGGCTCCAATGCCGATCGCTACGATCGAAATGCTGGCCGAGAAGCTGCCGCACCTGCAGCTCCTGAACGCGTATGGAGCGACCGAGACGACATCCCCTGCGACTATCATGCCAAGGACGCAATGGCGCGATCACTTCGAGAGCGTGGGAATGACCGTGCCGTGCGGCGAGATCACGATCGTGGATGACAACGGCATAGAAGTACCCAGGGGCACGCCAGGCGAACTTTGGATAGCAGGACCCATGGTGGTGCCCGGCTATTGGCAACGTCCCGAGGCCAACCGAAGCGAATTCGTGGATGGCTTCTGGCGGTCAGGCGATATCGGATCGATGGACGCCAGCGGCTTCGTTCGCGTATTCGACCGCAAGAAAGACATGATCAACCGTGGCGGCTTCAAGATATTCAGTGCCGAAGTCGAAAACGTCATTGCCAGCCTCGAAGGGGTTCTGGAATGTGCCGTCATCGGCCGCGACGATCCCGTGCTCGGACAGCGCGTACACGCGATTGTCGTGGTACCCGACAACAGCGCTCTCGGTGCTGACAGGATCAGGGAGTTCTGCGCCGATCGGCTGGCCGACTACAAGGTACCCGAAGCGGTGACCTTGCACAAAGCCCCCTTGCCTCGAAATGCGAATGGCAAGGTTCTGAAGGCGGTGCTTCGTCAGACCATCCACTCCTAGGCAGGCAAAGAGAAATGCTGGGGCGGCCGTAGCGTTTGCTTTGAGCAACACAAAGTCGATGAAGCGCGCGCGAAAGCCCGAAATTATGGCCGACGCAGCCTACGCCATCTTCTGCCGCGACGCACGCCGCTATACCGGCCATTTCGTGCTGGATGAGGAGATATTGCGAGAGGAAGGGATGACCGATTTCGACCGGCACTGCAATGATCCGAATGAGAAGCCGGAGCTGGACTTGTTCGTCGCGGCCGAATAGACGACGGCGCGGCAACGAAGTGCTCCACCTCCGTTATGGTCCCCGACTGGTCCGACTAGATGGCCCGTATGTTCGTCTGCTCACGCGACAAGAGCACGAGTTCGCGGCGGGCGATCGCCCGGGCTTCGGCGGCACCTATTCCAAGCATCATGAGGGTCTGAGTGGCTGTCTTCAGGGCGAGCCGTCTGTCGGTGCTTCCCTCGAGACGAAGTCTGACCGCAGCACCAACGAGACTGCGACAAAATCGCATTGCGGTGGTCGGGTCTTCCACGGCAAAGCGCTTTTTTCTCAACCCCGCCCGAATCTCATCCTGCAATTCATTCCCTAAATCCGCGTGTTGGCCCTCCGGGTCTTCGATCACCCTCAGGATGATCGCGAGCTGTTCGGGATGGCGATCTGCATGTTGGAGGATGACGAGCGGGCCGCGGGCAACCCTTTCGGCCGGATCGTTGCGCACGACCGATCCGATGTCTTGCACTAGATCGAGCACCACCGTTCGGCCGAGAACCTCCAACAGCTCGTCCTTGTTCTGAAAGTGATAGTAGAAGATTCCATTGCTGACGCCCAAATGCTGCGTGATATCCAGAACGGAAAGATTTTCCATTCCATTCCTGGCGATGAGTTCGCGGGCCGCCTCGATCAGCGCGAGCCTGGTCCTCTCCCGTTTGCCGTTGCCCCGTGCGGGGCTTGACGGATTTCCGTTCATTTCCAGACTTGCTTCCCTCGCCACGGACAAATTCCAAAACCACTGCGACGCCGCCGTGCCCTATCCCACGGCAACGGTCCCAACGCGATTGCGGAGGATCGTGATCCTATCATGCGGCGCTCGCTTCGATAGCGCGCCAGACTGCTGATATTCACGGTGTCTGGCAAGGCGGAAGCCCGCCTTCGGACGTCCTGCCTGGCCGTCCTGGTCTTGACACTCGTGGTATTACCTGAGATTGTTTCTCAAACTGAGACGGTCTCAAAATGTTTCTTTGGGAGAGAAACAACGATGCGCGTGTTGATGTGGCCCCGAGCGGCAGCTGACTTGGATCGACGCGCGGACAAGTCATCGGATCACCCCGGCAACCGCAGATTCCCTAGGAGAGGTTGATGCCAGAACACCTGCTTGCTCGTATTGCCGTGACACTTGCAGCCGTAATGATCACCGGAGCGCCTCTTCTTGCGGATTTGAACAAGACACATGCTACGAACCCCAGGTGGACGCCGCACGCCCGCTTTTATGTCGTGTGGCAGGTTTGCAGCTATGGGCTGCTCGGCACCGTCTCGCTCTTTCTGATTTGGTCTGCGGGACCATTGCCAGTCGAGCGGCTTTACGTCGCCTGCACCCTTCTCGGCGCGATCATACTGGGCTTCTTTCTGGCTGCCGCTTCGGTCCGCCGCTTCGGAGGTGCGTTCTATGACGACAATGGCTATCCGCCATTCGCGAAACGCCAAATTCTCGGCAGGCAGGTGGAGTTCGATGTCAACGCGACGGGGTTCATCGTATTCGCCCTGATATTGGCGATGGCTACGACATTCGTCTGGTTGGACTAAGCACCTGTCGGCACGTTCGTTGTCGAATGCAGAGCCGATACTGACTGGCGAAGCTCGCGCGCCGCCCCGCAGCAGAACCACTGATTTCGTGGAGCTGCCCATTCAAGCGAGGCTCGATGGAGCATCTGCAAAGGTCTGCGTCTTACAAGATCCGCAGTCGGCGCTGTTGAACAACCCCGACCGGCATCAACTTAACTGCGCACCTCCGATTGATCTACTAACTGTCGCGTCCACGATGGCTTTCGCTTCGCGCGAACGCGTTCAAGCGGATCACACGGCATGCGATCTAGCCGCGATTGGCGATCAGCGGGCAGAGGAAGCGGTGCGTGCGGACGGGCTCTGTCAATGAATGCTTCGGGAAAGCTTGCGTTTTTCGAGCAATGTCGCGAGGCCCTCGCGCGCCTCGTCGCTTGCGCGCATGTCGGCGACTAGTCGTGTCGTCTCACCTCGCAGGACCTCGTCGATAGGGTGCCCCGCGACAGCGCCGACCCAGCTTCTCGGCTTCGGCACGCGCGCTCGGAGCACAGCCGAGGAGCTGCCTTACGACGTCGTCGATGCGATTTGCGAGGTGCTCTGTCCGCACAACTTTGTGAAACCACCCCGATGCGCTGTGGCCCATTTCGGCAGCGACTTCCAGTTCAAGTTCAGGCGGTCTCGGCCATCAGTTCGCGGCCGATCAGCATGCGCCGCACTTCCGAGGTGCCGGCGCCAATCTCATAGAGCTTAGCGTCGCGCCAGAGTCGGCCCACTGGAAATTCGGACGTATAGCCGACCCCGCCGAGTGCCTAGATCGCCTCGCCCGCCATCCACGTCGCCTTCTCCGCGGAGTAGAGGATGGCAGCCGCCGCGTCCTTGCGCAGCGTGCGGGCATGTGAGCCGCGGTCGCAGGCCCGGCCGACGGCGTAGACATAGGCGCGGCTAGCCTGCCAGGTCGAATACATGTCGGCGAGCTTACCCTGCATGAGCTGGAACTCTCCGATCGGCTGACCGAACTGCTTGCGCTCGTGCATGTACGGCACGACCGCGTCCATGCAGGCCGCCATGATGCCGAGCGGGCCGCCCGACAGCACCGCACGCTCATAATCGAGACCGGACATCAGCACCTTGACGCCCTCGCCGACCCTGCCAAGCACGTTCTCCACGGGTACCTCGCACTCGTCGAAGAACAGGGGGTAGGTGTTGGAGCCGCGCATGCCGAGCTTGTCGAGATGCTGGCCGTAGGTGAAGCCCTTGAAGCCCTTTTCAACGATGAAAGCCGTCATGCCGCGAGGCCCTGCTTCCGGATCGGTCTTGGCATAGACCACCAGCACTTCGGCATCGCCGCCGTTAGTGATCCACATCTTGGAACCGTTGAGAAAGTAGTGATCTCCGCGCCTGTCCGCGCGCAGCTTCATCGACACTACGTCTGAGCCGGCACCCGACTCGGACATCGCAAGCGCGCCGACATGCTCGCCGGAAATCAATTTCGGCAGATAGCGGGCGCGCTGCTCATCATTGCCGTTGCGGCGTATCTGATTGACGCAGAGGTTGGAATGGGCCCCGTAGGACAGCCCGACCGCGGCCGAGCCGCGGCTGATCTCTTCCAGCGCCACGATATGGGCGAGATAGCCCATGTTGGAGCCGCCGAACTCGTCCGGCACGGTCAGGCCGAGCAGGCCGAACGTGCCCATCCTCTTCCAGAGGTCGGGCGGATACAGATTGGCCTTCTCGATCTCGGCGGCGCGTGGGGTGATCTCGGCCTTGACGAAGGCGCGCACGGAGTCACGCAGCATGGCGATGTCCTCGCCAAGATCGAAATCGATGCTGGGGATGTTCATCGGCCTTTTCCGTTCTTCGCTTGGGCTACGAACCTAGCGTCGTCCCGGCATTCCGCCGGTCGAAAAGGTTGCATTTCCCGCCATAGTTGGACAGAGTCTCGCATGCGTTTTCGAACCTCCTCGGCAACTCCCCGCCGCGCCATGACGCCGGCGGCCTTCGCGCAGGGCGTGGTCGCCGCCTACGCACGCTATGGCCGCGATCCGGGGCACGCGCTGATCCGAGCGCAGGTGCCGGCGGACATTCTCAACGCGCCGGATGCACGGATCACCGCAAGCCAGTTCGAGACGCTGGCCGGCCATGCCATGCGCGAGCTCGATGATGAGGCGCTCGGCTGGTTTTCGCGAAGATTGCCCTGGGGCACCTACGGCATGCTGTGCCGCGCCTCTATCGCCGCCCCTAGCCTGGAGGTC
>DASRBG010000139.1:0-21774 GCA_035653735.1 Gemmataceae bacterium
GGGTGATGAGATTGATCAGGCCGATGGCCTGGGTGGCGCCCAGCATGCCGAGCGAGCCGTTAAAGCTGCCGGAGAAGCCGCCGCCGACGAACATCATACCGCCCATGCCCATCATCCCCATCATCATGCCGCGCATTCCCATCATGCCCATCATGCCGCCGCCCATGCCCATCATGCCGCCGCGCATGCCCATACCACCCATGCCCATCATGCCGCCCATCATCATGCCGCCCATGCCCATCATTCCCATCATGCCGCCGCCCATGCCACGCATGCCCATCATTCCCATCATGCCGCCCATCATCATGCCGCTCGATCCAGCCATCATGAGCATCCTGTTCGCCATCATGTACGACTGCATGAAGCCTCCCATGGGCGGCGTCGGCATCATTCGCGGCGCCATGGGAGCCATCATGGCGCGTTGTCCCCGAACTTGCGAGGAAAAAGAGAGCAAAACGACGGCAATCCCCAGAACGAGGAGATACGCGACCTTCAGAACGCGAGTCGTTGAGAACATGGTAAACCTCAAAAAGGTGAATGGGCGGTGGGACAAACGAAACGCCGCTGAAAGAACCCGCAAGACTCCGGCTCTGCGATTAGCCTGAGTAGTGACAAGGCGTTGTCAGCAGTAAATGTCCCTTACTGTTGATTCACTATGAGAAATAATGAGAGACTAGTCAAGCAGCAAAAGGGGAGCTAACAAAGTTGTAATAATCTGCTTTGCGTAGGGAAAAAAGCTTAATTTTCGGTTAGGAACGCTTCGCGGAAGCTGAGCCGCCGCTCGGCGCTTCTCCGAAGCAAGCGAACCAGCGCGCCGGAACTTCACCTATTCCGCAAAGCCAATCCCACTAGAATAGTCGATAGAAGAAAAAACGAAATCGTGTGGGAGCAGCATTATGGCAGATAGTATCCGAGGGAGCAGCCGAAACATGGACCGGCGCGAAGCCGGTCCCACCGAGACGAGCGTCCAGGGTGGGAACGGCGAGAACGGCACGCATACGAATGGAAGCAACGGCCACTACGAGACCGCGCTGCGCGACGGCGTGCGCGACGTCGATCCGGTCGAAACCCGGGAATGGCTTGACGCGCTCGACGCCGTCTTGCAGAGCAGCGGCGAGGAGCGTGGCCAATTCCTGCTCAGTCAACTGAAAAACAAGGCCGTTCGCAGCGGCGTCGAAATCCCCTTCACCGCCAATACACCTTACATCAACACCATCCCGCTGTCGCGGCAACCACTTTTTCCCGGCAATCGTGAGCTGGAACGACGCATCAAGAGCCTGATCCGCTGGAACGCCATGGCCATGGTCGTTCACGCCAACAAGCAAGATTCGACCATCGGCGGCCACATCGCCACCTTCGCGTCGTCGGCGACCCTGTACGAAGTCGGCTTTAACCATTTCTTCAAGGGGCCGGACCATCCCGAAGGGCCGGACCAGGTGTATTTCCAGGGGCACGCCTCGCCCGGTTTCTACTCCCGCGCGTTTTTGGAAGGCCGGCTCAGCGAGGCGCAGCTGTACAATTTTCGCCGCGAATTGCACGACGGCGGTGGCTTGTCGTCGTATCCACACCCCTGGCTGATGCCGCACTTTTGGCAGTATCCCACGGTGTCGATGGGACTCGGCCCGATCATGAGCATTTATCAGGCGCGGTTCAATCGCTACCTGGAGCATCGCGGCCTGAAAAAGACGTCGGGGCAAAAAGTCTGGGCCTTCCTCGGCGACGGCGAATGCGATGAGCCGGAGACACTGGGCGCGATCACACTGGCCTCGCGCGAGAAGCTCGACAACCTCATCTGGGTGGTCAACTGCAACTTGCAGCGCCTCGACGGCCCGGTACGCGGCAACGGCAAGATTATCCAGGAGCTGGAGGCGGCCTTCCGCGGCGCGGGCTGGAACTGCATCAAGGTTATCTGGGGCAGCGATTGGGACACCCTCCTGGAGCGCGACAAGTCCGGCCTCTTGGTGCAACGCATGGGCGAGGTCGTGGATGGCGAATATCAGAAATACACCGTCGAAAGCGGCGCCTACATCCGCGAGCAGTTTTTCGGCAAATATCCGGAATTGCTCAAACTGGTCGAGAACCTATCCGACGATCAGCTGACCAAGCTCAAGCGTGGCGGCCATGATCCGGTCAAGGTCTATGCGGCCTACCGGGCGGCGGTGGAGCATCGCGGCCAGCCGACGGTCATCCTCGCTCACACCGTCAAGGGCTACGGCCTAGGCGAGGCCGGCGAGGGCAAAAACGTCGCCCACCAGATCAAGAAATTCGATGCCAAGTATCTCCTGGAGTTCCGCAATCGTTTCGGCCTGAGCGTCTCCGACGAGACAGTCAACAAGGTCGGCTTCTACAAGCCGCCGGAGGACACGACCGAGCTGAAATATCTGCGCAAACGGCGCAAGGAACTGGGCGGCTACCTGCCGGTCCGCAAGGTCGAATGCCCGCCGCTCAAGGCGCCCGCCGTCGAGTTCGTGCAGAACTATACCAAAGGCAGCGGCAACAAGGAGTTGTCCACGACCATCGCCTTCGTGGACATGCTGGATCGCTTGCTCAAGGACAAAGAGCTGGGCAAGTGGATCGTGCCGATCATCCCGGATGAGGCGCGCACGTTCGGCATGGACGGCTTTTTCTCGAAGTACAAGATTTATTCCAACGTCGGCCAGCTCTATGAGCCGGTGGACGCCCAGTATCAGGCAGCCGCCTACCGCGAAGCACAGAACGGCCAGTTGCTCGAAGAGGGGATCACCGAGGCCGGCTCGATGTCGTCGTTCATCGCGGCCGGCACCGCCTACGCCACGCACGGCGTGCCGACCATCCCGTTCTTCATCTACTATTCGATGTTCGGCTTCCAGCGCATCGGCGATTTGATCTGGGCCGCCGCCGATATGCGCACGCGCGGCTTCCTGCTGGGCGCCACCGCCGGCCGGACCACGCTCAACGGCGAAGGATTGCAACACGAGGACGGCCACAGCCATCTTTTAGCCTCGACCGTGCCGAACCTGATTTGCTACGATCCGGCCTACGCCTACGAGCTGGCCGTCATCCTCCGCGACGGCATCCGCCGTATGTACGAGCAAGTGACCGAGGATCATTTCTATTACATCACGCTATACAACGAGAATTATCCGATGGCCGCGATGCCGGAGAATGTGAACGACGGCATTCTCAAGGGGCTGTACAAGTTCCGCGCGGGCACGGCTTCACCCGCCCGAAGCGCAAGCAAGGGCCCCAAGGTCCACCTGTTCGGCAGCGGGCCGATTCTGCCGCACACGCTGCGGGCGCAAGAATTGTTGGCCGAGCATTTCGGTGTCAGCGCCGACGTGTGGAGCGCCACGAGCTACCGCGAATTACGGCGCGACGCCCTCGAGACGGAGCGCTGGAACATGCTGCATCCCGAGCAACCGCCGCGGCGGAGTTACTTGCAACAACTCCTCGGCGGCGAGCAGAGCAGCGTCTTCCTGGCGGCCAGCGATTACCTGCGTCAGATTCCTGAAATGATTAGCCGCTGGGTGCCGGGCGGCCTGTTCGCGCTGGGCACCGACGGCTTCGGCCGTAGCGACACCCGCTCCGCCCTGCGACGCCATTTCGAGATCGACGCCGAGTGCATCACGGTGGCGGCGTTGTGGCAGCTCGCTCAGCGCGGCGCCGTCAAGCCGGCGGTTGTCCAGCAAGCGATTCAAAAGTTCGAGATTAACCCGGAAAAAATCAGCCCCATGCGGGCGTAACTAGTTTTTGGCGAACGGCCGGCGTCAGCCGGCTGGTTGAAGCCCTTACCAGCCGGCTGACGCCGGCCGTTCGCCTTATGAGGAACGCGATGGCGAGTGAGATCAAGCTGCAAGCGCTTAAAGAGAACGTTGATACCGTCGAGGTAAACGCGGTCAAGGTGTCCGCGGGCGAAGTGGTGTCCAAGGACCAGCCGCTCTTGGAAGTGCAGGCGGACAAAGCAGCGTTGGAAGTGCCTTCGCCGGTGGCCGGCCGCGTTACCAAGATCCTCGTCAAGCCCGGCGATCAAATCAACATCGGCCAGGTGTATTGTGTCATCGACAGCGGCAACGGCGAACCGTCTAAAGCTGACCAGCCCGAAGCGCAAGCAAGGGAGAAGCAGCCCGTAGCGCAAGCAAGGGACCACCAGCCCGAAGCGCAAGCAAGGCCCAAGCAGCCCGAAGCGCCGGTAAAGGCCGCTCCGCCGTCGCCACCCGCTCGGCCCGCCGCGGTGCCGCCGTTGCACAAGCCGCAACATTCGGTCATTGAGCGCCCCTCGCCGGCGCCGCCGCCGGCGCAGGAGAAAATTGTCCCCGCCGGACCCGCCACGCGCCGGCTGGCCCGCGAGCTGGGCGTCGATCTGCGGCAAGTGCATGGCAGCGGCCGCCATGGCCGCGTCGTCGAAGAGGACATCAAAGAGTACGTCCGCCAGCTCGCCTCCGCTGGGGCCATACCCGGTGGGACCGGCGTCTCGCCGGTCCAAGCACCGCCCTTGCCCAACTTCGAGGAATGGGGAGCCATCGAAGCCCAACCGCTCGGCGCCGTGCGCAAGGCCACGGCGCGGCAGATGAGCCTCGCCTGGAGCCTCATTCCGCATGTCACCCAGCACGATCTTGCCGACATCACCGATTTGGAAGCATTTCGCAAGCAGCAGTCCGAAGGCAAGGGACCGAAACTCACGGTGACGGCGTTTGTGCTGCGGGCGTGCGCCGTCGCCTTGCGCGAGTTTCCGGCCTTCAACGCCAGCCTCGACCTGGCCGGCGGCCGGCTGGTTCTCAAGCGCTATTACCATCTCGGCGTGGCCGTGGATACCGAAGGTGGCTTGCTGGTGCCGGTGCTGCGCGATGTGGATAAGAAGCATGTCCGTGAGCTGGCCGAGGAGCTGAATGCGATCGCCCAGCGCGCCCGCGAGCGCAAACTGGATTCGTCCGAACTGAAGGGCGGCACCTTCACTGTCACCAATCTCGGCGGCATCGGTGGGACCGCGTTCACTCCGATCGTCAACTGGCCGGAGGTGGCGATCCTTGGCTTGTCGCGCAGCCGGTTGGAACCGGTGGTGCGCGGCGGGCAGATCGTGCCGCGGTTGATGTTGCCGTTGTCGCTGTCCTATGATCACCGCGTTATTGACGGCGCCGCCGCTGCGCGGTTCACGCGCCGCTTGGCGGAATTGCTGGAAAATCCGCTGATGATGTTGTTGTAACAGGCGCAAAGAGGATTCGACCAATGACACAATTGCTGGAACAAGCCCTCAGCGAAGTCAAAAAACTCCCGGAACCGGAGCAAGACGCGATTGCGGCATTGATCCTCGACGAACTCGCCGACGAACGGCGCTGGCAAGAGAGCTTCGCGCGCTCGCAGGATCAGTTGGCGCGCATGGCCGCGAAGGCGCGCGAGGATATTCGGGCTGGACGAGTCCAGAGCGGAGGCTTCGATCAGCTGTGAACTCGCAACTCACGCCGGACTTCCTGGCTTGTTTTGCCAAGCTGCCTGATTCCGTCAAGGAGCAGGCGCGCCGATGTTATCGACTATGGCGCGACAACCCCTCTCACCCCAGCCTGCACTTCAAACGGATTCACGGGCAGGAAAATGTCTATTCCGTTCGTATCGGTCTGGGCTGGCGGGCTTTGGGGCTATTGGAAGGAGATACGATCACTTGGTTCTGGATTGGGTCACACGCCGAGTATGATACACTGATCGGTTGATGAGACTGGAGTTCACGATGCAAGCCGATCCCGTTGTTGCTGAAATCCGAGAGATACGAGAGCGTCGAGCAGCGCGATTCGGCTACGATATTCGTGCAATTGTGAAAGATGCACAAGCGCGCGATGCCGTTGGGGATCGTAAAGTCGTGCGTTTGCCGCCACGCCGTCCCCTCCGGATCTCTCCCAAAGTAGCAGAAGCCCTAACGAATGAATGAATCGGAGTAGACAACGGATTGGATGGAGAACATGGCTGACGTCATCGAAACACGACTTGTCGTCCTGGGCGCCGGACCCGGTGGCTATCCCGCGGCTTTCCTGGCCGCCGACAGGGGCATGAAAGTCACACTGATCGACGCGCGCGAGCGGCCGGGCGGCACCTGTTTGCATGTCGGTTGCATTCCCTCCAAGGCCGTGCTGCACGCCGCCAAGCTCATCACCGATGCCCGCGATGCGCTCCACATCGGACTCGATTTCGGCAAGCCGAAAATCGACATCAACGGTGTCCGCGGTCATTGGCAAAAAGTGGTCGATACGCTCACCGGCAATCTCGGCCGGTTGTCGAAAGCGCGCAAGATCGATTACGTGGTCGGTCGCGGCAAATTCATCGATGGTCGGACCATTGAGGTGGAGGGACGCGGCCGGTGTCGCTTCGAGAATTGCATCGTGGCCACCGGCTCGGTGCCGGCCGTGCCGCCGAGCCTCAACCTGGCCAGCCCGCGCGTTATGGATTCGACCGGCGCGCTAAAACTGGAAGACCTGCCGCCGCGGTTGCTTGTCGTCGGCGGCGGGTACATCGGCCTGGAGATGGGGTACGTTTACGCCGCGCTGGGCAGCAAGGTCACGGTCGTCGAGATGACTGACGGCCTGCTGCCGGGCTGCGACCGCGATCTCGTGCTGCCTTTGCACAAGCGGCTAGAGAAGATATTCGACAAGATTTATCTCAAAACCAAGGTGGCCAAGCTGGAAGAGACGCCGCAAGGCATCCGGGCGACGTTGGAAGGCGAGGAAGTCGCCGACAAGCAGCCGATCTTCGAGCGCGTGCTGGTGGCGGTCGGCCGTCGGCCCAATAGCCGCGACATCGGACTGGACAAGGCCGGCGTCGAGATCGATGAGAAAGGGTTCATCAAGGTGGATGAGCGCCGGCGGACGACGGCGGAGCACATCTATGCCATCGGCGATGTGGCCGGCGAGCCGATGTTGGCGCACAAGGCGACGTATGAGGGGAAAATCGCTGTTGAGGTCATTGCGGGCGAGCCGGCCGTTTACGATGCTCGCGCCGTGCCGGCGGTCGTGTTCACCGATCCGGAAGTGGCGTGGTGCGGCCTGACCGAAACGGAAGCGAAGCGCGAAAACCGCGAGATTAAGCGCGTGCGTTTCCCCTGGGCCGGCTCTGGCCGCGCCATGACGCTGGACCGCACCGAAGGGCTAACGAAACTGATTGTCGATCCGGAAACCGATCGCGTTTTGGGCGTGGGGATTGTCGGCGCGGGCGCTGGCGAGATGATCGCCGAGGCGATGCTGGCCATCGAGATGGCCGCCTCGGCACGCGACCTGGCCATGACCATGCACGCGCATCCGACGCTGTCGGAAACGATCATGGAAGCCGCCGAATCGCTGTATGGATTGGCCGTGCATCAGATGCCGGCGAAGAAGTGATTTCGTAACTTGGCGAGCGGGTCGTGTCAACGCCCGGTAGACGATCTACCAGGGCGTTGACACGACCCGCTCGCTGGCTCAATCCTTTTTCCCTACACGAACTTCCTGGATACGTTTCAGGACTTGCTCGCGGCGCTTTTGACGCTCGTCATCATTGTTATCCTTAAGACTGTTCCGGGCCAGCAATTTGCCGTCCGGCGCGAGCATCAGCACCTCAGTGGGACAATTATCGTCCGTCTTCGCCCCCGGAATCTTGATTCGGCCGCCCTCGAAGTCCACCAGGATCAAATTGTTCTCCGGGTTCTCCTCGCCGAAGTCCACATCGATGCCGGTGTTCACCCTGCCGCGCTTGACGCTCTTGTCCTCGTGCGGCAGGATAAATGCGTTCCGCGCGTAAATCCAAATGGGCACATCGACATTCACCTTTCGGCCAATGTATTCGCCGCGAGCGACGGGGACGCGGTCGGCAACCACCCATTCGCCCACGGGAACCTGGTCGGGATCCTTGCGGCTGCGCTGCGTCGTGTCCACCCAGCGATGAAACTGGAATATGACTTGATCTTCGGTCAAGGGCCGCGTGTTCACGTACATGCGATACTGGGCGCTATCCCTCGGCATCTGCGCTATATCGTTCCGCTTGAGGCCCTGCTTCTCATCGACGACGTAGTAGTGCGTTTCCGGCGGCACGCTAACCGTCTGCGGCACCTCGACCCAGTTATCGGATACCAAGTACTCCGGATCCTTATATGCCGGCGAGGCCACGTCCTTTCTCTTGTAGTTGGGGTTGGCCATTCTGATCCGCATGCGATACCGGTAGTGCTTGCCCGGTTGGATCTGGAAGACATCCACTACGCGGACCAGAGCGTACTCCGGGATATATTCCTGGCCGGCGTCCGCTCCTTGCTTGTTGGGGTCGGGAGCAGGCGCGGCTTTATCGTCTCCGGTGAAAACAACCTCGGAACTAAACGGGTTGGGAAGTGTCGGGGCCCGGAACTTCGGGCGGGCGATTTGCTGGGGCTTCACATTATTCAATTTACCCAGTGTATCCTTAAGTTTCGGCAACTTTTCGAGGACGCTCTTCATCGCTTTCTGCGTATTGTCCTCTTCGACCGATTCTTCCTCGGCCCCTGTTTTCGACGGCTGCATTCCGCCGGCCCTCATCATCGCCTGCATGCCCGGTATTCCGGGAGCGTTCGCCTTGTTGGGATGGAATTCCCGAAGCAGCGGCATCGCCAGGCCGGGAAAGCGGACCTCCGTAAGCTTCGGATCCTCCGGCTGGAAGGGAACATGAGTTTGCTCGAGCCACACCTGATAATGGCCCGCAAGATCCAACTCTAACCAGTCACCGAGCGGTTTGCCGTCGACATCCACTTCCTTGCGCTGCACTTCGACCATGATGAAGCGGAATGCCTTCGCTTTCTTCTTGCTATCGCCCACCTCGTCAACATCCTCGTTGAGGACTGCGTCCACGCTCGGAAGCCGCAGCTTGCGTTTGTGTTCTTCGAGCTGTGCCTTGTAGGGGAAACTGCCGGCGATGATGGCCATGCGCAGGGGGCGAAGCTGGCGGGCCGTCAGCATGGAGTCACTCCAGGTATCGGTCGGAATCGACTGGAGTTTGTATTCTTCCTCCGAGGCGCCCGCGAGCTGCCGGGCGGCATTCAGGGGGTTGCCAAACTGCATCCGGGATTGCATTTGCGACTGCTGCTGCATCTGCATCTGCCGCTGCTGCATCTGCTGCTGCATCTGTTGCTGCTGCATCATGCCGCCCATGCCGCCGCTTCCCGCACCCATGCCCCCTGAGCCTCCTTTGCCCAGATTAGCGAACGGATTGAATCCCCCGGAGCCGCCCCCCGACGAAGGTCGTCTACCTTCCTTGTCCACAAGGATCCAGATTTTGCTTCGGTCCTTGCCGTCGAACAGATACGTATCGATCGGCACGTAGGCGACTTCGGCGACGGCTTCATCGACGTTGTAAATCTTCGGCGGCCGGCGGGACGGGTTTTCCCGAATGCGGGGTTCAAAGAGTTTTGCCGTCTCGTAGTTGTCCGGGATCAACGACTCGGTATCGATCGCGATCAGCTTGCCCTCGCCGCGCTTTTCGGGCAAGTCGCTCTCGCTGGGCTGCCGCGTGGCCAGGGCGTCCTCCAATTTCCCGGTGCCCTCATTCAGCTCCCTGGCTTTCGTATTGGGGCTGCCGCTGAAGAAACCCGACCCCGGCATAAATAAGTTGAAAATCAGCATCAGGACCATGAGCGTCACCGCGACGCCCAGTCCGACCTGCTCGCCCTTCTCCAGCAGGAACTGTTTGTAATCAAATTCTTTGAGGCTCATGGCGTTTATCCTTTGAGGGATTCATCCCGAAAATATCATGTCGCAGATGGCTAATTCTCGCTGAGCCGCGACCGCTAGGGAGCGGTTTCTGCTCCGCTCCCTTACGGTCGCGGCTCAGCGCCAGCTTATGGAACAGACCCTTTGGATTTTTCGCCGGCGGGCGGTGTCGGCGTTTGTTGACCCGTGGGCTTCTCGGGCTGCTTCTCGGGTTGTTTTTCGGGTTGCTTTGGCTCGGACTGCTGCTGCCCCGTGCCATTATTTGGCGTCGGCGTCTGGTTCGGCTGGCCCGAGGTGTTCTGCGTCGCCGCCGGGTTTGGTTGCGACGAGCCGTTCTGCGCCGTGGCCGCGCCCGATTGCTGCGAGGGATTCTGCGCCGTTGTCCCGGCTGGCTGCTGCTGGGTCGCATCGGGGGACGGCGTTCCGGACTGATTGGGCTGCTCCGGCGCCTTGGGTTTGTCTGGGAACCGATACAAGGTGGCGATGCCGTAAACGGTCAGCTCGACCAGGTTATCGTCCGGCTGATCGAAGGCGGTATGACCCGAATCGGTCGAACCGGTTGCCCCCGCGAGACCGGCTCCTGGACCCATCGCGCCCATAGGACCGCCCATAGGACCGCCAGCCATCGGCTTCTGCATCATCATGCCGCCGCCGCCCATCTGCATTTGCATTTGCTGCATTCGTTGCCGTTGCATTTGCATTTGCATTTGCTGCATGTTCTGGCCACCCATTCCTCCGCTGGCTTGCATCATCTGCTGCATTTGTTGACGTTGCCGTTGGGCCATGCCGGCCATGCCGCCCATCATGCCCCCGCCCGGACCCATGAAGGAACCGCCTCCGCTCGTGCCGGTCAGCTGCTTGTCGCCGCCGCCCTTCTTTTCCTCTTCGGTCTGCGGCTTGTAATCCTTCACGTGGCGGAACTCGACCTGCGTGACCTGAATGCGCAGCCGCGAGTTGGCCAGGGCGAGGAGGACGTCATGCATGTGCCCCTGTTCGACGATCAGCTGAATGGCCAGGGGCAGATGCCGGCTGGGTGGGTTCAGTTTCTTGTCCTGATCCTTCGGCTGCAAATAGCGGTTGCGCTCGATTTGGTTGTTGGGCGTAGGATTGGCGGGAGCTGCTGCTTTGCCCCCCCCTCCCATGCCGCCGCCGCCCCCGCCCATCATCGACTTCATCATGTCCATCTGACTCTTCATCCGTTCGCCCATGGGATTGTCGCTCATGCCTCCGCCGCCCCCGCCACCGCCGCCACTCGCATCGGGCGGCGGCTTGTTGGGGTCTTCGGGAGGCGCGTCCAGCTCGGCCAGGGCGTTATTCTGTTGCAGCGGATGGATGTAGTTCCGGCAATCCTGCCGCCCCAGCTCGATGGCATTGATGCGGCGAATCGGACTATTGGTCTGATCGAAACCCTGGCTGACAAAAATGGGGTGCTCTTGCACATCCTTTTCGCCCCACCAGATGCTCTGAAGCGGCTCGTAGTCCACGCGTTGGTCCTTATCGACGTGGAAAGGACGCGTATCGTTATAGCTCACCGGCTCGCCGCGGACCTGGAACCGGCCGAGAATTCGGTTCTGGACTACGTTGAAGATGAGTCCCTGCCCCTTGGCGCTGGTCAGCGGCTGAGGATGGCCGCTGGGATGCACGTTCTTGATCGTGCTGTCCCCGCCGATGACGAGAAATCCCTTATCGTTCTCGCGAATATGGAGCGTGATTTCCCAATTCTTATTGGCGAAGCGATAGCGGGCCTTGATGTTTTTGGGATCGGGGTTCGGCTCTTTCTTCTCGTCGATCGGCTGCTCAACCATCAACGATTGCCAGTTCATGGCTTTCCAGACATCCACGAGCAGTTCGCGCTTGACCCACAAATCTTCTTGGGCCAGCCACATCTCTTCACGCGTCGGCGTCTCGGACCAGTCCGTCTTTGGTTGGAAAATGTTGTCAAAACCGCCTTGAAGCTCTACCGGCTCAATCCATTTGGGCGCGTTTTTACGCAGTTGCTCGACCTGCTCCGGATACCATTTGTCTCGATAGCTGAAGCGATCGTCAGAAGAAATCTGCGTTTCCGGATACTTCATGTCGTACTTTTCGGTCAGGTGTTCCGGCCAAAAGTAAATGGGTTGTTGAAAATCCGACGCCTGCTTCCAGATCACGGATTTGTGGCGGCTGAACTCGTCCGCCTCTTTTTCCCAGGGAGGCAGAAAGGTTGCCTTGTTGACGGGATTCTTCGAGGCGCTCGCGACATCGTCCGCGGCTTTTTTGTAGGCATCCTTCGCCTTCTTGATTGTGTCGGGCGCGGTGAACATCAATACCAGCACGGCGATGAGCCAAATCAGGAGGTAGCCTCCCAGCAAAAACCAGAACTGGTGCTTGACGACGGTTTCTTTATCGAGCTTCATGTTTGGCCCCCTGATGGGGTGGTTGTGGGTTAGCGCTTGTAATCCTGATGACCATAAATTATCGGACACGCCGGCAGCGTGCGCCTAAGTCGTTATCCACGTCCCCTTCTTCTGCCCTTGCCTCCGCGGGGACGGCGAGTGCGAGGCTGCGAGTCGGAAGGGGCAGCCGGAGTCACGGCGCCGCCCTGGTCGCCCGTCAAGCCGCGCAGCGCGTCCGAGTCGGTCGGCTCCTTCCAGATGAACATGATGACGAATTCCGTTCGCTTCGGCGCGTTTTCATTTTCCTTCTGCGTCTGTGTCGTGGATTTCGCCGTGCCACCCGGTGCGCCCGCTCCGCCCATAGCTCCACCGCCCGGCATCGGCATCATTGGTTTCTTGCCACCCATAGCGCCGCCTCCCACGCCGGGGCTCTTTTGCGGTATCAAATTGGCCATGCCCGGTTTCGCCCCGGCACCGGCGCCCATGCCCCCCATCATTCCCATGCCGCGCGTTCCTGTGCCGCCGGTCTCGCCCAGTCCCGCCCAATCACCGCGGCCGGGACCGGAAGAAGCGGGCTTTGCATCGGTCCCTCCGCCGCTAGGTGGGGCACCCGCGCCTCCCCCCATGCCGCCCGGGGGTGACGCACCGCCGCCCATACCCGAAGACGGGTTGCTTTGCGCGAAGACCAGACTTCTCACTTCCTGGTGCGCGCTGTCGCCCAGAAGCTCATGGGGAGCATCGGCAGAGGAGGACGATGTTGCCACTTTGTAGAGAACCACATGGCTAATGCGGTTGATGACCGGGCCGAGGGGTTCTTTCTGCTCGGCTCCTCCCGTCGCGGCCTGTGCAGCTGCGGCAGCCGGCGGAGGAGTCGCGCCGCCCGTGGCCGGGGTTTCGGGCTTGGCGTCGCGAATGCCCAGCCGCGCGAAGTTCTCCAGGATTGTGTGCTTGATGAAGGTTTCCTTGTCCCAATGGTATGTCCAGCCCTGGACCTCAACGACCCAGCCGGCGCCCTCTGGGTTCTTCGTTAATGCTTCCTTCGGCTGGATCCAATCGGAATTGTTTTTCACACGATCGCTCTTCTTCACCTGATCCCAATAGGCGCTCAGGTTGTCGCAGTACAACGCCTTCACCGATTCGATATTGAACTGAATGAGGTTCTCGGCGCCCGCGCTCGGCCCGTTGCCGCCGTGCGAATCGTCCCCAGGGGAATCCGTCGCAAGACGCTGTGCCCGATACGTCTGGTAGGCTTCGATGGCCTTCTCATTCCAATACTTCGACTTGAAATCGTCAGGGATATTGGGAATCGTGATCGTTTCTGCCACGCTCCCGTCATCCGCGACAACCTTGAATTCCCGTGGTTTGCCGTCCGGTTGCGGAATGGCCGTGCTGATGAACTTGTACAGCTCTGCCCAATTGTCGCGCTCGAATTGGCCGGCGACGATGGTGCGAACCGCGTTCTCTTCCGCCTTGGCTTTGTCCTTGGCCGCCCGAAAAGCACTGGCTGCCTCATCGGCCTTCTTCTTGGCACCCTTGGCCGACGTTACGGCATCCTCGACCTTCTTGTGGCCCCAGGTGCGATACTCCAGGCCGTAACTGAGGGCCAGGCCGAAGCCGGCAAAAAGCAGCGCGGCCGCGGCTGCCACGGCGAACGGCTTCTTCGCTTTGACCAAGCGCTCCACGCGGATTTCGTTCGGCAGCAGGTTCGTCAACAGACGCGCCCGCTTGAGTCCCTGCAGCGCCAATCCATAGGCCACGGCGAACGTCAATAAGTTCTCGGTGAACGCCTGTTGCGCCACCACCTGATCGCCGTTGATGCGCTCCATCTTGGAGAGCTTCTTGACCTCCAGCTGGAGCTTCTCGCTGAGGAACTTCTGCAAACCGGGCAGACGGAAAGCGTTGCCCAGGCCGATCATGTATTCGATGTGGGCGTCGCGGTGCGTGTTAGTGAAATAGCCCAGCGAGCGCTGCACTTCGCCGACGAAATCGTTCAGCACCGGTTTGAGCGCGGCCAGGATTTTCTTGAGGTCCGGCGACTTGGTGGCATTGCGCTTGAGGTGCTCCGCCTTGGCAAAGGTCAGTTTTAGGTCCTTGGTCAAGGCGCGGGTGAAATGGTTGCCGCCCAGCGGAATGGGACGCTGCCAAATAATGCGTTCGCCGTCGGTGATGACGAGGTTGCTGCTGTCGGCCCCGATGTCCAGCGCGACGACGCATCGCTTGTCGGCGCCGGCCTCGCCGCCCTCCGCGTCCTTGGCCAGCAAATCGAAGGAGACGTAATTGCACAAAGCCAACGGCGCCATTTGCACGAGATGGACATCGACGTTGACATCCTTGAAATGCTGCAAATAGCGGCTCACCATGTCGCGCTTCATGGCGAACAGACCAATCTCCGTTTCCATCGCGAAACCATCGGTGACGATGCCGGAGCCGATCTTTTGATAATCCCAGACGACCTCTTCGAGATTAAACGGAATCTGTTGTTTCGCCTCGAAGCGAACGATGTCGGCGATCTTCTTTTCCTCGACGGGCGGCAGCTTGACGAAGCGGGCCAAGCCGCTTTGTCCAGGGACGCTGATGGCCACGATGTCGCCGCGCAAGTTGTTGCGCGACAAGAACTTATCAAGGGCTTCCCGCGTGAGCTGATCGGGGTCGGCATCGGGTTGGCTGAGGATTTTGGGATGTTCGACGTAATCGAAGGCGGTGGCGACGATTTCGCCGTCAATTTCTTGCAGGCGGATCGCCTTCAAGCCGCACTGGCCCAAGTCGATGCCCCAAACGCCGATAGGCTGCGCTGGCATGATGTGATATCTCCCGCCACTGTGGAGCGAAAATACAGTACAGAAACGATTTAGTTACGGTAGCATGGGGCGACGCAAACTGTCAACCGTCTGACGGTTTAGACAATCTACAACTAAAAACAATCGAAAAGGCGATTCGTTGGCGAAGAATTCAGCGCGGCGTCAATCGCGGCCAGTGCAGCTCGACGCCCTCGTCCTGAAGGCGCTTCTGAAAGTCGGCGCGAAGTTTGCTGTTCTTGCGGACCTGGCGCGGCGGCTCCTTGCGTGCCAGGCAGAACGCAGCCAGGGCGCCGGCCGCCTCGCCGATGTTCCACTCCACCGGATGGAGGCGATAACAGCCGTTGGTGATGTGGGTTACGCCCAGGTTTTTGCACGCCGGCAGCAGGTTTTCCACGCGGCGCGGTAACAGCGCCCCCAGGGGAATCTGAAACGGCAGCGAGCTAATATCGAGGTAGTTATCGCCGCCGCTGCTGGGGTGCAAATCAATGCGATAGCTGCCGACGCCCACGCTGTCGGGGAAAGGCTCTGCCGTCAGTTCCTCGCCTTTCTTGCCGGTCGCTTTTTGCCGCGCCACGGTGCCGACGTGTTGCTCAAGGACCGTGAATTCGGCGCGGATGCGCCGCGCTTCGCGGATGTAGGGGCATTTCGCTAGACCATCCGCGGTATCGACGACATCGGGCCGCAAACGCAAGCCCTTCCAACCCGCTCCGCCGTCCGGCCGCGGCGCTTCGGTCTGCATCCAGTACAGGAGCGACAGGCTCAGCTGTTTGGCCCGGCGAAGATGGCGGGTCGCTTCTTCCGGCTTGACGTTTATCAGATTACCCAGCCAGTAATCGTTCTGCGGCCAATTGATGAGGCAGACATCGCTCGGATGGCTGCCGCGGCGAAAGTTTCGGCGATCGACGATGCGGCGGTACAACCAGAGATTCATCCCGCTCGCTCCCGCCCCGGATGGATCAAAACTAACCGCGCGCTCCTTGAGCGAGATGGGATCGGACATTTTCCAGCTGAGCAGTGGTCCCGGCCAGGCCGGTGTCAGTTTGGGGATGTATTTCCTCCAGAAATCGAATTCTTCCGGCTTGTCGAGGGTGTGGTCCTCGCCGGGGAGATAGTCGATGGCGAAACAGCAGGTGAACGCTTGCTGATTATCCGGCTGCGCCACGGCGGGAGCGTGCGGCTCGCCGGTTTCCTTCTGCGACTCAAAGCCGGTGACGAATTCGGTTCGCGTCAACGGCAGCAGATCGCCCATCTCGGTCGCATCGAGAAAATACGAGCCGGCCAGCACCACGAAGCGATCGTTCCGCAAATCGTGGACTTTCACCGATTGGACATGATCGCCGTGGGTGTCCGCAGCGATGGCTTTGTGCTCAAGAAGCAGCTGCACCCGGCCGCTGCTGACAAACGGGGCGAGCATTTCCTGTAACACGGCCAGGGCGACACGCGGTTCATGGCACAAACGCGAAACGATTCCATTGCCGGGATTGAGGTACGGTGCATCGGCGATCAACGGATAATGCCGGCGATAGTAGGCGCGAACGCCATCGCGGAAGCAGCGATAGGAGCGGGTGCAGCCGAAGGATTCGATCCAGGGATGTTCATCGGGCGGCACGGCTTGCTGGGTGAGTTGTCCGCCGATCCAATCGGTTTCCTCGGTGAGCAAGACGGAACATCCGGCGCGTGCCGCCGCCAACGCCGCCGCGCAGCCGCCCACGCCGCCGCCAAGGATGATGACATCGGCGTGTCTTTCGCGGGCGCGGGATCCGTTTGCACTGAGGGAGGTAGCCAGCAGCGGTGAGAGGGCCGCGGTGGTAAGAAAATGGCGGCGGTTCATGCGCTGAGTGTATCACGGCGAGCGGGGTCGCGTCAGCGCCCCGAGTGCGGAAACGCTCGGGGCGCTGACGCGACCCCGCTCGCCATTAGCGCCTTACAGATTCTCGCGCTTCTCATCGACGAGCGTGCGGATGCGTTCGCCGAGCAGAGCGATGTCAAACGGTTTCTTGAACGACTCGCTGTAGCCGTATTGGGTCAGCGCTTCGGGATTGGCTTCATCCTCGCTGGCCAGGGCGATGATGAGGGTGGTCTCATACGCCGGATTTCGCCGCAGGTTCTGGGCGATTTGCAGCGCTTCGCTGCGGCCCATCGCCAGATCGACGATGATGGTGTCGGGATGGAAGCTCTCGGCCTGAATGCCGGCTTCGAAGCCGCTGTGGGCCACTTCGTATTTGTAATCCTCATCGTCCGGCAACAGCTCTTGCAGGCGTTCGATGAACGTCTGCTCGGCGCCGATGATGAGGATTTTGTGCCATCCTTCTTCCTCCAGCTCGCCCAGGGGCATGCCGTGTTCTTTGAGGAAGCGGATGAGATGTTCACGAGGGATACGGCGATCCTGGCTGCCGGGGATGCGGTAGCCGCGGAGTCGGCCGGAATCAAACCATTTACTGACCGTCCGGGGCGCGACCTTACATATTTTCGCGACTTGCCCGGTGGTGAAAACCTTTTTCATGGCAGGCACTCCATAACGGTAATAGCTGAGTCCCCTCCCCGGCCGGCGGACGCGGGGGGCACGGCCGGGGAGTATTCCCGCCCGTCCTGGCGCATCCCCCGGGTCAAAAGGGACGCGCAGTGCCGGACCAGCGAGGCCGGCTTTGCGGCAGGCGGGCCTACCAAAGGGACAGACAAGCGTCGCGTCGCACCGGACCGCAGCCTCGGGGCTGGCGAGCGGGGGTGGCGGGTTGTCTTCCGCCTCGGCTACAGAAGTAAATCGGCACGCGAACCGCCCAAGATAAGAAAAAGGCCATAGCCTGGGGAGATTCTGCCGGTTTACCTTCCTGTGCCCGTTCCGCTCCTTGCCCCAATTGCCAAAGACATGGCGAGCACACTGCGGAAGGCGGACGCTGACAAAGAGGAGTAACGAAGGAGTTGAACCGCCTGTCCTGTTCCGCTCTTATTGTAGAGTCACGGACAAGGGGATTTGCTGATTTTTTCCGTCAGGCGAAATGCTTCCGAAACACCACCATATCATCGCCGTCGCTGTAATAATCGCGCAATACGCCGGTTATCTCATAACCGTGCTTGAGATAAAACTTCCGCGTCAGCTCATAATGCGGCAGCGACGACGTTTCGATGAAAAGCACCCGGCCATTGCGTTTGCGAATATCCTCCTCGGCGTGGCGAAGCAATTTGCTGCCGACGCCCTTGGCGTGGATGTCGCGCCGCACCGCGATCCAATACAGATACCAGGTGCGATCGGTCATGGCCGCCGGCGCGTAGTAGGCATAGCCGAGGATGTTCCCTTTGTCCTCGTAGGTGACAGCGATGTGTCCGTGTTCGATGGTCCCCGCGTGGTAATCGCTGAGTACCTCGTTGAGCGCTTCGATTTCATGCGGCTTGAAAACGCCGGTGCCTTCGGTCAATTTGAGCAAGTGCGGCGTGTCGGCTTGAGTGGTCGGACGGATCATGATCGGCTCCTAACCTTTTACAATCGATCCGTTCCTCATCCTATCGCACGCCGCCGAACGACGGGAGACAAATAACGATGAAACGGGTGCTGCTTTGCCTGCTGTCCTTGTTGCTTTCGCCGCTGCCGGCGTGGACGGCCGAGGAATTGCAAGCCGGCGCCGCCTCCGTGGACATCACGCCGCCGACCGGCTTCGCCATGTGGGGTTACGCGGCCCGGAAGGACCAACCGAGTCTCGGCGTCCGCGACCCGCTCCGCGCTCGTGCTCTCGTGCTCGCCGCCGGAGACAAACGCCTGGCCCTGGTCAGCCTCGATCTCGGCCGAGCGCCGACGCGCGCCTCGATGGCCGCCATCCGCCGGCGCATCAGAATCGCCGGAATCGAGCATGTTTTTCTCGTCGCTTCGCACACTCATCACGGTCCCGTCCTGGAGCTGGACAATTGGCCTTCCGCGAAAAACTCCTACGTCCGTCAGCTCGAACAGAAAATCGGAGCTGTGATTCTGGATGCGGCAAAAGCAGTAAAACCGGCACGGATCGGCATCGCCTCGAAGCAGACGAACCTTAATCGCAATCGCCACTCGAAGCGCGATGACGCGCCCGTCGATCGCGAACTGCTGGTGCTGCGCATTGAGGATCGCGACGGCAAACCGATCGCTCATGTGGTCAACTTCGCCGCGCATCCGACGCTGCGCGACATCCAGGATCGCAAGTTCTCCGCTGACTATCCCGGCATCCTCGCGGATCTCGTCGAGAAAGAGACAAAAGCGCCATGCCTATTCCTGCAAGGCGCCGCCGGCGATCTCTCCGCCAAGCCAACCGGCGACCGCAGCGCGGATCAATTCGGCCAAGACCTGGGGCACGAGGTTTTGGCGCTCGTCAAGGGCGTCCACTCTACAGCGATCCCGCCGGCATTAGAGATGCGCGAGGAGGATTTCGCCTTCAAACCGCGTCTCAATTTGTCGAACCCCCTGGTGCGTCTGCCGCTGAACCAGGCGTTCTTTCCCGAATTAATCTCCTTTTACGAGCGCGAATATCGGGAAGGCGTCCGTCCCCATCTGTCGGTCGCTCTGCTCGACGGACGCATCGGTTTTGTCGGCGTCTCCGGCGAATTCTTCTGCGGGCATTCGCTCAATCTGAAACGCCGAGCGCGGCTCGAACACCTATTTTTCCTGGGATATTGCAACGATTATCAGCAGTATTTTCCGACGATTGAGGCAGCCAGCGAGGGCGGTTACGGCACAGCGCCGCCGGTATCCAGCGCCGAAATCGGCGCCGGCGAGCGCATCATGGATCGCGCCTTGATTCATCTCTATCAGATGCGGGGGAAACTGCTGGATCGTCCCGCATTGAAGGAGTGAGAGCTATTTACCCCTCGTTCCCACGCTCCGCGTGGGAACGCACGTCCGGCCGCTCTGCGGCCCGTCCCGCGTGAGACCCGGACGTGACGCGGAGCGTCGCACACTTGCGTTCCCACGCTCCGCGTGGGAACGCAAGTGTCTCGTCAGGAAGCGTTTTCGCCCCACTTTTTCGCAAGTTCCAGGAGCACGGAAACCGCGGTCGTCATTTCTTCCACGCACGTCCACTCCAACGGCGAATGCAGGTTATGCTCGCCGGCCGAGAGGTTCGGCGTCGGCAGGCCTAACTCGGTCAGACGCGAGCCGTCGGTGCCGCCGCGCACGATGGTCAACTTCGGCTCCACGCCGGCTCGCCGCATCGCCTCCTGGGCATACGCCAAAGCGCGCGGCTCCTTCGCCAGTCCGTCGGCCATGTTGCGATACTGCGGCGTCACCGTCACATCGATCGACGCTTGTGGATACTC
The DNA here is from genome assembly GCA_035653735.1 of Gemmataceae bacterium. Taxonomy (GTDB): domain Bacteria; phylum Planctomycetota; class Planctomycetia; order Gemmatales; family Gemmataceae; genus JAJPHU01. The sequence goes on from DASRBG010000139.1 coordinate 20,116, forward strand.
TGCCGTGATGGTGCGGGCGATGCTCCGCAGCAGTTCGGCACGTTCAGCGAGACGCCGCGTCTCGAAGTCGCGCAGCAGAATGCGCAGCGTCGCCTCGGCGACGCCGCCTTCCATGCGATAGGGGTGCAAGAACCCTTCGCGCTCAGCGGTCGTTTCCGGCGACTGGGCCAGGCGCGGCAGACGTTCGAGGAACAGACCGGCCAGGCGCAGGGCGTTGACCATGCGACCCTTGGCGATGGCCGGATGAATGTTGATGCCGCGGATCGTCACCACGGCCAAATCCGCGGAAAACGTTTCGCCGTCGATCTCACCCTGTCCGCCGCCGTCGAGCGTGTAGCCAACGACGGCGCCGAGTTTTTTCAAATCGAGGTGATCGACACCGTGGCCGATCTCCTCATCGCAGGTGAAACAAATGCGAATCGGACCATGCGGCAGCTCCGGCCGGGACACGAGCTGCGCCGCCGCCTCCATGATGACGGCCACGCCCGCCTTGTCGTCGGCGCCCAAAAGCGTCGTGCCGTCGGTGGTCACGAGGGTCTTTCCTTTAAGATGCAACAGCTCCGGATTGTCGCTTACTCGAATGATTTTGCTCGGATCGCCGGGCAAAACGATGTCGCGGCCATCGTAGTTTTCGTGGATGATCGGTTTGACGTTGCGTCCGGTGGTCTCGGGGGAAGTATCGAGATGGGCGATCCAGGCGATGGCCGGCACGTCGCGCGCGACCGTGGCGGGGATGGTGGCCAGGACGATGCCGTGCTCATCCTGCATGGCATCGCGCAGACCAACGGCGCGCAGCTCCGCAGTCAGCATGCGGCCAAGCTCCAGCTGGCCGGACGAGCTGGGGTAAGTGCCGGCGTTTTCGACGGCCGTGGTGTCGATGCGAACATAACGACAAAAACGATCGAGTAAGGTGTTCATGACAATTCCTCGACGATCGACGGCATGCGGGCCTTCGTGAGTTCCTTTTCCCAGGATAGGCGTTGGCGGCGAGAGGGGTAGAGGGCAAGTTCGGCTCCCGGCTGCGATGAAGGCCGGTCGGACCCTCGAGCACCCTTTTTCCCAAAATTGCTTGACGGGGACTTGAATTACATCCACAATCAAAGATGAGTTGCGTGCTGCTTTGCTTGAGGGGCAGTTACTACGGGGAAGAATCACCAGGTGCCGGGTCCTGCCGGCCAGAGCGCAGCCGGCGCGCGAGGACTCTGAAAGGAAATTCTGAGAGGAGTTTGTTATGTTCTCACTCACACGCCTCGCGAAGATTGGCTATGTCGTTGCCCTTTTCGCCGCCATCTCTTTACTAATCTCGGCGAACCTATCGCGTGCTCAATTCCGCGGCACCCCGACCATCCCTGGTATGCCGATCATCGGGGGTACAGTCGATCAAGGGGGACGCATCATTGGTATGCCGCCTCCCCCGATGCAGATTCCTCTGAACAACCTCAATACCGACAGCACGGGAGGCTTTACGGGCATGGGGATGCTTGGCGGCATGAGTGGCGGCATGATGGGCATGATGGGCATGAGCGGCGGCATGATGGGTATGAGCGGCGGCATGATGGGCATGGGCGGTGGCATGATGGGCATGGGCGGCGGAATGATGGGCATGATGGGTATGGGCGGCGGCATGATGGGCATGGGCGGCATGATGATGGGTATGGG
>DASRBG010000140.1:0-26317 GCA_035653735.1 Gemmataceae bacterium
GATTTCGGCACCGGCCATTCCTCGCTGGCCTATCTGCAACGCTTCCCGTTCGACACCATCAAGATCGACCAGTCCTTCGTGCGCACCACCAGCCGCGGCACGCGCCCGGTGATCCTCAAGTCCATCATCGCCCTCGCCCACGACCTCGGCATGGACGTCGTCGCCGAAGGCGCCGAGACGGATTCCGATGCCGTCGAGCTCTACCAATTGGGCTGCGAATTCGCGCAGGGCTTTGCCTTCGGCGAACCGATGGACGCCGACGCCGCAATGCGGCTGCTGACGGAAGTGCGGCTGGAAGCCGCGAGCTGAGCGGCCAGCAATACCGAGCTGCGCATTGATGCGCCCTCGCCCATCGCAACCGGGGTTGACCCCAGTTGCGCATCGTTGAATGCGCAAGTCGGGCAGGCCCGACTTGCGGTGGGATAGGGCACCACAATCAGCAGCGCGTTCCAACCGCCCAGCCGCGGCGCGCGTCCGGTGATCCCCAAACAGGTGCGGCTCGAACCGGCGAGCTAACCGGCCAACAATACCGAGCTGCGCATTGATGCGCCCTCGCCCCTTGTGGGAGAGGGCAATCCACATAAAAGCACGGAAAATCAATAACTTGCTAACTTGGTGTCTCTATAGTGTCTCAGAGGAGCATAGAAACCTACGTGCGGTTGCGCCCATCCCAGCGTGAGCTAAAGTCCGTTAACTAACAAGCCGGCTCTTTCACACCAAGAACGCGACTAAGTAACTCGTTGCGCGGGAGCTAGGTGTGCCTTGCACGCGGCCCGACACTAAGGGCACAATACGTGCATGCACTACTCAGTACGAGCACGAGAATGCGACCTCCGAAGAATGCTTGGGCTCAATCCGAAGAGGCGCGATGCGTGCTGTTGTGCGCGCAACTACTAGATGAAATGCTAGGAGAATTTACGTTCGAGAGCTTTCGTGTCTACTCCCTCGGTACACTCTCGCGGCTGAATGAAGCCGTAGCTTTGATAGCTGAAATCGAAGCAAGTCGCGTTCCCCGCGAGACCCTAGAGCCAATAATTCAGGAGATGCTGTGGTCCTTTGAGAAGGACCCGATTGCTAAACAATCGGCGAGTTTGGAAATTAATGCTCTCGCCGAGCTCATCAGGCAAAAGTATGTCATGGCCGAGCTTTTGGGGAGTATCCGGCTTATTCGAAGGCTGCTCTCTTGGGGGTACAAGCTGGCTTTGGAGCAGTGGCTGCTAAAATTGTTTGATGAGCCTAAACGAAAAATCGAAATGCGACAGCTTGCGGCTTCTACTGCAGTCACCTGATCAACGTTGGATTTTCCAAGCCGTGGATCAGCGAGCAAGTCAATGACGCTTTTTTTACCCGGGATATGAGAGCTGCTGATCGCGGCGCTCTCACGGGGTTCTTTGGCAAATTTGCTGAAGACCCTTCTGATTTCGTTGTCTTCGCGCTGATTGGGACCGATCTTGCTCGCTTTTTGCCGCCACTAGGCTTCGAAATCCGTCGGCTGGACAAAATCGAAAACAGTCCGCAGTCCGCGCTGCGGCCTCACAGCCGAATTGGACTGGAGCACGTAGTAAACACAGAGGAGAAGGCGTACGATGCATATGGTGCGGTAAGCTCGTTCCAGCAACAACTAACCTCCATTCGCGCGCTAACGTATTTGCAGCCAGAACCCCTAATTTGCCGCTGGAACGAATGGATGTACGTCATGCGAAAGGACGGCTCGGAGGGGAGGGTCCTACGCACCCCAGTTTTATCCTTTGAAAGGCCGTCTCAAACGACAGTGACTGGTCGAAGATTGAAAAATCACCGCAACTACTTCGCTCGGGTTTTTGAGGATTTCCGGCCTCGCTCTACGGAGCGGCTGCTCAGCTCGATCAATACGGCCGCTCTGGCCCGCACGTCGCCAAATCGAGAGAACCAACTCATTTCAATGTGGTCGGCAATTGAGGTTTTGCTAAGCGACCCCCCAACCGGTACGGCGCGCATCGTTAGCTACGCGCGCCAACTCATTCCCTGTATTTGCCTTCGACATGTTAGAAGGCAGTTCGTTGCTGTTTTTGAAGCACTTCTGGTCTCGTACAAGCGGCAGTTCATAGACATTTTAAAACATGAGCCTGAGTTTTCCAAAACCGACGCTCACACCAGCTTGGCAGCTGTACTTTGTCTGGAAGAGAATAAGGCGCTGCAGAAGGACCTGTGCAATTTGTGCAAGGACAATCCACTGGCACTTCAGCGCCTGTTCAAACTGCACCGCGACTACCATAGCCTTGCGGCAGCGGCTCGGACGATTGAAGGCCATCGAAGCCGTGTGGAATGGCAGATATATAGGATCTATCGAGCGCGTAACCAGCTAGTGCATGCGGGAAGCGTGCCTTCCTACCTTGACTCCCTCATTCTCAATTTGGCGGAATATTATCGTGCTTCAATCGCTACGATCATCAATCGTGCGCGAAGAGACCCAGAGGGGTCGGACATTGACCAAGTTGTTTCAGAGATTGCAATTGAATACGGCATATTTACCCGTCACTTTCCAAAGTCGAGCACGCGCGGCCTAGATCGAACTGAGCTGTACAGGCTTGTCTCGGTAGTTTGACGTTCTTGCGGTCTGGTACTCCGCGCCTCCTGAAGGCTGAGGCTATATTGCGCGCCAATGATCTGGCTTCTTCTTATCGTTCAAGTGCCGCACGCGAGCCACGTGGGGCGAGTGACCTTTTTTTCTCGCCCACTCGATAGCTTCCTGTTGGGTCCTAAAGACGCCGAGCGAGTGATCAGCATGATCCTCTACAACGTAGTCCGTAACTGGACTGCCTTCGGACCTCCCCTTCGGGCGGGCTTCAACAAAAACTGTAGCCATTTTTCCCCCGCAGTACTTGGGAGACCCCAAGGCATGTCTTCCCTTCAATAGTCCGCACTTCGGATCGATGCAACTAGCCCCTGGGCGCGGCAAATTGTTTTGCCTGGAACGTCACTGACGCTGGCGCGCGCGACTTCGCATTGACGCTGGGTCCGATACGCACGAAAGATCATTTTTATGACGCGGCAATAGTGCTGTGCTCCTGGTTGGCTTTGCTTGATGGCGGATGATTTGTTCTAACAAGCCGAGCGCAAACCCCCAGACTGTCATGTTCAAATTGGAGTTCTGCATTCAGTCCATTCGCCAACGCGTGCATGAGCTGAAAGCCCAAGCCTCCGCCTTTGGACGGGTCGAAATTTTCCGGAAACCCAACGCCGTCGTCAGTCACTTCCACCATGAATGAGCCGTCGTCTTTTGTTTGGCAACGGATATGGACCTTCACAGGCAGACCAGTGGGATGTGCATACTTGCTCGCGTTCGTAAGAAGTTCAGCCGTAATAAGCCCGACGTGAAGGGCATGACGCGGGTCGATGTAGCCGTCGCAAGAAAGATCAACTGTTAAGTCCATCTTACCCTTCGAGCCGAGCGAGCCAATCATTTCGGCGATTTCTTGCAAAAACCTTCCTAGGTTGATCCCGTTGCCGTTGATCGCTTGCGCCAAAGACCTGTGGAGTTTCGCCGTGACCTCAATGCGCGCATCGATATCGTCGAGCAACATGCAAACCTGCTCAGTCGTAAAGGTCCGGCCGCTCTTGATTATCGAGTTGCGCTGAAGGCGAATAACACTGCTCAGGGAGGCTAAGTTGTTCGCTATCCGATGGTCAGTCTCAGCCTGCCCAACACTCTCATCTTCGATCACAACTGACATTTTTGCATTCTCCAGTAACCAGAGTGCGCCTCCTGAACTCTGGGAACAATAAAACAATAGTAAGTTCAAAGCGTTATAAGCGCACGAGACTGCATCGTGGCTCTATTGGACATTTTGAAAAAAATAGGTTAGTGAGTAAAAGGAGTAATAAGCTAACAAATTTGCTTTTCTCACTTATCATCTATCGTGGGGTGTGAGATGGGTGAACTCAACCGCGGCGAGCGGCTGCAAATCATGCTAATGGCAGAGGAACTTAGGGCCATCGATAACTGGCGGTTCGCCAACCGGATGCCAAGCAGGGCGGCTGCCATACGGGAGTTGCTGAAGCGCGGCATCGCTGCCGAGGGTTTTGGCGAAGCCCAAGACGGTCAAAAGTCGAAGGATTTTTCTGTTCTCAAAGCAGCCGAGTAGCTGTTGGACTTTAAAGCAGTCGGGCGGTCCACAATTGGCGATCTGGCTTGCCGGTTCCTGTTCGCAAGCGTCCCGCGCGCCCTATCTTCGCCGCATGTTCAAGCGTATTGATTTCTGCCTCCCCACCAAGTCCACCGCCGTCCCCTCCAGCCCCGACTGGCTTCATGAGGTCAAATACGACGGCTACCGCCTCCGCCTGGACCGCGACAGCGATCGCATACGCCTGATCACGCGCGGTGCCCACAATCAGACCGCTGCTATCCTTGGGCTGGGCGGCAACCGTCTAGGAGCGCGGGAAACGCCGGGTGAACGGGAAAAGACTTAGTTGGCGTCGAACAATCAACACCGTAGTTATCCGGAGGCAATGCCATTGCCCCCAAACTGCCCAAAGTCGCTCTTAGCGCAATTGAAAGCGTTAGGAGATCCATGACAAATCTGATCCGACTAAACGAAAAGGGCATTCGCGTTTTCACGTCCAGAGCTGGCTCGACACACGGGCCAAAGCTCCGCTGGGGCGAGCGCCTGGGAAGGCTCGTGAAGTACAACCGAGACCGCTCGCTCGCTTACGTCATTTGGGACGGCAACCGCTCGCCCGACCGCGTCTCTACCGGACTGATTGAAGCGTGCGGTGCAGCAGCGAATAAGTCCAGAACGAGCCCGGATGTGTCCCAAGGTGCTTTCAATCTCTCAAGTGATTGATGGCTGTCAGGATCGTTCGTAGCTTCTCGGCAATCTGGGCTTCGGAAGCACGGCTTGCCAAGAGTTGCTGCAGTCCGTTGATGTTGTCGTCGAGGGCCATGGAGATCAGCACACCCCTTGCTTGAACTGCCGGATCAGCATCATGTCGAGCGAGCTTACGGGTCAGCAAGTCATACGCGTCTCGCATATCAGCCGCACAGACTGGTCTCCAATCGGAGGCTATCTGCACCTCGCTCGCGCAGTGCGCGATGGCGTCCAGCATCGCGGACGTAAAGTTGGCCATGTCCATTCTCGAGCAATCCGCTGTATCTAAACAGAGATGCCGCCCAGCCCCTCGCTGCACAGCGCTTTTTTAAAAATCTCAAAACAAAATTTTTGATGTGCTGGTTCGTTATAACACCCAACTTCTAAAGCTATTGTTAACAATTCCAGAGGATTACATTGCTATCATCATATTGTACTATCGTGCTGGCAACGGGGCCGGAAGCAGATGTTGATTAATTTTGATCAGAGCACGATAGCAAACATGACCGCCGCTCTCGAATATACTTGCAAAAGACTTCCGGCAGAACACGATAACCACCAGAACCGGAAGCGCATTGCGGAAGCGGTAAAAGCGCGCGCAAAAGCGGGACCATGCACCTACGTTGATCTTGAACGCGCCGGCCTCAATCTCCTGAACGAGATCGTTCAGCCGCGTCGTTTCAATCTTTTCGGGCTCGATTGGCTAAGCTCCATCAGTGCGCCGTGGCGCGACTGAGGCTGCTCCCGCTGTCGAGGACCTGCCGACCCATTGCAGGCTTTTCTTGCCAGCCCTCGCCTCCGATGCGAAGATACTTATCGGACCGACCGGAGGGGCCTGTGCATGCGTACCTCGCCATCCATTGTGCCCCACGGGGCCGACTGCGACACCTACCTCGTCCTACAGGATTTCGGCCGGCTCGGCCGCGCTTGGTGCGAGACCGATGTCGGAAGCGCTACCCGCGACACAGTGATCCGTGACCTCGTAGACGGCCAGTATAGCAGCCCGGTTTGTATTGTCGCCTTCAATACTGCCGGAGGCTGGTCACGCGATGTGACGGTCGAGATTGCCGACGAGCTGCGGCGACGCTACATCGAGTTCGGGGAGGTGCCGGACGGAATACTCGATTTCATTGAAGCTAACAGTCGTTGAATTACAGGATGCTGATGGAAGACCACCTTGCAATGCAAGACTTGGACGAGATGGCAAGCAGGTTGTTAGAAACGGCCCGGACGCTCCCGCCCGGTCCAGCACGCCATGACATACTCAAAGAAATCGGCCAATTCCGGGCTCGAATAGAAGCTCTGCGGCGCAAATCCAAGACGCGACGTTCAAACAAGGACTAAGCCTCGGCGCAAGCGCCGCAGCAGGATAATACCATTGCGCGGCCACGCCGATACCCGTGTGGCGTGTTGCTTGGCTCGCAAACAGCACCGGCACCACCTATCTTCGCCGCATGTTCAAGTCCTTTGGTTTCTGCCTTCCGACCAAATCCACGGCCGTTCCCTCGCCCTGCATTCCCGAAAGCACGATGCCCAGGTGCAGCTCTATGCCTTCGACTGCCTTGCACTCGCCGGCGAGGATATCCGCCACCTGCCGCTCTCAATGCGCAAGACCAACCTCGCCCGACTTCTCGCCCGCCGGTTGGACGGTATCTTTGTCGCACCTTTCGAACAGGGAGAGATCGGCCCCGATCTATTCCGCGCCGCCTGCGACATAGGGCTCGAAGGCTTGGTCTCGAAGAGGGCCGATCGGCCCTATCGGGCCGGACGATCGCCGGACTGGATCAAGGTCAAAAACCGCGCCCATCCCGCGATGGAGCGGGTCATGGACGCGTTTAGATGAGCGCCGAGCAAAAGATCGCCTTGCGGCAGGTCTTGACAACGCGCGAGCACCATGCGCCGGAATGGCATGCGACTGTTACTTCTCCCCCAACAGCTTTCCCGTCCTGCAATTTATGAGGTGCAGCTTGGCGCAGGCTGCGCAAACAACGCCCACAAATTCGTTTTCGGACAGGCCGGCATCATCATCGACCCAGTGTTGAACCTTCAGTTTGGTTGTCGGACAGGTGAAGAGCAGAGCGACCATGCTTCCCCCCTTCATCAATGGGAATATGAGCAGGCACCTGGGTGCCTGCGAGCCGAAGGTTGTATCGCGTCGCAGGCCCTTCAGTATGTCTATGGAGCTGTGATGAGGTCGCGCTTGATCTGCCGCAAGTCGGTGTAGTCGTAATAAGCGGCGGACCGCAAGAAGAAGCAGGAACACTGGGTTTGACATCACTCGGTTCTGGCGGTCGGGCTTTTATTCCCGATCTTAGGAACGCCTCGCGCCATCGAGGCTTTGTTCGCGGAAACTCGCGAGCGCTCATGCCCCCCGGAAACGCCGAACTGTCCCCGCTGCGGAGCAAAAATGAGATTGATCCTCGAAGCCGTCGATCCGAAAACGGGTCGCAAGGCGCTCGCGTTTGAGTGCCAATGCGGCCAGGTTAGTTGGCAAGATTTGGACAACGGGAAGAAGGAACGTAAGCTAGACTGACGGCGCTCCCTTCCGTCATCACCGGCCAACTCACGTCCGTACAGGCTAAACCGGCCGAGGAACCGAAGACGAGAAGGGCCCCGTCACCACGGAGATCGAATGACGGGGCCGTTGGCGGCTCGATCGACGGCGGCTTGATCAATGAGCCGACCGATGTAGTTGATACCGAGACCCAAGTAAGAAAGCGATGTCCATCAACCCGGTATTCCGAAAGACGGACCTGCAACCAGAAGACACCAAAGCGGCTGGAGCTTGCGTACAAGTACGCGGTTCGCTCGCTCTCGCTGGTGGATCGTAACGACCCTCTCACCAGGATCGTCGCAGAGAAGATCGTTGAGGTCGCCGCGTCCGAGCGCGATCCGGCCAAAATTTCGGAGATCGTGATCAAGCAGTTCGGCGCTTGACGATGACCAGAGAGCTGATGCCACTGGATCAGCACGCCCGCCCTGTCTCGTGAACCATCACTGCGGCCAAGTCCTGTTGCAAGAACGGTTTTCGTATCAGCGGAAATCGGCTGCTCCGAGCCTCCCGCCCTGAAATCAGCATCACATGCAGGTCTGGTCGAATGCTCTTGGCGCGCTCGCCTAGCTCATTCCCGTTCATACCAGGCATGTTGACGTCCGTGATCAGGACCTCAATCCGGTGGTTTCTACCGATCTGTTCCAGGGCTTGGAAGCCAGTCTCGGCGGTCACAACGTCGCAGCCGATGTCTTCGAGCATTCCCGCGACGGCTTGCAGCACATCGGGGTCATCGTCAACCAGAAGAACTACGCGGCTCATGACGAGAAACTTCCTTTGCTTGCCCGCGAACGAGTGAACGCCCCGATCGTTGCCGTCGTTCCGCAAAGTGTGAGGCGCATGACTGGCTTTCAGAAAAGCCGCAACTCCAGAGCGAGGCCCGACGTGCCTAGGAGTTCGGGCCTCGCAACCGGAACAACCTGAAGCGGCTCAGGTCGCTCGGTATATTTGAAATTTTACGGCAGGTCTGTGAAGGCGCGTTGATCTGACGCAAACCTTCAGCTTGATATTGGATCACTGAGGAAACAGCTTGTCCCGTATATATCGCGAGGTCGGCGTCAGTCTTATGCCTCGCGGTTTGCGCCACATTGCTCGGTCGATCTCCCTCACATCGCCGATCTTCAATTCACCGGATACCCTGGTCGCAACAAAGATTGCGTCGCTCATCATCCGGCCTGAGTGGCGGTTCTTCTTCTTGACCTCCTTCCACAGTTTCAGGCGGCCGAGTTTGAGCTTGGGCAGTTCTTCCTTGATCTCGCGTTGGATGCACCGCTTGTCGGTCTCGCGGCGCCGCTTCCGACCACCCGGAAACATCCAACGCTTGTCGCGCCGTCGCCTGACCAGGAGACAGCGACCGCGCTTGGACGCCACTAGCTTAGCTGATTTCGCCATTGTTGCTCGCTTCCAAGCGCCGTGATCTGCTCGACCTCATGGACTTCCCCATGTCATCCTGGGCGCACCCCCAAAAAAAGCCCCGGCGAGCCATCGCTCACCGAGGCCATTCGGGTCGTCGTCGAAGGCGGTTACATCCGCCGGCCAGCCGACGATCCTTTGCGTAGCACGTCGCCCCGATTATTGATCCCTTGGGGTCTTTCGGTCAAGACGATCGCGGGCCACCGGCACAGTTCAGCCGTACGGCTCAGCGCCATGCGCCACCACGCATGACGTTCCTTAAGGTTAGCCCGCGCGTTGTGAGCGACGCGCGGCTCGCGAACATAACGCTTCAAGCGTGATCTCAGCGCCACCGCAAACTCCGTCGCATCGGAATATTTCAGATCGCAATAGGCGACCTCGATGAGGTCATGGCCGATGTCGTCGCCGACAAGCTGCACGTCATCGAGCCGCACGACCAAGGCCGTTAGATCGGCCAGCAACGGATCAGGGATGTGCTTTGCCGTCCTGGCGAGGCGAGCAATGCGCGCGGCACCAGGCGCATCACGAAGCCGCTCAGCGAACAGCGAGATGATCTTTTCTATCGGGTTCTGATCGTCACGCATCACGCATCTGATCGGCTTCAAATGCGTTGGCCCTGGCGATGACGGCTTGCCAGCCACGGCGCCGCTCGTGTTCTTCAGCAAGCTGGCGCGCGACCATCGCGCGGCCGATGGTTTCATCGATCTGGGTGCCGTCGAGCGTGCGATGCTCCAGCAGCGCAGCGGTCAACGCCTCAAGGACATCCGGGTGCCGCTGCAGGATCGCACGCGCCTCAAGCGCACAGGCCGAGATGAAGGTGGCGGCTGCGTCTCGGTTCGAAAAGATCAGCCCTGCGAGCTGCTGTTCCTGTCTGCGATCGTCAGTCGCCGGCCATGCATCGCCCAAGTATAAGGCTTCGGCCTGCGAACCGGCGCACAGCTCGGTGACCCGGTTGACGACATGCTGAAAGATCGGTGCCGTCTCTTCGTCGCGCGGGTCGCCGTCATCCGGCATCAGTTCATCAATCTTATCGATGATCGAGCTGGTCGAGCCAGCCAAGCGCGACTGGAAGTCCGGTCCCCAGCACAAGCCGCTGAAGCCGAGGTCCGAGTTTTCGTTGATGGTCGCTCCGCCATAGCTGGCGCCGAGCGCACGGCCAACCGTCAGGTGCGCAGCTTCGTGAAGGGCGACGCGACGATCGCGAGCTTCGATTTCCTGGTGGTCAGCGCTCATGACAAAACCCCGTTGCCGCCATCGCCCGTGAGGAAGGCAGGCGATGGCGGCTCAACCGGGTAGACGTTGCGCAAGGGTTGAACGCAACGGCGCCGGCAAGGACGTTACACATAGCTACACATCCGCATCACAATCGCATGCCGCGCGCGCATGCGTGCCCGGATGTCGCCGATCAGATAGCGCCCGCCGAGCGATCGGATCGACGATGCCGCATCCGCCGGCACGCCGACCAGGGAGGCTTCGAACAGCTGCCAGCGCGTGGCCGTGAAGGTGAGCTTGTCATCCCAGCGAATATCACGCTCATCGACAACGTCTCCATCTTCATCAGTGATCAGCCATTCATCGACGCGATAGCCCGCGCTGATGCCGGTCAGCTCGCCACGCGCGACCATGCCTTCAGCCTTGCGGCCCTGGGCGGTCCGGGCAAACTTGATGCGGCCCATCAGCCGACCGCGTTCGATCCAGGCGTCGGTCACGCGGCCCAGCACCTGATCGATCCCGGCCTGCGAATGGTGATCCAAAAACGGAATGCCGCCGTCATGCAAACGGCTGAGATCGACGGCATGGGGCGAGATGCGCAGCACCTCCATCCCATAAGGCCGCTCGACGGGCGAGCCCATCGAGATCACGGCTTCGACGGTGTGCTGGTCCTTGTCATAGGAAGTTGGGCCGCCCGATTTCTTGGTGTTGGCGAGCCGGTGCAGGAGCTGGTCGCGGTGGGGCAACATGGTCACGACACCTTCAACTGCCCAACGCGCGCCGGGCCGCGAAATTCGACGAATTCGACGCCGGTCACCGGGTCGATGCGCGCTGACCGCTCCGTGGCCAGCTCATCATTGGGGTCGATGAAGCGGATGCCGCTATGCTCCTCAGCATCGAGGTCGAGCAGATCGAGCGCGTTGGTGTTGACATGATGCCCGCCACGCGCGCCTTTCAGCTCGCGGCGGCGCGGGTCATCGAGACCGCAGACCGCACGAAGGCGCAGCGCGCGCTGGGCCGCAATCGGCGTCAGCTCGCAATCTTCGAATTGCTGGCCGTGCCGAACGCGGCCCTCGGCATCGGTCCAGCGGAGCGGACGCAACGAAAACAGCCGGCGGGTTCCCGCCGTCGGCTTGGCCACCGTCACAGGCGCGGGCTCGGGCTTCCTGGGCGGGATCGGGGCGCTGCCCTCGCGGATGGCGCTCACCATGGCGCGCAGCTCGGGCGCGGCGATACCAACAGCGACCTCAATCTGCGCCCTCACGTTCCGAACCAGCGAGCCAGCCTGGCCGCTTTCGAAATGAAAATGCCCGACCTTCTCGACGGCATCGGCGAAACGCTGCGCCGCGTCGAGATAGAGCGGCAGCGCTTTCTCGATGCTGTCGAGGTCACGCGCCAGAGTGTCTGCCGCCGCAGTTCGGGCGGCCTGCGTGCGTTCCGCATCGAGCTTGCGTTCGATCTCAGCGATCTGGACCTGGACCACCGAGATCGCGTCTTCGAAGCCGACAATCGCCGAAGCCGCGATGTTGACCCGATCCTGCAGCATCTGCGCTGTCTTCGTGTCATCGAGGCTGCCCTCGATGAGATTGAGCTGGCGCGCCTCGGTTGCCGCTGTCAATTCGGCCTCGGCAGCTTGACGCTTGGTTTCAAGCGCTTGCACGCGCTGGCGCAGCGTCGCCAGCTCGGGCTCAAGGTTCTGTGTTTTGGATTTCTTCTTGAAGATGGCCATTGCCTCGCTTTCACCCCATATCCACCGCGCGTGTCTCCGGTTGATCCGGGTCGGCTTCTGTTTCACTGCCTCCATTGTGACATGCTTCGGCCGCCGCTGCTGCGTGCCGGCTCGCATTTGATGTCGAAGTTTGCGCGCGCGCTCGCATTTCGATCAGTTTGCGATGCCGGGTTTCTGCTTCTCGGCGAGTATGGAGCCCGAACTTGCGCTCGATATAATCGAGTAGCCGCGTCGTGACGAACAACCACGAGCTGCCGCACTTGACGGCAATAGAAGCGCCTTCATCCTCGGCCGCCTGCGCCCAACGGGCGACCGTAGACGCGCGCCGGCCGGCGACGAAGGCTGCGTCGTCGCTGTCGAGCGCTGCGCCGCGATGAGCCTGCTCAATCGCATCACTCATCGTCGGCAGCACATAACCGAGAGCCCAAAGCGCCTGCAAAAGGCTGGCTATGGCTTGATCACGATCGAACATCAGTGCAGAACCTTTCGGCGCTCATTAGGCGCCCGCAAGTTGGCCGCCGCCTCCCGGAACATTTCACTGATCAGAGCTTGAGCCTCGCGCTCACTCAGCAGTTCGATGTCGCCGTTCTCATGCACACGAAAGCCGCCCGCCATGGCGAGGTCGTCAACGGTGACGGCCTTCTTGCGCTTACTCTGCGTCGTCTTCGCCATTGTTTTCTCCATTCTGTTGAGATGATCGGTTACTCTGTGCTGCCGCGAGGCCGGCCTTGGCGGCCCGCTCCGCGAAATCGGCCGACGAAATCTCTTCAAGTGCCTCGCGAACCTTTGCATCGATGGTCTCGAAGCATTCGATCTGGTCGCGGCCTGCGAGCAAAAACGCCAACTCGCCGGCCAGGTTGAGCAGTCTATTGCGAATGGGTAGAAGCCCCGCCTGCAAGAACCGCACGATGGGTTCAAGCGGCACCAGCTTTCCGGCCTCAAGCTGGTCTTGACGCTCTTCGCGGCGCCGCTTTGCAGCCGTGAGAGCTACCCGCTCGGCCGTGAGCGCATCGCTGCCTGCCTTGCCCGCCTTGCTGCGCAAATGAGCGAGCACCTTCAGCCGGCAGTCGTCCTTGTCGTACTTGCCGTTCGCCGCGCGCTTGATGATCTTTTTCGCGACATAGTCGTTCACCGTCTCGCGCGTGCAGCCGAGATGCACCGCGAGGGCGGTTCCGCTCACATAGTCAGTCATTTTATCTCCCGTTGATCAGGACCCTTGAGTTTTGTTCGAGACATTCAGCTGGTTCGGGCGTTGGCGCCCAGCCCTCCAGGCGGGTGCAGCAGAGGGACCCCAGCAGAGCCTCCTTCGAGAGCAGTAATGCTTTGGCTGCCGAAGTGACGCCGCCCGCGCGGCGAGCGCGGGGGGAAAGATGGGAAAATGGGGTATTCTTCTGCTCCTCGTCGCACGCGGCACACCACACCGCAGTCGGGTGACCACGAGTGGTTGTCTCGCGCGCGACGAATGAAACATTCCCCCATTTTCCCATCTTTCCCCCCTCATCACGAACGCTCGCGCTGAGGCTTCGCCAGATTGAAGTCGATCCCATCCTTCTGGGGATCATCAGCCGGCTGCTGCGGTTCAGCTGCCTTCTGCTCGCCCTCGACCCACCACTGAGCGCCATGTTTCTGATCGGGCAGGTTCATGAATTTCTTGCCGCCCACCGGTCGACCCTTGAACCGCTGCAGCCATTTGCCCAGCAACCGCGCATCAGGCAGCACCGGCTTGCCCAAATAGCGTTGTCCAACCACCTTGAATGCAGCATTCAGGCGCGGGTACGTCGGCACCAGGTCCCCGTCCTCCTCCTCTCGGCACTTTGCCTCGCAGCGCAACAGGACATCAGACAGCTTCGCCCGAGTGTCGGGGCCAATCCCCATGGCCTCGCTCCATGCTTCCAGCATCTCAGCCAGTTCGACGAGTTCGGGGTCTTCTTGCCGGGCGAACTCCATCGATTTCACCGGGTCTTCCTTGCCGAGCCAGATCAAGGCCGACCGCACAGTGTCGCTCCATCCCTCAAACGAAGCCAATTTCCGCGCCTTGTCGGGCCGGCCCGTGACGAAATAAGCGCGGCAGATCGTCAATGCGGCTGCGATGTATTTCCCTCGATCCGCAAGCACGCGCTCGACAGGGTCGAACTCAAACTGGCGCAGTTCCGGCCGCTCCAAACCGGCATCGAGGTTGATCGTGATCACACGCCGGCAAACGTCACCCACGAGCGTGAAATTGTTTCCTGTCGCGTAAAGCGACGTTCCACGCGCCTCAATGCGCATGTTCTTGGATTGGCCGAGCACCCGGATGTCCACGACCGGACGTTCGATGATCTGGCACAAGGCGTCGCCGCCAAGCTCACCGCTGATGTTGTCGATCGAGATCAGCGGCTGCCCCGTCATCAGGGCAGCACCGAGACGCTTCTCCATCTCGATCTCATCCTTGCCGGTGGAGATGACAGGCATCGGGTGCCCGATGATAATGGCGGCGACGATGTCCCACAGAAAGCTCTTGCCCGACCCTGCCGTCGGCGCGCGGCTGGCATGGAGCGGCGCCACCGGAAACGCACCGCGCGCCACCGCCGTGATCAAGGCCGACAAGGCCCCCGCACGCGCCACATCATCAACGAACGGAAAGCCGACCAGCAAATCCTCCAACAGCTTCAAGGCAGCTTCCGCATCAGCTTTGGTCGGCGCCTCGGGGATCACCGGCATCGGCGGCGGCTCGACCAGCAACAGTCCCGTTTTCGGATCGAACCCGGCCTCCGTCACCAACGATCCATCGGGGCGCATAGTCGGAGCAGAGGTCACGCCGCAGACGGCGGGAAACAGACGCCACTCCCCCGTGCGCGCCAGCATCGTCGCAGCGACACCGCGCGGGGGGTCAATCGCCACGTACTTCTTGCCAACGAGCATTTCCCAACGCGCGTGACGACACAACAGATCACGCAAGTAGTCGGGCACAACCGGGATCAGCTGGCAGGTTTTGGTTTTCCGGCCGCGCGTGGCGTCAACCTCCTCGATCACAGGCCGGACCAATTGCCGACTGCGCTGGAAGATTTGAACACCAGCCGCGTTCAAAACCTCTTCTCCCCGACTGGCCAGATTGGAAAGCTCGCCACCCCGAACTTCAATCGCCGGGAGCGATGCCTCCTGAGTTCGATCGTTCGTTTCGGCGGTGTTATCGTCGGCCACACGCTGGCTATCCGCGCGCGAACCACCCTCGCGCGAGTTGTAATCGAGCCATTCGGCCGCCTTCTCGGCGACCTTCTCGCCGAACAACTCCTTCAGCGCGGGATAACCCCGCGTCTTCTCGCCCTTCTGAAAGGCAGTCGTCACATCATGCGCGGCCTGAACACGATCGCGGACTTCATCGTCACCGGCGGCGCGCGCAATCCATTCGAGACAGAGCTTGACGTGAGGCAGCTTGAGGCCACAGCGCGCAAGGAAGCCACTGACCGTCAGCGCCGCATCGTGCCGCCCACCGCTTTCACCGGGCGGCGGCTTCGGCGGCCAATAGCGCGCGAAGAGGCAGAGCGAACCGAGCAGCTTGGCGCAACGAACCAGGTGGTCGCCATCCACCTGTGCCGGGTTGCCATCTTCCTCCCACTTGACCAGCTCACCAGTCTCATGCATCGAGCCGGGGAAGACAGTTTGAGCTCCCTTGTCCCCGCCGCCGATGCGAACCTCAAGCAGCATCTGCTTGCTGGTCGGGTCTTTGAAAGGCAAGCTGGCCTTGTCGAGCTTTTGCCCCAACGTCGTGTTGTACAAGCGGTGCGACGCGCGCTTCGAGGCGCGGCCAAAGATGGCCTTGGTGAGCGGCAGTATCGCAGGCGCGATGATGATGGCTTCCCCGCAGTCGAGGTCAATGTCGGTCAGACCGCCCGACTTCGATCCGAGCTGCACGTCGACGTTCTGCGGCGCGTCGTTGAAGAACTGATGCGCATTGTCCTGCGTGATGGTGCGGTGCTGCCAACCATCACCCACCGGCCTCTTCTTCCGGTACGGGACAGGCAGCACGTTCCAGCCGCGCTTGATGTAGCCGAGCGCGATGGCAAGTGGCGATGCTTGCGCGCGAACATCGGAGTTGTTAAAGTGGCCGTGCATTGAGTAATTCCTGAACTAAGAGAGCCCGGCGACGCGCGAACGTCCCGGGCTTTCGCTTGAGGATTAGAGCTGGAAAAAGCGAGCGCGCTCGCTGTCCGGGATCAGCGTGATACCGCAGTAGTTCACGGCCTTGAGCTTGCCCGTTTTGATGGCGCGCCACGTCGTGATCCGGCTGGTGCCGGTCATCTGCGACCACTCGGACACGCGATAGCCAAGCCGGTTCGGCTTGGTGGCGCTTTCTGGCTCAGAGAAATTAGTATCGGTCATAGGCGTCCCTTCGCTCACTACCGCGAAGTTTCGCCCGGTTTCACACGATCTCGGAGTTATGCTTTGTGGCGATCAGCCCGAGAACTTAACGTTCGCGTTTTCGCCAGTCGCTGAGTGTCTGTCGGACAGCCACCGGATCGGGCGGCTTAATCCCGCAAGCGCGGTGCAGGGACCGGATCGTCTCGATCAACGGTTGATGCTCGCCGAAGTCATCAATCTTGAACTCATGTAGCAGATGAAACAGCGGCTCCCAGAGCAGCGCTCTTTCCAGCGCCTTCTGACTGCTGAGGGGCTGCGAGTACGCGCGAGCGTATATGTCGCGGTTGCGCAGCGCACCAATCACAGGCATTAACTTGGCCATCGGTGTCCCAGCGTCGATATTGCTGAAGTTGAACTTGTGGCTTCTGCGATCCTGTGAGGGGACCATGAGCACCGACGCCCTTAGTAGGGCCTCATAGTAAGGGCTCGTCTCCCTCCATAAAGCCAGAAAGTTTGCCGCCGCGCTTTCGAGTTTTTCGAGATGATCGTCGGCCGAGGAGAACTTCTTCGGAGCCTTATTCCTGCGGGCGAAGGACAACTTTATCGCCATTTCGTCCAATGCTATCACGATCCATCGCTGGGCCGGTGGATGCTGTTGGCCAAATGCTTTGAGCACATTGGGAATATGCTCGGGCGCGACGATGAAGGGCGACAACCGCAGATCACCCAACACCGGATCGCGCAGGGCAACTAGCCATTCAGGAGATGATCTGTCCTCAGGTGCATCGGTCATCCCGGAAATGTTGCGTATCAGATCGCAAGTCGCAACAGCAATACACCGAGTTCCGGCAAAACGTTGAGCGTTATTCGCGCAGGTGATTTCCTCGACGGCTTAACTCTGTAGTTCTCGCTGCCCTCTCTACACCGATCCACTGCCATTCATGCCGACAAAAGGAGGGAGTTTATGGCAGTACGATCGAAGCCAGCAGGAGCGGCCCGCAACGAGCCGGTCACCGCATCAGCAGAACCCGAGGTTCCGCGCGCCGCCTACACCATCAAGGAGTTCTGCGCCGCTCATCGCATCTCGGTGCCGATGTATTTCAAGTTGCGTGAGGCAGGTCTCGGCCCGCGTGAGATGCGCGCCTTGCGCAAGGTGACGATCTCGGTCGAGGCCGCCGCCGACTGGCGTCGTGAACGCGAGAAGGGGGCCACCGTCACCACTGAGGGCGGGCAGAGCTGATGCGGAAGACAGTTTATAAGGCTAGCCCGATAAAACGCGCCCGCTCCACCAAGGCGGAGATCGAGCAGCGCCGCGAGGCTCTGTTCAACATCGTCGCGCAAGGTAAGCCCATGACCGTGCGCCAGGTCTTCTATCAGGCCACGGTCCGGGGCGTCATCGAAAAGACGGAGGCGGGCTACACCAAGGTGCAGACCGATCTCGTCGTCATGCGCCGTAGTGGCGATCTCCCTTACGACTGGCTTGCCGACAACACCAGATGGCAGCGCAAGCCGCGCACGTTCAACAGCGTGAGCCACGCGCTGGAGGAGACGGCGCGCTTCTACAGAAAGGCTCTGTGGGCAGATGCCGACGCCTACGTCGAGGTATGGCTCGAAAAAGATGCACTCGCCGGGGTCGTCTTGCCGGTGACCGCCGAATTCGACGTGCCCTTGATGGTCTCTCGGGGATACGCAAGCCTCTCGTTTCTATTCAGTGCAGCTGAACACATCGGCTCCCTCGATGTGCCGACGTTCATCTATCACTTGGGTGACTTCGACCCATCCGGCGTCAATGCTGGCGAGAAAATTGAAGAGACGTTGCGTCAGATGGCTCCCGATGCTGACATTAACTTCCGCCGGATCGCGGTCACGCGCCCCCAGATCGAGGTATGGGACCTGCCGACGCGGCCGACCAAGGCAAGCGACACTCGCGCTAAGGGTTTCGGCGACATCTCGGTCGAACTGGACGCGATCGAACCCAACCAGCTCCGCGATCTAGTGAGGCATTATATCGAAATTCACCTGCCTCCCGCGCAGTTCGAAGTGCTCAAGGCGGCGGAAGAGTCTGAGCGTGACTTGCTCACGATGATCGCTCGCGAGAACGAAGACGCCGGCTAGTAGCCGGCGTCCCACCTTCAGGTTCACGACGCAAGCCGCGCCATTGGAATGACATCTGCGGCTTGTGTCGGCCCGAAATCAAGCAACGTCGCCCGCGTGAGCGCATCGGTCGGGTCACCCAGAATGTAGCGGCTGTAGTTCCTCTCGATCATCTGGACAGATGTATCATGATGAGCCGCGACAATGCGCGTCGGCACGCCCTTCAGCAGTTGCCGCGCAATCGAACTATGTCGCAACGCGTAGGGCGTGACCTCAGCGCCAAGTCCGAGACGTTTGACCACGGGGCCGAAGCTACGGGCCAAGCTCCACATCTTCTCGAACAACGGTCCGTGGCTGGGCCGGCCCTTGGCCTGCGCTTGCAGCAGCTTGGCTAGCCGCCGCGAGATCGGCAGCGGCCGATACTCCGTCTTGCGGTTCTTGCCCTTCCTACTGCTCGGCATCATCAGACGCGGCCCTGCCGGATGATCGTGCTGGAGATCGTGCGGCGTGAGCCTGAAAACCTGACTTTCGCGGGCGCCAGTCTCCGCCAGCACGTCGATGAGGAGGCCGAAGCCTTGGTCCTCGTCATATGAGCCGCCGACCAGAGCGGCGACGGTTTTGTCCGGCAGGATCACGTTGCGGGCGACCTCGCTGTCGGGCAGTTTCTTGAGACCGTTGGTCCATGCGGCTGTGTTCGTGATGCGCTTGTCGGTACGTGCCGCAAGCGCCAGCGCTGCCTTGAACGAGCGCGCGATGCGATCGGCGCTTGAGGGCTTAAGCCCCTTCTTGACCAAGCCAGCGCGCCAGTCGCGCAGTTCTCGCTCCGAGAGCAGCGCAACGGCCTTGCTGTTCATTGCGTCGGTCAGATGCAGACGGAGCTGCGTCGCGTTGTATTTGCTGCCGCCCCGCGTTTCGAGATCGGTCTCATACGCGTCCACGGCGCCGCTGATGCTGATCGGCTGTTCGCTGCTGCCCTCGCCAGCGCGAGCCAGTTTCTTGGCCTGCTCCAAGGCTTCCCAATAGCTCATCACACTCGCATTGTTGGCGTCCTCGTGATCGTCGGCGAGTGCAAAGCGCTTGAGCCAGCCGTTGCACTTCACAGACCACGTGCCGGGACCTGCGTTGCGGCGATAGGCGAGGAAAATGCCGGGCGCTATGAGCGCTGTGTAGGGCTTTTTCCTGATCGGCAGCTTCAGGCGGTTGGTTCGGTTTTCAAGTGATGCAGAACGTGTACGGCGGGCCATGACTTCCAGCAGTGTCCTTCAAAGTGTCCCCAGGATGGGGGTAAACAAGCATGCTGCCAAGTATAGGACAGTAGAGATAAACCAAGCAAATACAATCGGTTAAGGTATTCTCATAGAGCGCCATACAGCGCCATAGAGCTCACTTTCTCCCCTTGTGGGAGAGGGCAGCTCCGCTGGCGGACGCACGCCCGCTTGGGTGAGGGGTCTGGCTCCACGAAATCAACTGCGAGCGATCAGCCTGCGGAGGCAAACCCCTCACCCGAATGAGTTCGCGTCTTCCTGCGGAGCAGCCCTCTCCCACAAGGGGCGAGGGCACTACGATGACCATCGCGCTTAGGTCTATTATTCGCAACAACGACCGCGACACGCCTGTGCACCCTCGCGGCGCGTTTCGCCCGAGCTTTGCTTGGTCGATCCGCCCTCGATCAACGACAAGGGCGCAGGGAAGGCCGGGTGGCCGCATGCACCCGGTGCCGCCGCGCAAAATAATTTGCGCAAAGCGCGCGTCGACCACAGGTACAGGCGGTGTCAACCGGCCTTCCCTGCGCGATGGTTTACGGCTTATGGCGCGCTCTCCTCGGTGAACCTTGCCGATTGCCACCGTTGCCAACGTGATGCGCTGAGCATCATCGCGAGCTTAGCGCCAGCCTTTGGGGCGCCAGGACCACACGTCTTCGCCGTCCGCATCGGTGCCGCTCGTCAAGTGGCACCGATCCGTCCACCGCATTCCGCACCACGTCCGTGACGATCGCGATACGCCCCTTGTGCCGGCGCGGAACGGGGCGAAGTGAACATCAATTTCCGATAATACGAAAGACGAATATTTTTGCGCAGAGGACTGGACGACCCAAATCAGCCTGAAAGCGCAAGCGAAATTCGATCTGTCGCGCATCCGGTTTTGCGCTCCGAAGGACCGCCGCGCGCGCGGCCCCGCCCGCACAGCGCACTGATTTTGCCCGTCGGGCGAATCATGCAACGCCTGTCGGGCGCGGCTATCCCCGGCATCGGCCGACATGGTCCACAACGGTCCAGGCGCGGGTTATTGCGAAAATCGGACCTTCATAGTATCTCTTCCGAAATGCGCGTTGAGGTAGAGCAGGTATCGAGGCGTTCAAGCGTCGCTGCCGTTCGCGATGGCGGTTCAATGCGTCCGCAGGACTGGCGACAACAAGCGGGGAAAGTGATATGTATCGGATATTGATCGCGGTCAGTATCGCGATCTTCACGTCGGCATTGGCGCGTTCCGCCCACGCGGAAAAGGTCTACTATCTTCACGATCCTGGCGGCAACGTCGCGGCGCACATCTACACGTACTCGCAGATCAATGCGGAGTATGATCGCGTCGTGATCGATGGACAATGCAAGTCGGCTTGCACGACAGTCCTGGGGGTGGTCCCCTTGAACAAAATCTGCATTACCCCAAGCGGCTACTTCATGTTTCACGCTGCGCATCACGGTGATCGCAGCATTAACCCGGGCACGACTCAGCTCATGATGTCGGTCTATGCGCCCCCAGTGCGCGACTGGGTGGTAAAGCACCACGCGCTCGACCAGGTGGACCCTTACACCTACCTGTACGCCAGGAATGTGAGCTTCATCCGACACTGCACTCGATAGCCCAGGCAAGCCGTGACTGGCCCCCGGTCATTCAAGCTGGAGCGTTTCACCGGTCAAGCGACGTCACTGCCGCGCTCCAATGTTCGCCGCTGCCTTGACGCCCTGATCAGCGAAGGCGTTATTCGCAAGGAGGGTGAATGGGGTACAGAGGCGAGCTTGACTGGCTCACCTCACACATTGATGCCGACTATTTCCTGAAAATTCGCGATGCGATCATCACCGCTGCGGACGAGCTGAAGGCGGTGGACGGGCTCGGCCGATCCGGCCCTCAACGATTTCCATTTCAGTTTCAGGCACAGATGACCCGCCCAGCCGGGCTGGCGAGACCTGCCAGCCCGACTCGCCGCCTCTACTGGAACGTCTCGGTCGCGGTGTTCGGCATGCAGGGCGGGACAGGATAGGGATCGGATGCAAATGCGCCGACGTCTGGCGCCCGCATGCACTCAACGACGCCCCTGTGCGCCTTGATCGCGCCGTGCCGCGCCGCGACCTCATTGCGAGCGGCCATCGCTTGCGTTGTGCAGACGGCTGCCGCGATCAGCGCGGCCAACACGAACGTCACTCTGGTCATTGGGTTCTCCTATGATGACGGAAGCCGAACACGCGCTCGGCTCCGCAGTATGAAGAACGGCCAGGCCCTGCAGATATTTCATCACGTGCTTTCAACGAAGCGCGACTCCTCGCATGCGAGCGCGTGATGAGTTGTGGAAGGGGATTGCGAGACCACCAAACGTTTGCGTGATCGGGAAATATCCCAATCCCAATCCCGGTCCTGCCTTGAGACGCGCACGAGGCGCAATCAGGGACGCAGACGATGAAGATCAACCATGTCTTGGCCGCGCTGTTGCTTGTGCCATCTCTCGCGACGCCAATCCCGGCTCAGCTGCGGGCGACCGACAGCGAGGATCGAGGACACGTCGCGCGATCGACAGTTGGCAGCCGGCTGCAGGGATTCAGGGTCGAAGGCCGCGAGATTGCAGCTCCGCCCTGGAGCTTCGCCTGCATGAACGACCAGGGTCCACGACAATGTGAGGAGCCCATGTGGGCCTATGGGAGCCCCGACTACCTCGCGCAGTTCAACAAGGCATTCTCACATTGACCGGGAGTGAAACGAGGAGGACGAGAGCGTGAGGCGCAGGCTCATGACGTTCGGCGACGGAAATCTGGCCGCGATGCAAACCTGCAGTTCGACAGCCGTCGAGATGAGAGCAGACGATTAGCTGGCGGCCTCGAAGGCGACGCCGATCTGCCGCTCCGTGCGCCAGACGGCGCGACATCGAACGGCATCACCGCGCTCGATGATCATCAAGGTGAACTGCTCGGGTATTCCGACCGAGTGAGGCACATCCAGCGCCGCTCCGACGTCGGATAGATTCTGGACCATGCAACTGAAGGCGCCACCGGGAAATTCGATCATCCCGGGCTTGCGTACCGGCCTGCGCTGTGTGGCTCGCCTGTCCATGTCACTCTGATAAGGCGAAAATCTTAGACAAACCATAAAGCACGTTTCCGAAACACGAGGCTGCACGTCAACGATTTGTTTGCCATGACCGAAAGGCGCGCGGGCGATCAAGGTCGAGCCGTCTGCGGACCGACAATCCGGGTTCCTCGATCGCATGCCTGGGGCGCTCGGCCTCGGAACAAAGGCAGTCACGCTGTCGCAATTCGTGCATCTCCCTACTCCGTTCCTCCCATGCCCCTTGCGATTGGTGCCTGAAGCGATTGCCAATGTCGGTGACCGGACGGGTCTTTAAGCATGTTGCGAAATTTGCTGTTGAGAGCGGAATGGGCTGGGCTATGAAGAAAAGAGAACGAATTAACGATCGGATCAGCGAACGCGAATGTCAGGCTCGTCTCAAGAGTTTGCCAAAGAGCGACATCAACAGCCGATTGGAGCCGCTGAAATCACTCAGAACCGCAACCAAGAAGCGGCGGGAGCTGAAGGCGCGGACTTGAGAGGGCGCGCGGGCTTTGCGCGCTTAGGTCCATGATCCTCCTCGGCATCGCCCTCATTGCCGTCGGCATTGCGCTGGTTTGCGCCGGGGTCGTGTTGCGGCCGCGCACGCCGCTGACCGACCCCGCAACCCATGACAGCCCCGACGAGTTCCGGACGATCCTCGACGCTCTGGGCGCGGATGACCGGCGCGACGAGAGCCGGGACTTGGACCGGGACCTGGATGAGCTACCTGCAACGGACCCGCCGACAGATCCGTCTGATAGCGGCATGATCCAACCAGGCAGGCAACGCCGCCCACAGCTCGGCTAGTTTCGCGCGAGCTGTCGCTGGCTCCCTTCCAATGCGACGACAAACAGCCGGTTCCAGCGCCGGCTGGTTTCGTTTGAGCGCGCAACACTGCGCCACCTTCGACGTTATCACCACAGTGAGATCGGAGCGGAAGGAGGTCCCTCGATGAAGACGAATTGGATTGCCACGGTTGCTACAGGTGCCATTGCACTTTCACTTGCCGCCGGCAGCGGCGCATATGCTCAGATGGCCGATTCGCACCGGCACGAGTCCGGCCCGGGCGGGCAGGGCTCGTCGATGTCCCGACCGGTGGCGCGGCCGGAGGCCGGCCGTTCGGCGGCCGGCGAACAGCGCGCGCTCGGGGAGCGGAGTGAGCACCAAGCACAGCCCGCAATGCGGGAGCATGCGGAAACGAGCCGGCCCCATGAGATGGGCGCCGACCGTGCGCAGGCGGAAGACCGGCATCAGCCTCGTGAGGCCACGCAAACCATTGGACAAGGCGCCGACCGCGCCGCACGCAGTGAGCGCGCATTGCCGAACGGCGCGGCGGAAAACCGCGCGAACGAAAGCCGTGCCGGACACGAAGCGCAGCAGCGATCAGAGCCCAACCGCGAGCAGGGCAAAACGGCTGATATCAAGCAGAACAAGCCTGCCGAAACCAGCAAGTCCGCCGCCTCTGGAAGGCACGGACAGGATGTCGGTCAAGGGCGCATCGGCCGCAACGACCGGCAGCCGGAGAAGCTGACCGGTCAGAACCAGCATCAGCACGGCACCGAGACCGAGCATGCTGCACAGGGCCAGCAGCAAAACAAGGAGGTCGAGCAGCATTCGCAGCCGGGGTCGGCGACCACGCAACAGCAGGCCGCCCGCCCCACTCCCGGGCAGACCACCGGCGAGGCGCGTCAGCATGAGGGCACCGGACAGGCGCAAAACCGCGACAACAGCAGCCGGGAACAAGCCCAGGGTCGTGCGGGTGAGATGCAGGGCGCGTCCAATGCGCGCGGTCAGATGGCGTCTACGAAGGTCAACAACAGCCAGCGTACGCAGGTGCTCGACCGGCTGCGCAGCGACCGCGACCTCGAGCGGGCGCGATCCGATGTGAGCATCCGCGTCGATGTCGGCGAACGCCTGCCGGAGCGGGTCAGGCCGCTGCCGCTGCCGCCTGATATTGTCGACGTCGTGCCGGAATATCGTGGCTATGAGTACACGGTCATTCACGACGAGGTGGCCATCATCAACCCCGAGAGCCGCGAAGTGGTCGACGTCATTCCCGAGCGCGGCTTCACGGCCGAGAGCGGGTCCTACGGCGGCGCCTATGCCGAAGGCGGACGCATCGAGCTTTCGCACGAGCAGCGGGAGGTCCTCAGGCGTGCGGCCTTGAGCTCGGCAACGACGGTCGGATCGTCGGGGCCATCGTGCCTGAGCCTGCGGCCGGTGCCGGAAGAGCTCGCCCGCAGCCGCCCGGAGCTTGCGTCCGACAAGTACCTCGCGATCGGCGACCAAATCGTGCTGGTCGATCCGCACGACCAGAAGATCGTGCAAGTGATCAATTCGAATGATTGATTGCTGACGCGCACATTGCGAGCGATGTCCCGCGGCGCGACCGTTGTGGTCGTGCCGCGGGGCGCATGCGCCGCAGACGAGTGAATTTCGGCTTTGCACAAATAGCCGTCTTTGCGCCGAACAGCAGGCGCAGCGTCATACAAACAGTCACGTCGCGCCGCGTTTTCGCCTTCTGAAAATCAGGAAGCCTGAGCAGACTGCCTCCTGCCCGGTGACACAGACCGATGACTGATCCGCGAGGCGCCGCGCTGGTACTCGTTTTGCGTGTCGTCGCTTGCACCGGGGATGAAAAACTTGAATGATTACCCGCAAGTCTTTTTCTCGGAGTTTTTCCGGACATGTCGACGCTTACTCCACGTGGCACGTGCCTGTCGTGGCAGCCGGAATTGATCTGGCTCAATGTCGTTTCCGACGCGACTGTCGCCCTCGCCTTTCTCGCCATGGCGTTTGTACTCGGATATTATGTCTGGCGGCGGCGCCGCCAGGTCATGTTTGGCGGCGTGTTCTGGCTGTTCGCGATCTTCGCCACGGTCTGTGCCGTGACCCACCTGCTCTCGATCGTCACCATCTGGGTGCCCGCCTATGGCATCGAAGCCGTCACCAAAGCCGCGCTTGCGCCGATAGCGCTCGCAATCACGACCGCACTGCTCTTGCTACTGCCGCGGCTTCTGGTGCTGCCGACGCGCATTCAACTCGCTGAAGCCTACGCCGCGCTCGAGAAGGAAATCAGCCAGCGGCGCAAGGCCGAGGCCATGGTCAAGCGCTTTCAGGAGATCGAGGCCCATGAGGCCCAGGTCCGGCAGGCGCAGAAGATGGAGGCCATCGGCCAGCTCACCGGCGGTGTCGCGCACGACTTCAACAACATC
The DNA here is from genome assembly GCA_035653735.1 of Gemmataceae bacterium. Taxonomy (GTDB): domain Bacteria; phylum Planctomycetota; class Planctomycetia; order Gemmatales; family Gemmataceae; genus JAJPHU01. The sequence continues at coordinate 25,720 of DASRBG010000140.1, forward strand.
CTGACCGTGATCACCGGGACGATCGAGATCCTCGGCGATGCGGTCAAGGATCGGCCGCATCTCGCCCAGATCGCCGAGCTGATCTCCGCTGCCGCGGCACGGGGCGCCGACCTGACCAAGCATCTGCTCGCCTTCAGCCGCCGCCAGCCGCTGCAGCCGCGCTCGACCGACATCAATGCGCTGGTGGTCGACGCCGCGCGCCTGCTGCGGCCGACGCTCGGCGAGGACATCGAAATCGAATCGATGCTGGCGCACGATCTGGCGCCGGCGCTGATTGATCCGAGCCAGCTCTCGACCGCGATCCTCAACCTCGCCTTGAATGCGCGTGACGCCATGCCCGGCGGCGGCAAGCTGACATTGGAAACCAGGAATGCCGTGCTCGACGAGGCCTATGCGCGGCTCAACAGCGAGGTGAAGCCTGGCAACTACGTCATGATCGCCGTGAGCGACACCGGGCAAGGCATCCCGAGCAACCTGCTCAGCAAGGTGTTTGAACCGTTCTTCACCACCAAGGACGCGGGCCGGGGATCCGGTCTCGGGCTGAGCATGGTCTACGGCTTCGTCAAGCAGTCGGACGGCCATATCAGCATCTACAGCG
>DASRBG010000141.1:0-47114 GCA_035653735.1 Gemmataceae bacterium
GTCTTTAGGCGAGCGGGGTCGCGTTAGCGCCCCGAGAATTGCCACTCGGGACGCTAACGCGACCCCGCTCGCCAAGCTATCGAGCAACGAGCTGATCGCGCTGCTCGATCACCCCAACGACTGGCAGCGGCGCGAGGCGCGGCGCATCCTCGGCGAAAGGCGCGATACTTCCGTGCTGCCGGCGCTGCGCAAAGCCGTGCTCGGCAACCAGGGCCGGCAGGCTCTCGAATCGCTATGGGCGCTGTATGTCAGCGGCGGCTTCGACGAGGCGTTTGCCGGGAAATTGCTCGATCACGCGAATGAGCACGTACGAGCATGGACCGTGCGCCTGCTGGGCGATGACAAGCAGGTGTCAGCGAAAATGCGGGAGGAATTGATCGCCCTGGCGCGGCGTGAGACGAGTTGCGTAGTACGCAGTCAGCTCGCCTGTTCATCCAAGCGTCTGCCGGCCGGCGATTGTCTGCCGATTGTCCGTGAGTTGCTGCGGAATAGCGAGGATGCCGGCGATCCGCACATCCCGCTGCTGTTGTGGTGGGCCATCGAGGACAAGGCCATCGCTCACCGTGATCAGGTGCTCGCGTTGCTCGACACGCCGGATGCCTGGCGGCAGCCGGTGGTGAAGCGTTTTCTGCTCGAACGCTTGGCCCGCCGCTATCTGGCTGAGGGCGGCAAAGGCGATCTGGAAACCTGCGCTCGGCTCTTGGCGAAAGCGCCCGGCGCGGAGGAGCGCGACCTGTTGCTCAGAGGCATGGAGCAGGCGTTGGAGGGCCGATTGCTCGCGGACGCGCCGCCGCTCTTGTCCGAGGCGATCGTGCGCATCTGGCGCGAGAAGCCCGATTCGCCCGTTCCCCTTCGTCTGGCCGTGCGCCTGTCCGAGCCGGAAGCCTATGCTCAATTGCTCAAACGCATCGCCGACTCCAAGGTCTCCGAACGCGAACGGACGCCGCTTGTCGAATTGCTGGGGCAGGTGGGCAAGTCCGATTGCGTGCCGCTTTTGCTCGATCTATTGGCCTCGGCGAAATCCGATGCGCTGCGCGGCGCCGTCCTGTCGGCGTTGCAGCCGTTCCCCGACGAGCGCATCGCCGAGCGCGTGTTGGCGCTGTATCCCCGGTTATCCTCAGCGCTGAGAGCGCGAGCGCAGGGTTTGTTGGCCAGCCGGCCGGCGTCGGGGCTTGCTCTTCTGCGGACCGTGGACGCCGGCCGCATCGCGCCGCGCGATGTCCCCTTGGATCGACTGCAACGGCTATCGACATACAAGGACGAACGCATCGCCAAGCTCATCGCCAAGCACTGGGGCGCCATCGCGCCGGCGACGGCGGGCGAGAAAATCTCGCGCATTCGCAGCATCAACCTGATTCTGTCGCGCGGCGGCAAGGGCGATGCGGCGAACGGCCGGCAGCTGTTTCAGAAGAATTGCGCCACCTGTCACACGCTGTTCGGCGAAGGCAACAAGATCGGTCCCGATCTGACCGGCGCCGATCGCAAGAACCGCGAATACCTCATCACGCAGATCGTCGATCCCAGCGCCGTCATCCGTGCCGAGTATCAGGCATTCACCGTCGAGATGAAGGACGGGCGTTCGCTGCTCGGCTTGGTTGTCGAAAGCACGCCGGGAGCCGTGACGCTAGTAGATAGCAAGAATGAACGCACCGTCCTCCCGCGAAGCAAGATCGAGGAAATGGCGCCTTCGGCGACATCGTTGATGCCGGAGAAGATCCTTGATCCGTTGAAGGATGAGGAGTTGTGCGATCTGTTTAGTTACTTGCAGGCAGAGGGGCCAAATCCTCCACCGAATGGCAGTAAATCTCCGCGCTAACGCATCTTGTCTCTCACTACATCGGGATCCGTTGTTGACATTATATCGTATACGGTATACGCTTCTCTTTCCGAGCCGCGCACGCAGCGCAGCGGAGTAAGCGGCCGCTCCATGCCACCGCTTACTCCGCTGCGCTGCGTGCGCGGCTCCGATAACGCGGCCTGTGCGGCTCGACCTGACAACGAATCAGATTTGCCTGCATAACAGAGAATGTTGGAATGGCAAAAAGGAAAAGTAGCAGGGCCACGCGATCAACATTGGATGGAACAGACTGGAGAAATGCGTTATGGACTCGGCCAAGCGAAAAGCGTTGGAAGCAGCAGGATGGCGGTTCGGCGATGCCGCCGACTTCCTGGAGATGACCGATGAGGAGCGGCAGTTGCTTGATGCCCGCATGGAAGCGGCCTTGGCCGTGCGCCGGCAACGGGAAGCAAAGAAGTTATCGCAACAACAATTGGCTCGGCGGATCAAGACGAGCCAACCCCGTATCGCCAAGATTGAGCGGGCTGCTTCCGATGTATCGTTGGATCAAATCCTCCGCGCCTTCGCCGCTGCCGGCGGTCGCATCGCCGTCAAACAGGTCGGGCCCTCACAAGCAACAAAGACGACGCGCCAGACGAACTCGACCAGTCCGAAGAAGGGCAAGAAAGTCATTCCATCCCAGGCGGGGGAGGTTCGAATCGATCTGATAGCGAGCGAGTAAGCGAGGAACTTTTACGGTCGCGGTTCAGATGGATACCAAGCCCACAAAATCCTCCCACGCGATGTTGCCGCCCGTAAGAATGGCGCAAGCGGGTTCCTCGATCTCTTCCGCATGAGCACCCACGAACGCCACCGTGATCGCGCTGGATGGCTCCACCATCAGCCCCTGACGACGATACAACGCCGCCATCGCCGTGCGAATCTCTGGATCGGATACCAGACGCATGGCGATGCCGTCGGCGGCGATGCGCTCTTGCACGGCGGGATGCGGATCATCCATGAGCAGGCCGTCGGCGATGGTAGGAGTGCGGGCGTGTTGGTAGGGCGTGTAGGCCGGGTAGTTGTACGCTTCGCACCCGATCAGCCGCAGCGGCGCCGGCCGGCGCCGCAGATATTCCGTCAGGCCCATCAGTAGGCCGCCCCCGCCGACTGGAAACACCAGCGTGCGGCATGCCGGCAGCTCGGCCAACACTTCCTCGATAATGGCCTGATAGCCGTTGGTCCACAAGGGATCGAGATGCGGATGGACGAAGTACGCGCCGCGCTCGCGGGCCACTTCGCCGGCACGGGAGAGTATCTCGTTCCCCCCGCCGTCGATTTTGATGAGTTCCACACCCAGCGCGTGCAGCTTCTCGTCCTTGTCGCGGCGGATCGTCCGCGGCACCACGCCCGTCACCGGACAGCCGAATGCGCGGGCGGCCACGGCGATCCCCAGCGCCGTGTTGCCCATCGACGGCACCACCAAGGGAGGCGTCCGGCCCTCGCGGCGGAGATGGGTCAGCAGATGTAGCGCGCCGCGGATTTTGAAGCAGCCGGAGGGGGCCAGGTGCTCGCACTTGGCGTAGACCTCGCGTCCGGGGAACAGATTGCTCAAACGCACCAAAGGCGCCGGCAGCGTAGCCAACATGAGGAACCTCCGAATCGTGTCACTCTTGATCCTTGACCTCTTCCTTGAAGATAGCGAAACCCGCCTTGAGGTAGTTCGGGAGCGCGGCGGGATGGTCCTCGGTGTCGGTATGGAGCCAGAAGCGCCTGGGGCTGTAGCTCCACGCTTTGTCGATGGTCCACTGGAGGAAATAGCGCCCCAACCCCTGGCCAATAAACTCCGCCGTCAGACCGAACTGCACCAGTTCAATCTCGCCTTCGATCCGCCGGTCCAACTCGGCAAAGCCAGCCGGGACGCCATCGACCATCAAGACATGCACTTCGAGCCGGGGATCGTGCAGGAGAGCAGCGAGTTCGCCGTCCGATAACTTCTTGCGGCTGGTCCAGCCATAATCCCGTCCCACGGCGTCGTAAAGAAATCGATAGTAGGCAACCGTTGGTTTCCTGGCATGAATGATCGCCAGTCCCTCCCTCGGCGGTGGCACACTCCGTTCAGGACGGGCAAACATTTGCAGGTAGGTGGTTTTCAGCTTCATGCTCTTCCTTGGTGAGTAGGCCCAGCTTCTCTGATGGTCCGTGTGCCATTGTATGGGAACGACGCCGCGAGCACATGTGCGAACCGAGAGACATATAAACGAGAAAACGCTTTCTTGTGGGTTCACTTGAGATGGAGCGCTCGGCATTCCTGCTCCTTCCCCTGGTGCCCAAACGGCTTGAAATGAGGCACTTTGACGGGACTTTGCGGGCTTGGCATCTTCTGTGCATCTCGATGCTCTCCACTGTGCCGGCCCCACGCCATCGAGGCGGAAGTCATTCTTGCTTACGGATTGATCGGTGTCGGGGTAGAAAATCGCTCGGCTCGGTAATTCTGAGGCGAGAGGTTCGCTTCCGAGTTGCGCGCTCATCGGACAGTTAGAGAGGACTTGAGATGTTGACTCGTTGGTTCGCATTCTGGAAATCGTCTGGTTCCCAAGCACAACGGCCGACCCAGGAAAGGACTTTCCGACCTAATCTGGAAAACCTGGAAGAGCGTGACGTTCCCTCGGTCAGCCCGTTGAACACCATGGTGCCCATCCAGGTCACTTCCGTGACCAATGGCCCGATAAGCCAGGGACAAATTCCCGTCACGGTGAATGGACTCGTGGGGGCCAATCCGTTCCAAACCACGGGAACTCTAACGGCCACACCTAGTGGCCCTAGTGCTGAGATATTGGACCTCCACCTCAATCCCATCCAGTTGAACTTGTTGGGCTTGGGTGTCCAAACCAGCAGCATTTGCCTGGATATCACGGCTCAACAAGGCGGTGGCTTGTTGGGAAATTTGCTCTATAACTTAGGCAACGCCCTCAATTCCGGCACCGGCTCTCTGGGCGGTCTTAATAACCTACTTGACCAGTTCTTGTTGCCTACCGTCGAGACGACGTTGCTTAACACAGCTTTGAACAGCTCGGCGACAACAGGCCCTACCAGCAATACAGGACTGCCGCCGGGTGCGAATGATATTCTCCATCTCTCCGTCGGGCCGGTGAATCTGAATTTACTCGGCTTGAATGTCGACCTGAATAACTGTGCGACTCCTGCGGGTCCGGTTACGGTCGATGTCTACACGGAGACCGGTCCTGGCGATTTGCTGGGCAATCTGTTGAATGATGTCTCCAACTTGCTCAATTCGACGGGCACGCTGGGCGGCACGACCGGACAGCAACTGCTCGGCGACCTAACAGGCACCGTACTGAACGCTGTCTAAGTCGAGCTAGAGGACTCGCACCGCATCCCTCCCTTATCCGGGACGGGACGGGGTGCGATGTCCAACTCTTTCACAGCCTCTGCTTAGGTCCGCGAAAACGCGAGCGGCTGGCGGATGCCCAGCCAGCCGTTCGCTATTTATCCCGACTACTCGCGCGACGACTTGAGCAGCACGTAGTTCGTGCCGCCCTGCGGTGTCTCGATTTGCAGTAGGATGCCCTTGCCGAGCGATGCTGCCTCGACCGCGTCGCGCAGATCTTTCGCCGATTTCACCGGCTTTTTGTCCACCTTGGTGATGAGCATTCCTCGGCGCAGACCGCCTTCGTCGGCTGGGCTGTCGCGTTTCACCGAGGCGATCAGCGCCCCCTGGGATTGCTCGCGATAACCCAGGCTGTCGGCCACATCCGGCGTTAGATCGATCGCATCAACGCCGATTTTGTCGATGGAGATACTATCCGGCTCGTCGCGCTCGATGCGGCGCGGCAGCGGCACGCGCGTGGTGCCGAACTTATTCGGCTGCTCCTCGATGGTCACGTTGAACGTCTTGGCCTGGCCGTCGCGCAGACCGCGGACCTCGACGGATTTGCCGACTGGCAAACGCGCGATGAGCATCTGCAATTCGCGGCCGTTGTGGACAGGCTTGCCGTCCAGCGTCGTCAGGACGTCGCCCTCTTTCAGTCCGGCTTTGGCACCCGGCGTATCCTCGAAGACGCGCGTGACCAACACGCCATGCTCGCCTTGCTGGACTCCCAGCCGTGACGCGATGTCCGGCTCGGTGAGATCCTTGATCTGCACGCCGAGGTAGCCGCGATGCACGACGCCGTCCTTGAGCAGCTGTGGCACGATGGTTTTGGCGATGTTACTGGAGACGGCCAGGCCGACGCCCTGCCAGCCTCCGGAGCGACTTTTGATGGCCGAGTTGATGCCGATGACCTTGCCGTCCAGGCTCACGAGCGGCCCGCCGCTGTTGCCGGGGTTGATGGCTGCATCCGTCTGTAAGAAGTCTTCATACATGTTCAATTGCAAGCTACGGTCCTTGCCACTGATGATGCCGTGCGTCACCGTGCCGGTCAGACCGAACGGCGCGCCGATGGCCAGGACGCGATCGCCAGGCTCCATCGCGTCGCTGTCGCCCAGTTCTAGGAAGGGCAAAGCGGCCGGGGCTTCAATGCGGACGATGGCCAGGTCCGTCTTGGGATCGGTCTTGACATCCTTGGAGTTGAACTTGCGCCCGTCGCTTAGCTGCACGGTAACTTGGCCGGCGCCATCGACGACATGGAAATTGGTCAAGATAACGCCTTTGGCATCGATGACGAAGCCGGAGCCGAAGCCGCCTTGCGGCGCGGGCGCCTCGTCCTCGCCGTCGAAATTGAAATCGAAGAAACGACGGAATTCTTCGGGGATCCGTTCATCCAGCGGATTCCGCCTCCGGTCCTGACGGACTGGCTTGACCTTGGCGTGTGAATCGATGCTGACCACGGCCGGCAGCACCTTCTTGACCACGTCGCGATACGAGGTCAATTCTTTGGGGATGGCGGGGGCGACGGGGGCCTGTCCTTGCAGCAGCGGACCAGCGAGGAAGATGCCGGCCAATCCGCCGAGGACCAGGCAGCAAAGGATCAGAGAACATCGTTTCATGTTCGACCTCCTCACAAATTCCGGCAAGCGGAGTCGTGTCAGCGCTCGAAGAAAGCGCTCGGAGCGTGAACGGCCCCGCTCGCCCTCAACCACGACTATCTCTTGCAATAATGCCGAGTGCGCCGCACGGTCGTCAAGTCCGAGCCGCGCGCAGCGCAGCGGAGTGAGCGGCTTCTAGGCGCGGCCGCTTCCTCCGCTGCGCTGCGTGCGCGGCTCGGACTGCGTTGCAGGCGCAGCTCGGATATAACTTCGGATTGCGGATTGCGGATGCTTCACTCATCCTTCATAATGCGTATCTTGTCCAAGGGGCGCCGTGTGTTGCGGCCAGGATGGAACAAATGAGTGAACGGATCATGTTCGAGAACAATCGACTTAAGGTCTTCAGCGGCCGCGCCAACGTCGCCCTGGCGGAAAAGATTGCGCGTCATCTCGGCGATTCCCTGGGCCGTGTTACTTTGTCCAATTTCCCCGACGGCGAGAACTCCGTCCGCATCGAGGAAGACGTGCGCGGCCGGGACATTTTCGTGGTGCAGCCGACCTGTCCGCCGGTCAACGAGAACCTGATGGAGCTGTTGATTATGATCGACAGCTTCAAACGGGCTAGCGCCGCCCGCATCACCGCCGTCTTGCCCTATTACGGCTACGCGCGCCAAGACCGCAAGGATGTGGGCCGAGTGCCGATCTCGGCCAAGCTGGTCGCCGACCTGCTGACGACCGCCGGCGCCAATCGCGTGCTTGCGCTCGACCTGCACGCCGCCCAGATTCAGGGGTTTTTCAATATCCCCGTCGATCACCTGTACGCCAGTCCGGTCCTCAACGAATTCATTCGCGGCCTGAACATCGCTCCGCACGATCTGGTCATCCTCAGTCCCGATGAAGGAAGCATCAAGAAGACGCTGATGCATCAGAAGAAGCTCGGCGGCTCGATCGCCATCGTGGACAAGCGCCGCTCCAGCGCCACGGAGACCAAGCAGGCCAACCTGATCGGCAGCCCACTGGAGGGCAAAGTCGCGGTCATTTTCGACGATATGATCTCGACGGCCGGCAGCGTCGTCGGCGCCGCCCACGTCGCCAAGCGCAACGGCGCCCGCGAAATCTACGTCTGCGCCACCCACGGTGTGCTGTGCGGCCAGGCCATCGAGCGGCTGCGCGACGCGCCCATTCGCCAGATTGTGGTGACGGACAGTATCCCGGTGCCGCCGAACAAGCAACTGACCAATCTCACTATCTTGAGCGTGTCGCGCCTGCTGGCCGACGCCATCGAACGCATTCACTACGATCGCTCCGTCAGCGAACTGTTTGAGTAACGTGCTCGGTTCGCGACGAAGCGACAGGAGCATGGCCATGAACGTCATCACCGTATCACGTGCGTACGGGGCGGGCGGCGGCGAAGTGGCTCGGCGTCTGGCCGAGACGCTCGGCTGGGAGTTGCTCGACCGCGAATTGCTTCATCGCGCGGCCGCCGTTGAGCATGTGCCCGACGCCGAGTTGGAACGCCTCGACGAGAAAGCCCTAAGCATGGGGGATCGATTGCGGCTGCATCCGCCGCATCAGCGTTACATGCACGGATTGACCGAGGCGGCACGACAAGCGGCGGCGCGCGGCAAGGTCGTGCTGGTGGGGCGCGGCACCCGGCAATTGCTCGGCGACAATCCGGATGCCTTTCATCTCCGATTGGTCGCGCCGCTGGATTGGCGCGTGCAGCGCATGGCCCTGCGCGAAGGCTGGTCGATGGAACAGGCGCGGCAGCGTTGCCTGGAAGTCGATCACAGCCGCGAACGCTTCACTCGCTATTTCTTTGGTCCGGACGCGCTCCAGCCGGAACATTTTGACCTGGTAGCCAACAGCGATCGCGTCCGGCTGGACGACGTGGTGACCCTCGTTCAGGAACTGGCGCGTCCGAAAGAAGAGGAGGAGAGCGAGACGCCGCCGGCCAAGACCGGCCAGCCGCGTGTGTTGACGCTATCGCGGCAGATGGGGGCGGGCAATAGCGGCTTCGCTCTGACGCTCGGACTGCGGCTGAGCCTGCGCGTCTTCGATCGTGAATTGCTGGAGTACGAAGCGGTGCGTTTGGGCGTCAGTGAAGCAGAGCTGGAGCAAGTGGACGAACAGCCGCCGGGGTTATGGCAGCGGATGCGCTCCGGTAGTCTGCATCATCGCTATTTCGAGGCGCTGGAACAACTGATGAAGGAGCAGGCCGAGCGCGGCAACGTACTGCTGGTCGGCCGCGGCGGCTATCGCTTTCTCCGCGATCGGCCTGGCGCGTTTCACGTCCGTTTGGTGGCCGAGGCGGACACGCGCGTGCGGCGCGTGATGGAGCACCGCTGGGTGCGCGAGGAAGCCGCTCGCCAACTTGTCGCCCAGAGCGATTCTCAGCGACGCCGCTTCCACGAGAGTTATTTCGGCTGCGATTGGAGAGATCCACTGGAATATCACCTGACGGTCAACAGCGGCCGATTGGGACCGGCGGCCGTAGATCTCGTCGCGGCGGCCGCGGCACGGCACTGGGGAAGACTATAAATCGCCAAGTACACAAAGGACACCAAGGACAGAAAATGCAAACGCCTTTCTGTCCTTGGCGTCCTCGGCGGTTTATTTCTGCTCTCGCGGCTCGTTGTGGATGATCTTGCCGTTGATCCACTTTTCCTGGAAAGGATCCTTGTTCTTCTTGTGGACCCAGTTCACATCGTTGTCGATGTCGTGGCAGGTGACGCAGAATTTTTCGATGGCCTGATCCTTCTGCTGGCCGCCGATCTTTCGTGCGGCGAGCCAGGGCTGATTCATGCGATCGCGCCATTCTAGGTTTTCGGGGTTCTTGGCGTGCAGGCTGCCCGGCCCGTGGCAGCTCTCGCAGCCGACGTTTATCAGCTTCGGCGTGTCCTGCGCGTTGGCGTAGCCGGTCTTGTAGCCGAAGCCGACGGTGTGACAGACGATGCACTCGCCATCGAATTGCCGCAGCGAAGGATGCTTCGCATCCACCAACGTCTGGTAGGCATGGCTGTGCGGGCTGGCCTTCCAAACCTCATAGGCGTGTTCATGGCATTTCTTGCAGGCTTCCGAGCCAATGTAGGTGGGCATGCCGTCGCCCGGATTGCGTAGACCGGCGACCGGATTCATGGCTTGCAAGATGTGCTTGCTCTGGCCGTACTCCTTCAAATAGTTCTTGTTCTTCAATTCGCGGGTGTAGTCCTCGAACAACTTGGCGATCGGCTGATTGGCTTTTTGCTCCAGGGGCGTCTCGTATTCGGTGCCCATTTCCACGAGTTGATACTTGAAGTTGAAATTCGGGCCGTTGCGGTAGACGCCGAGGACGCCGATGTACTTGCCCTTGTGGCCCAGGCGGAAGACGTAATTGCGAATACCGTTCTTATGGTTCACCTCAGTGGGGCCGGCAGGCGGCTCATCCTCTTCGCTCAGAGCCAGGATGATTGGAAAATCCGGAAAAGTCTCGGCGCACCGGATGGCTTCCTGGCGTTGGCCCGTCGCGACACCATGATAAAGTAAAATGGGCAAATCCACGTTTTGCTCGCGCAGCTTCTTCAATCGCTCATGCAAGGTGGGCAGAGAGCGCGTGAATTTGACGGTCGGGTCTTTGACCTTCTCGGCGGCGTCGGGTCCGATGATGCTGGTGACGCCGATTTTGACGTTGGCGCCGGGGACGGTTTGCGTCTCCATTGCCTTGAGGAAGGGGAATGTGTTCTCGGCGTCCTTGATGTTGGCGGCGAGGAGGGCGGGTTGGGGGAAGCTGGCGGCCCATTCGCCCTCGATGCTGGCCAAGGACCAGCTGCCGGCCGTCTCGTGCTCGCCGATGCCGGCGGCCAAGTAGCCCATCTCCTTGAGGGCCATCATCGAATAGCGATATTTGATGAGACCTTGCACGTTTTGCAGATTGGCCGGGCCGCGCTTCTGGATCACGTCACCCAGATCGACGGCGACGACGGGCCAGCCGCGCGCCTTGAGCAGCTGAATGAAGTTGTAGCGCCGTTCCAAACCACCGACCTGGGGATAGGAGCAGCCGCACGGCAGCATGTAGCCTTGCTGCTGCGCCGACAGGATCACGACGAAGTCCGGTTTGGTCCAGCCCTGAAACAGACGCGCGGGGATGCCTTTGCCTTCCGGCTGCGACCTGTCAGGTGGAGACTTGAGCCAGTAGGTCAGCCCGGTGCCGGCCAAGGCGCTCACCAGCGTTAGCCCCAGTGCCGCCAGCTTGAAGTGCAAACTTCGCCTAGTGGGAGGAACGCTCGGCGGGGAAGCCGGCTGGGCGGGAATGGACGGATGCGCTTCGTCGTTCGGCCTGTGCATGAGCGGCCTTCCTCCGTGTTTTTGATAGGTGGTTAGGTGGTTAGGTGGTTGGGTGGTTAGGTGGTTAGGTGGTTATCAACCCAACCACCTAACCACCTAACCACCCAACCACCTAATTCACCCGTCGTTCGCCGTGCCCATCACCGGGACGCGGATCGAACGCGGCAGCTTCTCCTTTGTTTTGACATAAACCGCACTATCGCGATAGACCGGACTGTCGTTGCGGGGGAACTCGCCCGACGCCGCGTTGGGCGGAATCTCGACACGCAGCTCCCACGAGCGATGTCCCCTCGTCATTTCCTTCGGCTTTAGGCTGGCCTTGATGTATTCGGGCAGGCGCGACGCATCCAACTCCAAATCGAGATCTCTCTCGTCCGTTCGCAGCATGATTCTGCCGTGGGTGCCGCGCTTTCGGGGGAACGGCCCCAAGTCGAGCGTTCCGCGCACTTTGCCTACTTCGCCCACGTTCACGTCGCCCAGCACTTCGCCCGTTACCTCCACCATTACCGAGTCGTTGCTATCCTCCGCGGTCATGCGGATGTAACGGCGGAAGTGGCCCCATTCCACCGGGGTTCCATCCTTGGCGTGGGCCTTCACCATCACTGGGATTTTGAAGCCTGATAAGATTGTCGGCATATGCTCGCCGAATTTCTCTGTCTCTTTGCGAAGTTCCTCACTGTCAACCGGGATGGGTTCGCCGAGTTCAACGGCATCCGATTCCGCCTTGATGCGCTCGTGCATCAACTCGGCCTTCATGTGGAAGTGTTGCCGCGTCAACGACCCGCAGATGATCCAATCTTGTTTGCCCGCTTTCGACTTTTCCAGATATGCCAGCTCGCGAATGGTGACGGCGGGCAGCGTCACCTGCTTGGCAATGAGGAGCGCCGGCTCGACGATAAGGACGCGGGCATCGAGGCGCGCATGGGCGGTGCCGGTGCGTTGGCCTATCCACAAGTCGGCGTGGGTATTCAAATCCCTCGTCTGTGGTTGCGACCAGTTCAGCCGCACGCGCCCGATGGCGCCGGCCGGCACCCGGAAAGAGTTGGCCTGGTCCTTGTCCAGGAGTATCGGGTCCGTACCGTTGTCCGGCAGCTCCGGGAACTTTCGCTCGCGCGTATTCAGAAGCGCCAGGATCGTCAGCTCCTCCCACCCGCGCAAGGGCAGCTGCGCTGCCGCCAGCACCTGCGTGGCGGCCCACCGCCCGGCATACCCCGTCCACCAGCTCGGAGGCGCCACGGCTATTTCCACTGTGCTGCACGTGCAGCCTTTTTCGATCAGTCCGACGTCCAAGTCCTGCCCACTCTCATTGACGAACCAGTAATCCTGGTGCCCGTGATGGCGAATCTCCGTGACCAGAGGAATATCCCGCCCCAGCCCGACAGCCTTGATCGGGAAGGTCAACGTGGGCGGCGCCTCGGGCACTACCTCATCGATGGTGCGGCTGCTGCCGCCAAGGTAAACGGTGACGAACGAGATACCGCCTACCATCAAGGCAAATACGAGGATGGCCGTCCACTGTGCGGGTTTCATAATAGCTTCCCAAGACGAGGAGTAAAACAAGGATGGGGAAAGCTGCCTTTCCTGCCAGCCCTTGTTCGGTTGTTCGGTGGTTAGGCGGTTAACAACCGAACCACCTAACAACCTAACTACGCAGCAAGAGCAGGGAGGGTTTGGAAAGCAACGGACTCCATTGTAATGCGGTGACAGGGGGGGTCAAGGCCGTTGCCGGTCGATCCCTGCTCTGGTCAAGAGAGGCAAGCAGGGAAAATCCAGACGAATGGAACCGATCCGCCGCCTTTGCCTGCCGGGGCACAGCTTGCCAGTGGATTCCCGGCGATTTTTTGCGTCTTGTCACTACCCCTGCTCTGGCGAGTGGGATAAAATAGTTAATTGGAAGGTGTGGAATGAGGATAACATTGCGCTAACGACTGGCCAATCAACCCCAACCGGCTTGGCCGTTCCCCTGCGACGGCTTAACGTGAAGCCACGACCGGCGAACGCGTGGCCGGGTAGTCCCCGTTGAGGAAGCGCACGTGGCCTTGACCAATCTGGACCGCGATCTGTTGAAGCGGTGCCTTGCTCATCAGCCCGGTGCGTGGAACGATTTCGTCGATCGCTTCCTCGGCCTGGTTTATCATGTGATTCATCACACGGCCCATCTGCGCAGTACGCCGTTGCGCCCCGAAGACGTTGAAGATTTGGCCGCCGAGGTGCTGTTGCAGATTGTCTCCGGCGATTACGCGGTCCTTCGCCAGTTCCGCGGCAACAGCAGTTTGGCCACCTATCTGACCGTCATCGCTCGCCGCATCTGTGTTCACGAGCTATCGCGGCGCTATGCGGCCCATGAAGCGCAGCCCCCCGCCAAGCGCGTCAATCTCAACGAAGTCGAGGACGAGGAAGTGCCGCGCACGCCGGGGCTTGAAAGCCTGGAAGAAGTGGAGAAACTGCTTAGCAAGCTGCCCGGCCGCGAACGCGAGGTCGTCCGTCTGCACTACATCGAGGGCCGCTCTTACGAAGAAATCAGCGCCGAGCTGAACATTCCGGTTAACAGCATTGGCCCCATCTTGTCGCGCGCCCGCAAAAAACTGCGCAAAAGCCCCCAGATCAAACCTGCCGCCCCCCGCCCCGCCGAACCCAAACCACGCGATACCGAGCCGAAGCCGTAAGAATCACCAAAGAAAAGGACCAAAAAGACCAAAAGGACAGAATTCTTGTCCTTTTGGTCTTTTTGGTCCTTTGTGTCCTTTTGGTCCCTCAATAGGCGACGCTTTCGCGGGGTTGCTTTCTCTCGAAGACTTTGCGGCGGATTTCGTCGATAGCCTCGGTCCGCGAATCGACGACACGCGCGACCCCCATCCGTTGGGCGACGGCGACGGCCTCATCGCGGTCCATTTGTTCCTCCAGCGAACGCAGCTCGGCTTCGATTTCATCGTGCGGAGCGTCGGGTCCGTCGGCCTTGGCCTTGAGGGCGGCGACGATTTCCGCCAAGCGTTCGATTTTGACCGTGTCTCTGGCGCTTTCTCGTGTCTGGGCCTGCGGTTCGGTGAGCGCGGCAAGAAGGATCTGGTTCCATTCCGGTTTTCTTCGGGCCTTGCGGGTGGCTCCCAGGGATTGCGCCAACGCCCGCAGCTTCGACCCGCTCAGACTTCCTACAATCTCGTTGACCCGTTGCTCCAGCCCGTCTTTGCCTGCTAGTTCTCTCAGCTCGGCGGCATAGTGTTGAATGGCCGCGGGATCGGCCGCCGCTCGCCGGGCGGTGCGCGGCCTTCTTCCTCGCAGCGTCTGTCCGGTTATCTGAAAGACGATTTTTTCGATCCCCTGTTTCGCTCCCCGGATATGGTCCTCGACCTGTAATTCCCGGGCGATTTCCTTGACCTGCGCGGATTTCAACCGCTTCGCCAGCCGCGTCATCTCCGTGCGAACCTCGTCGGGGACTGGGCTTCCCGCCGGCACTTCGCGCTCCAGGAACGTCCGCAGCCGCCGCGCGTATTCCTGGGCGTTCGGCTCATCGACGATGCGGCCGTGGATGGGGGGATTGGCGCTTGGCCAATGGCCCTCGCGTTCGTAGGCGGCGGCGCGCGTTAAAAACTCTGCGAAGTCTGCAACGTCTTTATCCTGGAAGGGTTCGAGTCCCTGGCATGCGCGTTGAAGCGCGGCGAGGGTAGGCGCGGAGGCCTCGCTGGATTCCATTGGGGCCAACAGGCTGCGAAGGAACTGCTGCAAGACGCTGACTTTCATGGTCAATCCTCTTTCTTGCTTTCGTGAACCAAGCGTGAATGGATGGGTTTGAGTTCCTCAAGCCGGAGAGCGAGCAGGCGAGTCTCTTTTGCGCTATAGGGCTTTTCCGGCGTTTCGGCCACTCCCGCTTGCTTCGCGTCCTGCCGCGCCGCTCCCTTACGGTCGCGGCTCGACCGGGTTTTTTCTGGACAAGCCGCGCCGGTGCTTTTACCATGCAAGAACCTGCGGTCCTTGCTGTTTCTAACGAGGAATTGGTGTCGTCATGTCTCGTTTCCTTCGCTTGAGCTTGCTGCCTGGATTTGTGGCGTTGGACATGATTGCCGGAGCCGGTCTGTGTGCCGCCGAGGAGCCGACCGGCGATTTGTTGCCGATCCCGCCCATGACGCGATCGCTTTCGCCCACGAACAATCCCTATCTGTTCCGCAATTTCAGCAATGGGAACACATCACCGTCGATATCGGCTGACGGCAAATTGCTGCTGATGACCAACGGTAACGGCCTGGTGCTCTGGAAGCTCGACGAACGCATCCAGGGCCAGCCGCGCAACCTCGATACCAACAATAACCTCATCAACTATTGGAATGCCTCCACCGCCCTGTCGCCCGACGGCAAGGTCGCTGCCGTCGTGCCGCAGAATTACGGCAGCGACATGGCCGTCCGCTTCTTCGATACCGCCACCGGCAAGCAAGTCCGCGAGATCGACAACGACCAGCCGATCTTCGGCCTGGCTCTCTCGCCGGATGGCCGGCTCCTGGCCGCCGCCACCCAGCAGCGGATCGAACTGTGGAAAGCAGACAATGGCGAGGAAGTTCGTGTCTTTTCCAGTGGCCAAAATGCGAATAATCGCTTATTGACCTTCAGTCCCGACGGCAAGATGCTCGCCGCCCTGGGCAATGAGCCGGACACGATTCATATCTGGGAGGTTGCCAGCGGCAAGGAACGCGCCGCCGTGCATTTCGGCACGCAGCCGGCGCCCGTGGCCGCGGGCCGCCGAGCGAGAATCCGCGTCGTACCCGGCAACAATAACAACAACATCCTTGCCCTGGCGTTCTCGGCCGACTGCCGGCTTTTGGCCGTCAGCAAACAGGACTCGGCCATCCACCTCTGGGACTTGCAGAACGATCAGGAGCTGATGCCGTTGACCGGTGCTCCCGGCCAGGTCCGCGCGATGGTGTTTTCGCCGGACGGCAAGGAACTAATTGGCGTGGACACCGAGGGCATGCGGCTCAGCTGGCGGATGGCGGCGCTGCGGCGCAACCTCAACATCCGCCTGTCGCCTTTGGACGATGCCGAATTCACGGAGCTGTGGAATGACCTGGCCGAGGTGGATAACTTCCGCATTTATCGCGCTCGGCGCCGCCTGACCGCCGATCCCAAGCGCGCGGTGCCGCTCTTGACCCGCCATCTGGAGCCGGTCCCGGCCGGCGATCAGGACCGCATTCAGCAGCTCATCAAGGATCTCTCCAACGCCAATGCCGGCAAACGCCGCCAGGCCATGACCGAGCTGCGCACCAAACACGGCGAGGCTGCCCTGGGAGCGCTGACGCAGATGACCGGCGGCAACGCGGCGATGGGCGGAGGGGGCATGGGGGGACGTGTTGTTATGATGGGTGGTCCAGGCGGCAACAGCCAGGCCGCCATGGTGCTGGCGCAAAAGCTCCAGATGCAGTACAACACGCCGGAACGCCAGCGCGACGTGTTGGCCGTTCACATCCTGGAAGAGATCGGTACGACGGAAGCCCGGCAGACGCTGGCGAAGCTGGCGAAAGGAGCGCCGGGCGTCGAGTTGACCACGGCCTCGCAAGCCGCGCTCGATCATCTGGCCGCCGCCGTTAAGGAACGGCCGCGCCAGACCACGCTTGAACAGTTGTGGATCGAGCTGGGCAACGACGATGCCATGCGAGCGTTCAAGGCCATGTGCGGCCTGGCCGCCGCGCCCGAACAGGCCGCGGCCGTGCTGCGGAAAGAATTGAAGCCGGCGCCGGTTATCGAGGACAAGGAGATCGCCGTGCTCGTGGGCAACCTCGGCTCCGACGATTTCAAGGTCCGCGAGCAAGCCACGGAATCGCTGGGCAAAATCGGCGAACTCGCGCTGCCGGCGATGAAGAAGGCGCTGGGCGGCGACATCGCCCTGGAGGCGCGCAAGCGGCTGGAGCGCCTGGTGGAACAAGCGTCCGCACCGGCGCCGGCTCCCCTGCTGCGTGGTTTGCGAGCCATCGAAGTGCTGGAACACGCGGGCACGGCCGAGTCCAAGGACGTTCTTCTGGCCCTGGCCGGCGGCGCTCCGCAGGCCCACATTACCCGCGAGGCCAAGGCATCGTTGCAGCGTCTGACGCGGCGATGATCTTTCGTTCAGATCCCAACGTTCGCTTTCGTCGCTACCCTGGAAAGAGACGAACTTTCCGGGGCAGCGACGTGTCTTTCTCGGAGGGGCGGACAACGGCGAGCGGGGTTGCGTCAGCGCCCCGAGAACGCCGGCGGAACGGGGTCCGATTGTAGCGGAAATAAGGCTTGCAACGCTTATGCCGTCCTCCTATACTTACTCTTTCCGCACGCCGGGTTCGCTAGCGTAGCTCAATGGCAGAGTCCCGGTTTTGTAAACCGGTGGTTGTGGGTTCGACTCCCACCGCTAGCTTCCACGCCGGAGGATCCCGGTCGACCGACAACTCCCCCAGGAAGCGTCTGGTGTTGGAGGAAGGAAAAACGGGCAGATGGCCGAGCGGCCAATGGCACCAGACTGTAAATCTGGCGGACTCCGTCCTACGCAGGTTCGAATCCTGCTCTGCCCATTTGTGAAAATGTGGATCGATGAAAAGAGGAACAAAAGGGATTTTTATACTGCGGGTGTAGCTCAATTTGGCAGAGCATTAGCCTTCCAAGCTAAACGTTGTGGGTTCGAGTCCCATCGCCCGCTTTCACCCGGCATGGGTGGACTGGTCGCTGCCGTAGCGTAGTGGTAGCGCGGCGCCTTGGTAAGGCGCAGGTCGTGGGTTCAATCCCCACCGGCAGCTTTTGGTTTGTGACGAAAAGTATCACCATGATCCCAGAGCGACATCTGGGTAACTCGTTTTGAAAATGAAGCGGAGGAACGATGGCAAAGGAAGTGTTCGCGCGAACGAAGCCGCACGTCAACGTAGGCACCATCGGTCACATTGACCACGGTAAGACCACGCTGACCGCCGCGCTGACTTTGCGCTCGGCGCACTTGAACAAGATCACCACCTTCAAGGGCAAGAAAGTCGAAGACCCGGCAGCCGACGTGTACAAGGCCATCGCCAAGGGCGGTACCGAACGCGATAGCCTCAAGACGGTGACCATCGCCGTGGCCCACGTCGAGTACGAGACGCCCAATCGCCACTACGCTCACATCGACTGCCCCGGCCACGCCGACTACATCAAGAACATGATCACTGGGGCGGCCCAGATGGACGGTGCCATTCTCGTCGTCGCCGCCAACGACGGCCCCATGCCGCAGACCCGCGAGCACATCCTCTTGGCTCGCCAGGTCGGCGTGCCGCGCATCGTCGTCGCCCTCAACAAAGTGGACACCGTCGATGACCCCGAGTTGCTCGAGTTGGTCGAGATGGAAGTCCGCGAGCTGTTGAGCAAGTATGAGTTCCCCGGCGATGAGGTTCCCATCGTCCGCGTCAACGCCCTGGCAGCCATGCAGTCGGGCGGCAAGGACGATGCCGCGTGCAAGTGCATCGACGACCTGTTCGCCGCTCTGGACAGCTACATCCCGACGCCGCAGCGCGCCGAGGACAAGCCGTTCCTGATGTCCATCGAGGACGTGTTCTCGATCAAGGGCCGCGGCACCGTGGGCACCGGCCGTATCGAGCGCGGCAAGTGCAAGGTGGGCGACGAAGTCGAGATCATCGGCCTGATGAAGATGCCGAAAAAGACGGTTGTTACCGGCGTGGAGATGTTCAACAAGACATTGGAATACGGCGTGGCCGGCGACAACGTGGGCGTGCTGTTACGTGGTATTGAGCGCACGGACCTGGAGCGCGGCCAGGTGTTGGCCAAGCCCGGCTCGATCACGCCGCACACGAAATTCGAGGCGCAAATTTACGTCTTGAGCAAGGATGAAGGCGGCCGGCACACGCCGTTCTTCAACGGCTACCGCCCGCAGTTCTACTTCCGCACCACCGACGTGACCGGCACCGTCGCCTTGCCGCAGGGCGTCGAAATGTGCATGCCCGGCGACAACGTGGCTATCACGGTCGAGCTGATCGCGGATTCGCCAATCGCCATGGAAGAGAACCTGCGTTTCGCCATCCGCGAGGGCGGCCGCACCGTCGGTTCCGGCGTCGTCACGAAGATTCTGGAGTAAACGAATCGATTTGCCAGCCCGCAGCGCCAGCAAGGGATGCCCTTGCTGGCGCTGCGGGCTGGCAATGAAGGAAAGCATCATGCGCGAATACGTTTGGTTGGAATGCACCGTTTGCGGCGCGCGGAATTATCGCACCGAGAAGGAGACGCGCGGGGCCAATCGCCTGGAGCTGAAAAAGTTCTGCCGCAAGGAACGCAAGCACACCCCGCACAAGGAATCGCGGAAGAAATGACAAGGTGAGGGGGTGACAAGGTGATGAAGAGATTCCTGAAGATAATTGTCCATTAATAGTGCAAGAGTGAGTTTTCACCTTGTCACCCCGTCACCTTGTCACGAGAGAAGGGGTGTAGCTCAATTGGTAGAGCACTGGTCTCCAAAACCAGCGGTTGAGCGTTCGAGTCGCTCCGCCCCTGTTTTGTAGGTGCCGCGAGCCGAGCGGCACGGTTGGTCCGGCTCGGCTCGCCGGACCTACCTGGCAGTGGAGTTGAGCGGCGCCGCGGAGACAAGGCCCGGCAAGGTGGCCGATCGCCTGAGTCTCCCTTTTCTTCTGAGGACAGGAATTGTCATGGCCGTGGCCGTAAAAACTACGCCGGAAGTCGCGTCTTCGAGTCTGCTTGATCGCATGGCGATCGCCAGCCTCGCCGGGGCGGCTTACGTGCTGGGCACGCTCGGAATCGTTTTCTACCTCCTACCTTCCCTGTGGCAAAGCCTGGGCTTGGAGGGCAGCGGCGCCTTGATCTTCCGTAGCCTAGTTCAACTGGGGGCGCTGGTTGGACTGGTCTGGTATGGGGCACGTCTGCTGGGACCGAAAGCGGTACCCGGCATTCGCGCCGGCATCTTCATCGCCTTGGCCGGCTTTCTGCTGATCCTCTTGCTGACCCGTTGGGCCAGCGTGTGGATCGAATACTGGAGCTACGATCGGGGTTGGTTCGGCCCCTCCATCGGAGCGCTCGTCACGGCCGGCATCGGGGCGGGATTGCTGGTCCTCGGCGGCCGGCTGTTCCTGCGGCCGGGGACCGAGCGGTTCCTGGTGGGGTTGGAGGAGCAAGGCTGGTTCAGCGCCAGGCCGTACAAGGCGCTGCAAGGACTGCGCGTCCGCCGCGGCACCGTCTTCGGTCTTCTCTTGCTGATCGGGTCCGGCATCTGGACCATGATGTCGCACGGCACCCTCCGCAAAGGGCCGGCAGATTGGCAGTTGAATGTGCCGTTCACCGGCCGCGTTACCATCGAATCGCGGGGTGATGTACCACCCACAGAGTTGGAGAAGTATGCCCCGGATTGGGAGACACGGCTGGCGGAGCATTCTCTCGTTGTCGATCGTTCCACGTTTCAGGAGATCAACAAGAGCGTTGATCCGGCCACGCATGTGAAGATCATCGAGCCGGGTTCCTCGAAATTCCACACGGATCAAGTCGTGCCGCGAAGCGACTACAACGAGGAACTGAGGGATCTGAAAAAGAATGAGGGCGTGGAGCCGCAAGTGACCGCGCCGCAGCCGGCCTCAGGTCCGTTGGCCTATCGCGGCTTGACGTTGGTGCCTTCGGTGCAGTTCACGGTGCCGCTGTTGATGCTGGCGGCGGGGCTGTGGTTGGCCTGGCGCTCGGTCAATGTGCCGGTCTTCGCCGACTTCCTCATCGCCACCGAGGCCGAGATGAACAAGGTGTCGTGGACCACGCAGCGACGGCTGGTCCAGGATACCATCGTCGTGCTGGTGTGCGTGGTGCTAATGGCCTTCTACCTGTTCAGCATGGATGTGGTTTGGAAATCCGTGCTGAGCTGGCCTCCGATCGGAGTTTTGAAAATCTCTTCCGAGGATCAGAAGGAAGCGGCCCAACCACCCGAAGATAGAGAATGGTAATTTGACGCCCCCGTCGCGTTCGTCCAGCAAAGAGACTGCGTCATGACAGAGAATATTTCAACCCATGATCCTACATCCGCGGTGACGCCGCCCGCGCCGCCGGAAAACGCCCACGAAGAACATATGCCGCATCAGACCGGCGAGACGCCGGTCCCACCGCCGGAGGACCAGACCGGCGAGACGCCGATCCCACCGTCGCAAATAGAATCGCCCGCTCAGGCCGGTGAGACGCCGGCCCCACCGCACGCGACCGACGAAACGGTGGCTCCCGCGGCACAGGCCCCCGCCGAGATGGAAGAGCCGCCGGCGCCGGAAGCCAAACCGAGCAACAAACACTGGTATGTCGTCAAGGTGCAAAGCGGCCGCGAGGAATCCATCAAGGAAGCCATCGAGCGCCGCGTCAAAATCGAGGGCTTGGAAGAGTACTACGGCCAGATTGTCATCCCGGTGGAGCGCGTCACGGAGATGCGCAATGGCCGGCGCGTGCAGAAGGAGCGCAAACTTTATCCGGGATATTTGATGGTCGAGGTGGAATACAACGACCGGATTCTCTATCTATTTCGAGAGACCTCCGGGGTCGGCGATTTCGTGGGCGGCTCGGTGCATCGCGCGCCGCCGCCCATGTCGGATCGCGAGATCGAGCGCATGCTGCACGGGCAGCAAAAGGGCGCCGAGGCCAAGACCGAGGAAGGCAAAGTCGTTTACACCAAGCCGCGCTTCGGTCCTGGCGATCGGGTCAAAGTCACCGACGGCACCTTCGCCGGCATGGAAGGCGATGTCAAGGAGCTGCACGAACAAAAGGGCAGCGTGTCCGTCGAATTGACCATCTTCGGCCGGCCCGTGCAGGTTGAGTTTGAGTATTGGCAGGTGGAGCAAGCTTGAATTGGTTTTCGGTTTTCAGTTTTCGGTTTTCGGAAAAGAACAAATGGGTTCTTCTTTTCCGAAAACCGAAAACTGAAAACCGAAAACCGTTAGAAAGGTAGCAGCATGGCGCGTCAGGTAACCGCGCAGATCAAGTTGCAGGTGCCGGGAGGGCAGGCCACGCCCGCGCCCCCGGTCGGTCCCGCGCTCGGTCAGCACGGCGTCAACATCGGTCAGTTCGTGTCGCAGTTCAATGATCGCTCCAAGGAAATGCGCGGCATCACCCTGCCCGTGGTGATAACCGTGTACTCCGACCGCAGCTTCGACTTCATCATCAAGAGTCCGCCGGCGGCGGTGCTGCTCAAGCAAGCGGCCGGCATTCCGCTGGAGAAGAAGAAGGGCGGCGAAGTCATCAACGCCGAGGAGAAGGCCAAGGGCAGCGGCAAGTACAAAGGGTTCAAGGTGTCGTCGGCGCAGGTCCGCGACATCGCCCAGAAGAAGTTGGCCGACCTCAACGCGCGCGACGTGGATCACGCCATGCGCATTATCGAGGGCACGGCCCGCAGTTTGGGACTGGCCGTCGAAGGGTGAAACCATAACATAGAAAGTTCCTGTTTAACCGCGAGCGCGATTGCTCGTTTCGCGTGAAACGAGCAATCGCGCTCGCGGTTATTCCCGAACGAGAATCAGCACGATCATGGCCAAGAAACAAGCCGAGAAACCGGACGAAGCAAAGGAGAAGGCGGCAGCACCGGCCGAGCAAACCGCCGGCGCGGAAGCGAAAAAGCCGCGTGCCCCCAAGGCCAAGGCGCCCAAGGGTGAGCCGGCCCCCGCGGCGGCAGCCGCCGAGGCTGCGCCGCCCGTCACGCCGTCCACCGCCGCGCCGGCCCCGGCCGGACCCACCAAGAAGAAGGGGCAGCAGCCTGGAAACCCGCCGCGCCGCGGCAAAAAGCTCCTCAACAAGCTCAAGAACGACCGCCAAAGGATCGCCAAGACCGGTGCAGCCCCGCTCAAGCAGGCTATCTCGCTTTTGAAGCAGATCAAGCGGGCCAAGTTCGACGAGACTGTCGAGGTCCACATGTCGCTGGGCATCGACACGACGCAGAGCGATCAGATGATCCGCGGCAGCGTGCCGTTGCCGCACGGCTTGGGCAAGGTCAAGCGCGTCGTCGTCTTCTGCCAGGGCGATAACGTCGCCAAGGCCAAGGAGGCCGGCGCCGACTTCGCGGGCGGCGATGAGCTGGTTGAGAAGGTCCAGAAAGAAGGCTGGCTCGACTTCGATGTGGCGTTGGCCACGCAAGACATGATGGGCAAGGTCAGCCGCCTCGGTAAGGTGCTCGGTCCTCGCGGCCTGATGCCGACCCCGAAGGCCGGCACCGTCATCACGGCCGGGCAAGATGTCGCTCAGGCGGTGCGCGAGCAGAAGGCCGGTAAGGTCGAATATCGCGCCGATAAGGGCGGCAACGTCCACGCCGGAATCGGCAAGATCAGCTTCGACGACGACAAGCTAGCCGCCAACATCACGGCCTTCGTCGACCAGGTCCGCGCCGCCAAGCCGGCCGGCGTCAAAGGCAACTATGTGAAATCGATCACCGTCGCGGCCACTATGACCCCGGGCATCCCGGTTACAATGTAACTTCCCGGCGAGCGGGGCCGCGTAAGCGCCCCGAGGGAACACTCGGGGCGCTTACGCGGCCCCGCTCGCCTCTGAGAATTGCAGACATGAGCAAAGTCATCAAGCAGATGGAAATGGATGCGTTGCGGAGCACCTTTCAGAATGTCCGCGACGCCGTGGTGCTGAGCATGAAAGGGCTGGACTGCCATCTCGAAGGCTCGCTGCGAGCGACACTGCGCAAGAAGAGCATTCGCCTCAAGATGGTCAAGAATAGCTTGACCCGGCGCGTCTTCGATGAAATGGGCATTCGCATCGGCGCCGATTCGCCGATCTGGGCTGGGCCGACCACACTCGCCTGGGGCGCCAACAGCGTCGCCGAGTTAAGCCGCGCCATCGACGACGAACTGAAAAAGTCCAAGAACGCCGCGGCGTACAAGGACAAGATCAACGTCAAGGCCGCCCTGGCCGACGGCGAGGTGATTCGCTTCGAGGAGGCGCTGACCCGGCCGACGCGCGAAGAGGCGATTGCCTCGATCATCAGCATGATCCTGGCACCAGGCGCGGCGATCGCCGGCTGCTTGACCGGGCCGATTTCGCAGGTGGCCAGCCAGATTCAGACCATCAGCGAGAAAAAAGAAGAGGAAGTCCCCGCTCCGGCGGCGGGTTAAACACCTTGCCAGCCCGCAGCGCCAGCAAGGGGTCAACGAATAGGCTATTACGCGAGACGCTGCTCTGCTTCAAGCAGCATTTGCATCAGGAAAGGACCATACGACAATGGCTGAAGGAAATGGAACCAGCTTCGCGGCTGACATCATGGAGCTAGGCGACAAAATTGCCGCCTTGACCATCACCAAGGCCGTGCAGCTGAAAGAGTACTTGAAGGAAAAGTACAAGATCGAACCTGCCGCGGGAGGCGTCGTGATGGCGGCTGGTCCCGGCGGTGGCGGCGGCGCGGCCGCGGCCGAGAAACCGCCGGAACAGACCGAGTTCACCGTCATGCTCGACGGCTTGGCTGACCCGGCCAAGAAGATCAACGTCATCAAGGTGGTCCGCGAGATCACCAACCTTGGACTGAAGGAAGCCAAGGAACTCGTTGAAGGCGCGCCCAAGCCCGTCAAGGAGAACGTCGCCAAGGACGAGGCCAACACGCTCAAGAAGAAACTTGAGGATGGCGGAGCCAAGGCCTCCCTCAAGTGAGCGCGAACAAAGTTGAGCCGCGACCGTAAGGGAGCGGGTGGGAATCCCGCTCCCTTACGGTCGCGGCTCAACAGATTTTTTCCCCCACGAAGGCGACAAGAAAGTCAAGAGAAAACGCGGTGAAATCCGGCAAAAATGGCGAATCGGCACCATAGGACCGGCCGATCTTTCGCGTTTTGCAAATTTTCCATTTGCACTTTTCGTGCCTTTGTGGTGAAATATAACCGTTTGCTTTCCGTATCTCGGAGTTGAGGCGCGGCGACGTTCGCCAGGCGATTGCTCGGAAGTCCCGCCTGGCGCGGGTTGAAACGGTTGAAACGTGGAATAACAGCGTGCCACCAGTCAGCCTTCCCCCTCGCCCCCGGGTGTTCAAAGGCCAGGCTTTGGTCCTGGCTATGTTCGCGCGCTGTCCGAATGATGATTTGGGTACCAATACCATCACGAACAAACCCGTTGGAGGCACCGTATCGAAACTCCGCCGAACAGGGCCGTTCGGCGACGTCCATCTTAGGGCGCCTCCATTAGCGACTCTTGCATCCTTGAACGATCATCCACATACCAGCCGACGGCCCTATGCCGAGCCGGCCCGGTGATTTGACGCGGCCCATAGCGATCGATCGCACCGTGCCTGGTCAGGCTCGTGCCGCCTCGTATCCGTTTGTTTTTTGGGAGGAGCACACCCACTATGCCCGTCCCCGCTATTCGCACCCTTGTGCCCGAGAAAACCCGCAACTTCGGCCGCTTCGGCGACACCGCCAAGGTGCCGGCCCTGACCGCCATTCAGACGCGCTCCTACGAGCGCTTCCTGCAACTGGATGTGCCGCCGGAGAAACGCCAAGCCATCGGCCTGGAAGGCGTCTTGCGCGAGATCTTCCCCATCAAGAGCTACGATAACACGCTCTCGTTGGAATATCTGCGCTACGAGTTGGGCAAACCCCGCTACGGTCCCGATGAGTGCCGGCAGCTGCGCCTCACCTACGGCCGGCCCTTCCGCGTTTGGCTGCGCCTGGTCAAGGAGCAGCCGGTCGAGGAAGAAGTCTACCTTGGCGACATGCCCATCATGATCGGCGGCGGCGAATTCATCATCAACGGCGCCGAGCGCGTCGTCGTCAGCCAGCTGCACCGCTCGCCCGGCGTCGATTTCGTCGTCGAAACCGAGGCCAGCGACAAAAAACTCCACTCCTGCCGCATCATTCCCGAACGCGGCAGCTGGATCGAAATCAACGTCACCAAGAAGGACACCCTCGGTGTTCGCATCGATCAGTCCGGCAAGTTCTCGGCCATGACCCTGCTCCGCGCCATGGACCCGGCCTATTCCACCGACGCCGACATCATTCGCGCCTTCTACCCGACCGAGACGATCAAAATCAACAGCAAAGACGCCCGCGCCAAGATTAAGGGCGCCATCGCCGTCGGCGACGTGATCGATCCGGAGACCGGCGAGGTTTACCTCGACAGCGGCGAGACGCTCACCGACGAGAAACTCGATGTCATCTTCGCCAGTCCCGTGGCGGAGGTGACCATTCTCACCAAGGTCAAGGATCCGCTCATCCTCGCCTCGCTCAACGAGGACCCGACCAACACGCACGAAGAAGCGCTCTTGAAGATCTACCAGCGTCTGCGTCCGGGCAATCCGCCACAGCTGGAAAAGGCCAAGGAGCTCTTCAAGGAGAAGTTCCAGGATCCCAACCGCTATCGGCTGGGCAAGGTCGGCCGCTTCCGCATCAACCGCAAGTTCGATCAGGATATCGAAGAGTCGGAAATGACGCTGCGGTCGCTCGATTACCTCAACGCCATCCGCTACATCATGAAACTGCGGTCGGGCGATGGGCACATCGACGACATCGATCACCTGGGCAATCGCCGCGTTCGCACGATCGACGAATTGGCTGCCGACGAGCTGCGCAAGGGATTTTTGAAGCTGCGCCGCACCGTTCAGGAGCGCATGTCCATCCGCGATCAGCAGGACATGACGCCGCGCTCGCTCATCAATCCCAAGTCGATCTCGGCGGCCATCGAGTATTTCTTCGGCCGCGGCGAATTGAGCCAGGTTGTCGATCAGACCAACCCGCTGTCGCAACTGACGCACGAACGGCGATTGTCGGCGCTTGGACCGGGCGGTCTCAACCGCAAACGAGCCGGCTTCGACGTGCGCGACGTTCACATCTCGCACTACGGCCGCATCTGCCCGATCGAGACGCCCGAAGGCACCAACATCGGCTTGATCTCTCACTTGAGCATCTATGCCGGCGTGGATGAATATGGCTTCCTCATCACGCCCTATCGCACGGTCAAGCACCGCAAGCTGACCGACGACGTGAAGCAGCTGCGGGCCGACGAGGAATCCTTGGCCCACCTGGCACCGGCCGATGCCCCGACCGACGGGCAGAAGATCACGCAAGACCGCATCATCGCCCGCTTCGGTGGCGACTTCGCCTCCATCCCCGCCGATCAGGTGCAGTACATCGACATCAGCCCCAAGCAGATGGTCGGCGTCTCGGCGGGCCTGATTCCGTTCTTGGAACACGATGACGCCAACCGGGCGCTCATGGGTTCCAACATGCAGCGCCAGGCCGTGCCGCTCTTGGTCACCGAACCTCCGATTGTGTCCACGGGTCTGGAAAAAGACGTGGCCTACAACAGCGGCATGGTGATCAAGGCTGAGAAATCCGGCACCGTAACCTTTGTCGATGCTCAGCGCATTCGGATCGATGAGCGTGAGTATTCGCTGCGCAAGTTCGTCGGACTCAATGAGCACACTTGCCTCAACCAGAAGCCGCTTGTGCGCGTCGGCCAAAAAGTCAAGGAAGGCGATGTCATCGCCGACGGCGCCGCGACCAGCCACGGCGAATTGTCCCTGGGACGCAACGTGCTGGTCGCCTTCATGTCGTGGGACGGTTACAACTTCGAGGACGCCATCATCATCAGCGAGAAGCTGGTCGAGCAGGACACCTACACCTCGATCCACATCGAGGAGTTCGAGATCGAGATCCGCGAGACCAAGCTGGGCAAGGAAGAGTTCACCCGCGACATTCCCAACGTCTCGCCCAAGGCGCTGGCCAACCTCGACGAATACGGCATCGTCCGCATCGGCACGTTCGTCCAGCCGGGCGACATTCTGGTCGGCAAGGTATCGCCGAAATCCAAGAGCGAGCTGACGCCCGAAGAGAAGCTGTTGCACGCGATCTTCGGTCGGGCCGGCGAGGACGTGAAGAACGATAGCCTCGATGTGCCCTCGGGCGTCGAAGGCATCGTTATCGACACGCAGCGGTTCAGCCGTCGGGCGTCGATGTCGGAGGATGAGAAGAAGGCCTTCGACAAAGAGTTGAAGGAGATGGAGAACCGCTTCAACAAGCAGATCGCCGAGCAGTTCCGGGAGATGATCAAGGCATTGGCGGAAGTGCTGGAGAAGCCCACACTCAAGGACAACATCACCAACAAGACGCTCGGCCAGGACAAGGACGATAAGGCCGTCGTCGAGCAGGCGGTGTCGTTCCGGCTCGATCATCTGGACATCCGCAGTCCCGACCGCAAGAAGCAGTGCAGCGACATTTATCACCGGCACAAGGAACGGCTGGACTTCCTGTTCGACGAAAAGGAACGGAAGGTGAACTCGCTCAAGCGCGGCGACGAATTGCCCAGCGGCGTGCAGCAGATGGTCAAGGTGTACGTGGCCACCAAGCGGCAGATTTCGGTCGGCGATAAGATGGCCGGCCGGCATGGCAACAAGGGGGTCATCTCCAAGATTCTGCCCGTCGAGGACATGCCGTACATGGCGGACGGCACGCCGGTGGACATCTTGCTCAATCCCCTGGGCGTGCCCAGCCGTATGAACGTGGGCCAGATTCTGGAGACGCATCTGGGTTGGGCGGCGCAGAAGCTCGGCTTCCGGGCCATCACGCCGGTCTTCGACGGCGCCACCGAGGAGGAGATTCGCAAGTGTCTCAAGGAGGCCGGCATCTCCGAGACGGGCAAGACGTATTTGTACGACGGCCGAACCGGCGAGCGTTTCGAGCAGCCGGTGACGGTCGGCTACATTTACATGCTCAAGCTGCACCACTTGGTTGATGACAAAGTGCATGCCCGTGCCACTGGCCCCTACTCGCTGATCACGCAGCAGCCCCTGGGCGGCAAGGCGCGTTTCGGCGGCCAGCGCTTCGGCGAAATGGAAGTCTGGGCGCTGGAGGCTTACGGGGCGGCCTACATCTTGCAGGAATTGCTAACAGTCAAGTCGGACGACGTGGAGGGCCGCACCAAGATTTACGAATCGATGGTGAAGGGCGAGAACACGCTGGAAGCCGGCACACCGGCCAGCTTCGACGTGCTCACGAACGAAATCCGCGGCCTGGCTTTGAACATGCAATTGGAAAAGAAGAGGATTTAAGCGTGACAAGGTGACAAGGTGGCAAGGTGACAAGGTGAGATGCCTTTCGTCACCCTGTCACCCTGTCACCTTGTCACCTTGTCACGTATTTGGGAGGGCGGACCATGAGTAACGGCGACATTAACTACGATCGCATTAACGACTATGGGGCGGTGCGCATCAGCCTTGCCAGCCCGCACGACATCCGCTCCTGGTCGTTCGGCGAAGTCAAGAAGCCGGAGACGA
This sequence comes from Gemmataceae bacterium, assembly GCA_035653735.1. Classification (GTDB taxonomy): domain Bacteria; phylum Planctomycetota; class Planctomycetia; order Gemmatales; family Gemmataceae; genus JAJPHU01. Next base: position 29,301 of record DASRBG010000141.1, read on the forward strand.
TCAACTATCGGACCTATCGTCCGGAAAAGGACGGTTTGTTCTGCGAGCGCATTTTTGGGCCGGAGAAGGACTGGGAGTGCGCCTGCGGCAAATATCGCGGCATGAAGTACAAGGGCATGATTTGCGATCGCTGCGGCGTCAAGGTGACGCACAGCCGCGTCCGCCGCAAGCGCATGGGCCACATCGAATTGGCCGCGCCCGTCGTCCACATCTGGTTCTTCAAGGCCATGCCGTCGCGGCTGGGCACGCTTTTGGACATGAAGACGACCAGCCTGGAAAAGATCATCTACTTCCAGGATTACGTCGTCGTCGATCAAGGCGATACGCCCTTGAAGCGGCATCAACTCTTGACGGAAGAGGACTTCCGCAAGGCACGTGAAAGCTACGGCGACGCCTTCGAGGCCGACATGGGCGCCGAGGCCGTCAAGAAGATGCTTGAGGATCTCAACCTTGTCGATTTGGCCATCGACCTGCGGCAAAAACTCGACGAGGAGAACAAGAAGGACAAGCCGTCCAAGCAGAAACAGCGCGACCTGGTCAAGCGCTTGAAAGTGGTCGAATCGCTCCGCGATTCGGGTCTGGGCGGGCCGCAGAACAAGCCGGAATGGATGGTGCTGGAGTGCATCCCGGTCATCCCGCCCGACCTTCGGCCGCTCGTGCTTCTGGACAGCGGCAACTTCGCCACCAGCGACTTGAACGATCTTTATCGTCGTATTATCAATCGCAACAACCGCCTTAAAAAACTAGTGGACCTCAACGCGCCGGAGGTCATCATCCGCAACGAAAAGCGAATGCTCCAGCAGTCGGTTGATGCGCTCTTCGACAACAATCGCTGCAAGCGTCCGGTCTTGGGATCGAGCAATCGGCCGCTCAAATCGCTGACCGACATGATCAAGGGCAAGCAGGGACGCTTCCGCGAGAACCTGCTGGGCAAGCGCGTCGATTACTCGGCCCGCTCCGTCATCGTCGTCGGTCCCGAATTGAAGCTGCACCAGTGCGGTCTGCCCAAGAAGATCGCCCTGGAGCTGTTCCAGCCGTTCATCATTCGCCGTTTGAAGGAGCTGGGCCACGCCGACACCATCAAGTCTGCCAAGAAGATGCTGGAGCGCAAGGAAGAGCAGGTCTGGGACATTCTCGAAGAAGTCATCAAGAACCATGCCGTGCTGCTCAACCGAGCGCCGACGTTGCATCGCATGGGCATCCAGGCGTTCGAGCCGACCCTGATCGAGGGCAACGCCATCCGCATTCATCCGCTGGTGTGCAAGGGGTTCAACGCCGACTTCGACGGCGACCAGATGGCCGTGCATCTGCCCTTGTCCATCGAGGCGCAGGTGGAAGCGACCATCTTGATGATGTCCACGAACAACATCTTCAGCCCGGCCAACGGCCAACCCATTATCAGCCCATCGCAAGACATCGTCATGGGCTGCTACTACCTGACCGCGACGCGCGGCGAGTTGGGCGAGTCCGGCGAGGCAGGCGAGGGCAAGACCTTCTCCAGCGTCCGCGAGGTCTTCGCCGCCTATGCCCAGAAAAAGCTCGGCGTCCACGCACGCATCTACGTCCGCCTGCCCATCGACAAGAAGGTCATCGGCGAGATCAAGATTGAGAAGGGCAAGACGCGCGTCGATGACATCCCGCGCAAGTCGAGCGGCCTGGTGTTCACGACGGTCGGCCGGGTCTTGTTCAACGACATTCTCAATTCGAAAATGGCGTTTTACGACCTGGCCCTGTCGAGCAAGCACCTGGCGCGCATCATCGCCGACTGCTATCAGCAGCTCGGCCGCCGCGAGACCATCGACCTACTCGATCGCATGAAGGAAATCGGCTTCCGCGAATCGACGCGCTCCGGCCTGTCGTTCGCCACCGACGATCTGAAGACGCCGGCCAACAAGGACCGGATTCTCGCCGATACGGAGAAGGAAGTCGATCGCTATCGCAAGCAGTACGACCGCGGCAACATCACCGAGGTCGAACGTTACAACACGGTCATCGACTTGTGGACGCACGCCCGCGACCGCATCACCGAACAGATGATGGAAGACCTACGCAACGACCGCCGCAAGGATGAAACCGGCGATGTGCGGCCGTACTTGAACCCGATCTTCCTGATGGCCAACTCCGGCGCTCGCGGCGGCACCGAGCAGATTCGCCAACTGGCGGGTATGCGCGGTCTGATGGCCAAGCCCAACGGCACCATTATCGAGACGCCCATCAAGGCGAACTTCCGCGAGGGCCTCAGCGTGCTGGAGTATTTCAGCTCGACGCACGGCGCCCGCAAGGGCTTGGCCGACACCGCCCTCAAGACCGCCGATTCCGGCTATCTGACGCGCAAGCTGGCCGACGTGGCCCAGAACGTCGTCGTCACCATGCACGATTGCGGCACCACCCAGGGCGTCAGCAAGGGCGTGGTGTACAAGGGCGAGCAGATCGAACGACCCTTGTCCGAGACGATTCGCGGTCGCGTCAGCCGCAACACCATCACTGATCCGGTGTCCGGGCAGGTGGTCGTCAAGGAAAACGAGATGATCTCCTGGGAGGCGGCGCGCAAGATCGAGTCGATGGGCATCGACAAGATTCTGGTGCGCTCGCCGATGACCTGCCAGGCGGCGTTGGGCGTGTGCCGGCTGTGCTACGGCATGGATTTGGCCACCGGAGCGCTGGTCGAAGAGGGCATGGCGGTGGGCATCATCGCGGCTCAGTCGATCGGCGAGCCGGGCACGCAGCTTACCATGCGTACCTTCCACATCGGCGGCGTGGTCAAACGCGAGATGGGCGAGTCGGAGGTCAAGGCCAAGAAGGCTGGCGTCGTCCGCTACGAACGCATCACCGATGTTCTCAACGACAAGGGCGAACGCATCGCGTTGGCCCGCAACGGCGAGATCAAGATAGTCTCGCCCAAGGCGCCCGGCGCCAAGGAAGACAAGGAGCTGGAGAGCTACGCCGTGCCCAATGGCGCGGTGCTGATGGTCGAGAACGGCCAGACCGTCCAGGAGCGGCAGGTGTTGTGCAAATGGGACCCGCACATCACGCCGATTGTCGCCGAGTTCTCCGGGCGCATCCGCTTCGATGAAATCGTCGAGGACCAGACGCTGAAAAAGGAGCGCGACGAAGCGACCGGCGCCGAGCGCTGGGTGATCCTTGAGCACAAGGGCGACCTGCACCCGCAGATCATCATCGAGGACGATCGCGGCCAGATTCTCGCCACGTACTACATGCCGGAGAAGGCGTACCTGGAAGTGCGCGAAGGCATGAAGGTGTCGGCCGGCACGTTGCTGGCCAAGACGCCGCGCGAGGTGTCGGGCACCCAGGACATCACCGGCGGTTTGCCGCGCGTCACGGAAATCTTCGAGGCGCGGACGCCGCGCGATCCGGCCAAGATGGCCGAGGTGGCCGGCACCGTTCGCCTGGGCGAGAAGAAACGCGGCAAGCGGCTCATCTACGTCCAGCCGGTCGATGACAGCGGCAAGCCCGTCGGCGAGGAGCGCGAACATCAGGTGCCGCCCGGCAAGCACCTGGCCGTCCACACCGGCGACCGCGTCAAGGAAGGGCAGCGGCTCGTGTTCGGCCCGCTCGTGCCGCACGAGATCCTCAAAATCTCCGGCATCGAGGAAGTGCAGCGCTACCTGGTGACGGAGGTGCAGTCGGTCTACCGCAGCCAGCGCGTGGACATCGACGACAAGCACATCGAGATCATCGTGTCTCAGATGTTGCGCAAGGTGAAGGTCGAGACGATGGGCGACACCGGTCTTTTGCCCGGCAGCGTCATCGACAAGTTTGCCTTCCGCGCCGTCAACGATCGCCTCAAGGAGTGCGTCCGGATCAAGGATCCCGGCGACTCGAAGTTCGTGATCGGCAAGATCGTGGCCAAGGAGGCGTTCGAGGAGGAAAGGGCGCGTCTGGAGGCGGACGGCAAGGAACTGCCGACCTACACGACGCCGACGCCGGCGACATGCAGCACGCAGCTTCTGGGCATCACCAAGGCGGCGGTGCAGTCGGACAGCTTCATCTCGGCGGCGTCGTTCCAGGAGACGACCAAGGTGCTGACCGAGGCGGCGCTAGCCGGCAAGGTCGATTACCTGGTCGGCTTGAAGGAAAACGTCATCCTTGGCCACCTGGTTCCGGCGGGCACCGGCTTCCGCTCGCATCAAGAAGCGGAAGTGCGTCTGAACGCGCCGGAGCTGCGGCACGTCGCCGAGGAGGAAGCCGTCGAGGAGCCGGCCGACCAGCCGGAAATCGTCGGCGCGACGGAGTAAGGGGTTTGAGAATCCCGGCGAGCGGGGTCGCGTCAGCGCCCCGAGTACTTCTCTCGGGGCGCTGACGCGACCCCGCTCGCCGGGATCAAACTTCCATCTTGACCAATCCCCCGGCGAACACTACGGTAATCTTTCTGAGATTCACTCACACATAGAAGAGATCGACATGCCGACGATCAATCAATTAGTCCGCAAGCCGCGTGTGCCGCAGTTTCGCCGGCCCAAACACCCGGCGTTGCACGGCTGCCCGCAGAAGAAGGGCGTGTGCTTGCAAGTTAAGATCATGACGCCCAAAAAGCCCAACTCCGCACTGCGCAAAGTGGCGCGTGTTCGCCTATCCAATGGCGTTGAAGTGACGGCGTACATTCCCGGCGAGGGCCACAACCTGCAAGAGCACTCGATCGTGCTGGTTCGTGGCGGCCGCGTTCGCGACCTGCCCGGCGTCCGCTATCACATCATCCGCGGCGTACTCGATGCCCAAGGCGTGGCCGACCGCAAGCAGGCCCGCTCCAAGTACGGCGCTAAACGTGAAGGCAAGTAATTTGGCCGGTTCGCGACGCTTCGGCAAGGTATCGGAAGCAACGACGCTTCCGCGAATCATCGCCAAACGAAGATCGCGAACCGATCCGTCTCAATGAGGAGTTGATGGACGTGATGATGGAACTCAAACTGACCCTCGGTTTTGTGTGTTGTGGATGCGACGAATGTGTGACGGTCACGGTTCAGTGCCGAGGAGAGAAGTTGAGGGACCACGATTTGCCTGCCGTCAAGGTGCCGTGCCCGACGTGCGGCACCATCAATCAACTGTCGTTCGAGGCCAATGGCACGGTTCGATCGGTGCGGCCTTGCGTGTGCTATCGGCCGTTGCCGCAACCGTCGATGAATTAGGAGCAATTTGATTTCCAGCCCGCAGTGCCAGCAAGAGTTGACCTTGCTGGCGCTGCGGGCTGGAAAAAAGAACAATCGTTTGAGAATCAACCATGGGAAAGCGAACCGCCAGCAAAGAGACCCTTGAGCAGAATGTCCGCCTCAGCGGCCAGCCGGAGTTGGCCGTCAAGTTCGTCAACTGCCTCATGTGGCAGGGCAAGAAAGCCACAGCCATGCGCATCTTTGACGGTGCATTGGGGCAAATCAAGAAGCGCATGCCCGATGCCAATCCGATGGATGTGTTCACGCAAGCGGTCGAGCATGTCAAGCCGACCGTCGAAGTGCGATCCAAGCGCGTCGGCGGCGCCACCTACCAGGTGCCGATGCAGGTGAACCGGAAACGCCAGCAGAGTTTGGCGATCCGTTGGATCATCGAGGCGGCGCGGCATAAGTCGGGCCGGCCGATGTTCCTGCGTCTGGCCGATGAACTGATGGCCGCCTACCGCCGCGAAGGCGAGGCCATGACCAAACGCGAAAACACCATCAAGATGGCCGAATCCAACAAGGCCTTCGCCCATTTTGCATGGTAGCGGTAGAATAGAACGCGGGCGAACGGCCGGCGTTAGCCGGCTGGTGGGAGCCTCACCAGCCGGCTAACGCCGGCCGTTCGCCCGCGTTCTATTTTTTGGGGAGCAGTCATGGCCGCTGCCAAGCTAGACCTGAGCAAGATCCGCAACCTGGGCATCATCGCCCATATCGACGCGGGCAAGACCACGACCACGGAGCACCTGCTCTACTATAGCGGCGCTACGCACCGGCTCGGCGCCGTGGACGCCGGCAACACCACGACCGATTACGACGTGGAAGAGCAGGAGCGCGGAATCACCATCTACAGCGCCTGCATCCCCTTCCAGTGGCGCGACTGCACCATCAACCTCATCGACACGCCCGGCCACGTCGATTTCACCGCCGAGGTCGAACGCAGTCTGCGCGTCCTTGACGGCGCAGTCGTTGTCTTTGATGCCCAGAAAGGCGTCGAGGCGCAGTCGGAGACGGTGTGGCGGCAAGCGGACAAGTACGAAGTGCCGCGGCTCGCTTTCATCAACAAAATGGACGTTGTGGGTGCGAATTTCGAGAACGCCTTGGAAGCCATCCGCCGCCGTTTGGCCGGCAATCCTGTCGCTATCAACATCCCCATCGGCTCCGGTTCCGTCAAGGACAGCGCCACGCCGTTTTCGGGCATTATCGATCTCATTGATATGCAAGCCCTGTATTTCGAACCCGCTGACCAGGGCAAGACCTTTCGTACCGAAGCGATCCCCGACAAACTGCGGGCCAAGGCGCAGAAATGGCGTGAGAAGCTATTCGATGAATTGACACAGCACGACGAGAAGGATCAACTCACCAGCGCCTATCTCGAAGGCAAGGACATCCCCGCCGAGACGATCCGGGCCGTCCTGCGTGAGCAGACGCTCAAGCGCCTCATTCAGCCGGTGCTATGCGGATCAGGACGCGAACATATCGGCATTCAGCCACTTCTCGATGCGGTGACGTGGTATCTGCCCAGCCCGCTCGATCGACCGCCGGTAACGGGCGTCAATCCGAAAAAGAAGGACAAGGAAGAAAAGCGCAAACCCGATCCGAAAGAGCCGTTTTGCGGCCTGGTCTTCAAGATCGTCGCCGATGTCAAGGGTGAGCTGTATTTCCTGCGTATCTATTCCGGCACCTTGAAAGCCAACAGCCGGCCGTTTAATCCCGGCCGCGATGGCAAGGAGATGGTCAGCAAGCTCTACCACACCGAGGCCGACCCCCGGCAGCGCACCGAGGCCTCCGAAGCCGTGGCCGGCGATATCGTCGCCATCATCGGCATGAAGGAATCGATCACCGGCGATACGCTCTGCGACATTCAGCATCCGATTTTGCTCGAACGCATCCAATTTGCTGAGGCGGTCGTCAGCCGCTCCATCGAGCCGGAATCGTCGGCCGACAAGGACAAGCTCATCACGGTCCTAAATATCCTCCGCAAGGAAGATCCGACCTTCACCTGGAACACGGACAAGGACACCGGACAAACGTTGATGAACGGCATGGGCATGCTGCACCTGGAGATCAAACAGCACCGCATGGAGCGCGATTTTCGCCTGAAAGTGCGCGTCGGCCAGCCGCGTGTCAGCTTCCGCGAGACGATCCGCAATCCGATCACGGTGACGGGCGAGTGCATCAAGCACGCTGGCCAGGGCGGCCTGTTCGCCAAGCTGAAAGTAGCCTTCGAGCCGTACCGAGGCGAGGAATCGATCGTGGTGGAATCGCGTCTGCCGGAGGACAAGCTGCCGCCGTTGTTCGTGGCCGCCGCCCAGCAGGGCGTCCGCGGCGCTCTCGATTCGGGCGAGTTGGGTTTCCCGGTCATGAACGTCAAGGCCGTGATCCTCGACGGCGAGATAGACGAGCAGCTCTCCAACGACACGGCCTTCACAGCCGCCGGGGCTGACGCTGTCCACAAGGCGATGCGCGACAACATCGTGCTTTTAGAGCCGTGGATGAAGCTGGAAGTGACGGTACCCGAAGAGTTCCTTGGCCCTGTGACCTCGGACCTCAACGCCCGGCGTGCGGAGATCAACAAACTGGAGAACCGCGACGGACTCTGCACACTGGAGACGATCGTGCCGCTCTCGAAGATGTTCGACTACGCCGACAAAGTCCGCAGCCTGAGCCAAGGGCGGGCGTCGTCGTCGATGGAACCGTACAAGTACCGTCCGGCCCCGGAGGAAGTGCTGCGGGCGCTGTTGCATCCAGAGGAGAATTACTGATATGTCTTTGGCCGATGTATTGCGGATTCGACCAAACTAGCAGGACATACCATGACAACCGTGCGCATTGTGGAAACAAGCCAAGGCCAAGCCGTGCCCCTGCCGGAGGAATTCCGTTTCACCACCCCTACAGTCTCCATCCGTCGCGAGGGCGATGCGGTCATTCTGGAGCCGGTCAAGCTGGCTCATTGGCCGGAGCACTTTTTCGAGGACATTCACATCGACGATCCGGCCTTTGCCCGGCCCTCTCAGGGCGAAATTCCCCCCGCTCCGCTCCTTGTCTGAGGCTTGCCCACGGTGCCGCGTTATCTGCTCGACACGAATACGTGCATTGCCGTGCTTCGAATAACTCGTTAAGCGTACGGCTTCCCGGCAGCAATAGCGTAACGATTCGACCTCTCGTGCTTGCCCAGAAGCGCTCATCCACAACCGTCACTCCCTCTCTACCCCATCAGGACGAGCAGCCAATCCCGAATCAATCAAAAGGGACCTTGACTTATTGGACAATTGGAGCGCGATTTGCCCCCATTATTACTTGAGGTAGCCGTGCTCATGTTAAGCCGCCGCATCAGTCCCTGAACGGCAGAATCCTTCTTGGGATCATCGCGGGTGCTCGCCCCGCCCTCATAGAGCGTGCCCTAACACGCTGGCCATACCAATCGAAAGGGGAACGCCATGTCAAGCTCGTGGGGTAGGCCCATCGCGGGGCACGGGACCGGCCGGATTGAACCTCGCGGGGCGAGTTCCGCGGACGCGCCCTGGGCTGGGACAAGCGCTCTGCGGGCCTTCATGGGAGGGGCAGGACGGATTGAGGCGCTGGAGCGGTACGGAACGCTGGCGGCGCGCATCCTGATCAGCCAAATCTTCCTCCTCAGTGGGGTCATGAAGATCCTCAACTGGTCGGGGACCGAAGCCCAGATGGCCGGGCGGGGCATGTTCTGGATTCCGTTCTTCCACATCGCGGCCATGCTTACCGAATTGGTGGGAGGACTTTCTCTTCTCCTTGGCTATAAGACGCGGCTGGGGGCGCTGCTGCTGTTCCTGTTCCTGATCCCGGTCACGCTCACCTTCCACACCTGGTGGACGTACACGGACCCAAAGGAACAACATGCGAACATGCTCTTCTTCTTGCACAATCTGAGCCTCATGGGTGGGCTGCTCCTGATTATGACTATCGGGCCAGGACCGCTTAGCATCGACCTCAGGGAAAGGAGGTCCGTATGAAGGAGATGCAGATCGCTGACTGGGTGCAGAAGATAACGGGCGACCGCGCTCCACTCAAAGATCTCCGGGAGTGGGAACCCCGGATCGTCGCCGCTTACTCGGAACTCCTGGACGGCTACAAGGCGGACATTCCCGCGATCCTCAATGACATCGCTCGTGTCCGCAAGCACCCCGGCCTTGTCCTGGAGCAGGGCATCAACTTCACCAGTATCTGTTACCATCACTTCCTCCCTTTCTATGGGACTATCGATGTTGGCTACGAACCCGGCGAGGTCATCACCGGCTTGGGAAGGATCGTGCGGCTCGTTGAGGCCTTGGCTCACCGGCTCCAGATCCAAGAATTCCTGGTGCGCGATATTGCAGAAACCATCAAGGAACGTGTTGGCGCGAGGGGGGTATTTGTGCGCTCACGGGCGGTCCACCTCTGCGTCCACTCGCGCGGCCCGCGTGATCATACGATGGAATCGGTCTGCACTTATGGCATCGGCTCATTTGAGACCATCGAGCGCCAGGCCAAGCTATGTCAGCTCCTATTGATGCCGTCTCGGTGAGATCGTGCTGCTCTCGAAGATGTTCGACTACGCCGACAAAGTCCGCAGCCTGAGCCAAGGACGGGCGTCATCGTCGATGGAGCCGTACAAGTACCGTCCAGCCCCGGAGGAAGCGCTGCGGGCGCTGTTGCATCCGGAGGAGGATTCTTGACTTGTCTTTGGACATGAAGGCACTGGATTGGCTACAATGAGGCGGATCACCTTTGCGGAGTCCAGCGCATGGGTATTCTTTCCTCGATCCGATCAGCGGCAAGAACTTCGCCCCTCCTACACACTTACTTCGGCATCGTTCGCCGCATTCGGCCTTTGCACTTGCTGGGGCCGTTGTTTGTTTATGATCTGGTCCGTTTGGCTCGCCGTGGACGCACTATCCAGCTGCGCTTTCTTTACGCTATCTTCTTGCTCGGCGCGCTAATCCTCGCCTATGTTGAGGGCGTTCCGACTCAGATTCGGTGGAAATCCCCTTTGTCCATCCAGACAAGGGTAACCGACTCCCAACTGGCCGAATTCACTCACACATTCATTTGGTCTGTTCTCGTCCTTCAAGCGGGGATGGTTCTTGCCATCACGCCTGTCTATCTGGCCGATGCGATCGCCGAAGAAAAAGAGCGCCAAACGCTCTGGCTGCTTTTTGCCTCTCATCTGAACGATGGGGAGATCGTCCTGGGCAGGCTTTTCGCGCGCCTGACTCACCTGGGCTTCGTTTTTCTCACCGGAATGCCGGCCCTGGTATTGACCGCCTTTCTCGCTCGCCCTTCCGACCGTGCTCTACTACTGGCTTCGATCCTGTCTACGGGCATGACCTTACTCAGCCTCGGCAGTGTGTGCATGCTTCTCTCCGTTCTCTCTCGCAATAGCCTGATGGCACTCTTAAAAAGCTACGGTTTTCTACTTGTTTTCAATTTGTACGCGTTGGCGCCTCCTCTGCTTCCCTACACGTCGCCGCTTGGTTTCGTGTTTGCTTTGGATAACCGACTCCGCGAGGCAGTTCGGGGTTCGCCGGCAGCCCCTGTACTTCCGAAGGCATTATCCATGCCAGCAGCCATCGAGCTTGCACTACCAATGACGCTTGGCTACCTTCTTCTCCATGGTTTGATAACGCTCCTCTGTTGCCGCCTGGCAGTTGGGCATTTACGCACATCGGAGCCAGACCCTCTCTTCCGCACGCCGCCCGCCACACAGCCGCGTCTGGTTCCCATCTCCTCCGCGTTCGACGAGGCAAAAGAACCCCTCCAACCGCCCGTGCGTCAGGTGCCGCGAAAGTCGCTCCTTCCGCCAATGGAAGGCGATCCCCTCTTATGGAAGGAAATGGCCCACGATCCGCCCGCGTGGCTCACGCCGGTACGGAAAGCGATTGCGGGAATCGCGCTGATCGTGCTGGTCAATGTTGGAATTTTTTGGCTTCTGGCATGGATTTGCCAACTCTTTTCCCCAACGAGCCTAGAAGAATTGACGATGGGTGTGAACGGTGTGTTGCGAGTGCTGACCATCAGTGTAGCGTGTATTTACAGTCTGGGCGTCGGCTTCCGCACGGCAAGCAGCCTTAGCCGTGAACGCGACCGGCGCACACTGGAGATGTTGTTGATGGTGCCGATGAGCCGTGCCGCAATTTTTCGCGCCAAATGTCTGAGCGGTATTCTGCGCTATCGTATGTTGGGCTTCGTTTTTATCGGGCTATTGTTGCTGGGATTGCTCACGGGCGCCTTGCATCCGCGCGGCATGCTGCTGCTTGCCGGCCATGTTGCCGCGGTGATCTTCTTGCTGGCGAGTTCCGGTGTTCTGGGATCGATTTTGGCCCGCAACACGATGTGGGCGCAGTTGAGCATGGCTCTGCTGCTGCTGGTGCTGTTTGGCAGTCCAGTGATTCGGATGAACCAAACGTATGAGGACGCATTCAGCGAAGATCCGCATGACACCGTGGCTCATCTATGGCAAGTGGGGCTGAATCCAGTCGTCGGCTGGTGGCTTGCTGGCTTTTCCTGTTACGAAGGGCAAGAGACCCTGGCAGAACCTGACGGCCTTTCCCAGGCGCGGCTCAAGAGTATCCAACACGGGATCGCTGTCTTAAGTGCATTAGCTGCCGTCTGTTGGCTGGCCGCGCGTCTCCGACTCAACAAAGAGCCGATCACTCGATCCCCCTAGAGTTGGCTTTGCTGGCGCGCCGGTCAGATGGCAACTGAGAAAAAAACATACCAGGGGCAGAACTCGTAGATCTCGTTCTGGACTGCCGCGTCCCGTGTGGCCAACGATACGGTGCTGGAGCAAGAGCAAACCGACTACCGGGCAGCGGCACCGGGTATTGCCGTCGGAATCGGCACGGACCGGGACACACAGAATATCTGTCTTCCAGCCAGGAATATAATTGCACCGGTGTCGGTTGAGTAGAGGAAGGCTCCCCCGCGTAGGAGAACCCAACCGTTGAGGGACCAGCGACTGGAGCGGTTTGACCAAACCATTTTGCCCCATCTGAGTGCTGCATTCAACCTGGCGCGCTGGCTAACGCGCAACGACCACGATGCCGAAGATGTGGTGCAGGAGGCCTATCTGCGCGCCTACCAGTTCTTCGACGGTTTCCACGGCGGCGACGGCCGGGCCTGGCTACTCCGTATCGTCCGCAACACCTGCTATAGCTGGCTGGAGAAAAATCGGCCCCGAGAGCCGGCCGTCGTCTTCGACGAGACGAAACACAGTGCAGAACAGAAAGAGTCCGGGCCGGAAGTCCCTCTGATCGCCAGGGAAGACCGGGAGATGCTGCGGCGGGCGCTTGAGGAATTGCCGCCGGAGTTCCGGGAAACCATCGTCCTCCGCGAGATGGAGGGATTATCGTACAAGGAGATCGCCGCGGTCAGCGGCGTCCCGATGGGCACCGTCATGTCCCGCCTGGCGCGGGCGCGAGAGCGGCTTTACGAATGCCTGGCCGCACTGAAGCGAGAGGAAACCTAACGTGACCTGCGAAGAAATCCGCGGCCTGTTATCTCCCTACGCCGACGGCGAGCTGGACTTGGTGCGCGACCTGGAGATCGAACAGCACCTACGCGAGTGCCCCGGCTGTGCCGCGGCTGTTGCGCGGACTCGGTCCATGAGCACCTTGCTCCACGACCCGGCCCTGTACCATAAGCCACCGGCCGACCTGCATCGGCGTGTCCGTGTGTCTCTTCGTCAGGCGGGCGGAGCGCGCCAGCGGGGCCGTCGGGTCTCCCTGCCCTGGAGTTGGCTGGGCGTGGTTGGCGCTGCCGCGGTGCTTATAGCCCTTGCGCTTTGGGGTGCTCTTCAGGGCAGATCGGTCCTCGCGCGTGACGAGTTGCTGGCACGCGAAGTCGTTGCAGCGCATGTTCGCTCTCTCATGCTGTCCAGCCACACGCTCGACGTGGAATCAAGCGATCAGCACACGGTCAAACCGTGGTTTATCGGTAAGGTGGACTTTGTCCCGGAGGTGAAGAATCTGGAGCCGCAGGGCTTCCCGCTGACCGGCGGCCGCCTCGAGTACATCGATGATCGGCCGGCGGCTGCCCTCGTCTACGCACGCGCCAAGCACATCATCAACGTCTTCATCTGGAGATCGGCGGACAAAGATTGTCCGCCCGAATTCCTGGAGCGGCAAGGCTATCACCTGATTCGCTGGACCGATAGCGAACGCATGTTCTGGGTGATTTCCGATCTGAATGTGAAAGAATTGCGCGAGTTCGCGGAGCTGTTGCGGCGCTAAAGACGCAAAGGACGCAAAGTGAAGAAAGGACAAAAAGAGGATAAACGTGATTTTTGTCTCTTTTGTCCTTTGCGTCCTTTGCGTCCTTTGCGTCCACAGACTCACTCCAGAGATGAATCAATAGTGGCCAGCGACTTCTTGTTCTCGACGTGGTTGACTTGCGTCACGCCGAGGACGCTTTTGAGCTTGTCGGCGGCCACATTCTTGATCGGGCCGGGCGACTCCGCCTTGCCCGGCTCCGGCTGAGGGAAGGCGGTCGAACGCGCGGTGTGGAAGGTCACTTTCCCCTCCACCTTTTGCAAGATCTGGTGGACATGGCCGTTCAGGACCGTCACAGAGCCAAAGCGCTTGAGCAGCGCCAGCGCCTGCTCGCTGTCCTTGGTTCCCCAGCCCCATTTCTCGTACACGGTCCACAAAGGCACATGTGCAAAAACGACGATCGGAGTGCTATCGCCGAGGCGGGCCACGTCATTTTTAAGCCAATCGAGTTGGTCCTGCCCCAGCACGCCGAGCTTGCCGGCCTTGTGGTTCATCACATTGACCAGACCCACGAAATGCACACCCCGATAATCGAAACTCTGCCAGCCGATCCCCTGCGTCCCTTTGCCGTAGCGCTCCAAGTAACGTTCGTCGTCGTCGTATAAGTCGTGTTCGCCGGGGACAAAGAAGGTGGAGCCGCCCTTGAAGCCCTTGAGGATCTCAGCGACGGTATCGAACTCTTCCGCCTTAGAGAGGTGCGTCAGGTCGCCGGTGTGCAGGAGGAAGGCGGGCCGCTCCTTCAACGCGTTGAGTTTGTCGATGGCGGCCCGCAGCGTCGCGGTCACGTCCTTGTTCGGCTCCTTGCTGAAGCCGATGTGACTATCGCTGATCTGGGCGAAGGAGAAGTCGCCCGTTTTGCATTCGTCGGCCACCTCTTCGAACTTGGCGCAGCCGGAGATGCCGGCCCCGACGGTCCAGACCAGCCCGGTGCCAGCCCAAGCCATGCACTCAAGGAAGCCGCGGCGGTCGATGCCGTCGTCGCCGACGCACTGCTCGATCCATTTGTCCATCATTAGACACCTCGATTAGGGGGATTACTTGACGATGACCTTGCCGGTCATCTGGGGTGAAGGGCGCGTCCTTTACGGAAGGATGGGGACGCGATCCGGCCTCATGTCGGATCGCGTCCTGCCCCTCCGATCCAACGGTGTTCTCTACCGTTGCGAACGGCAATCTATTCCCGGAACGATGGAAAATGGTCAAAAAATGTAGGACTAGCGAGACATGGCAACAGACTGCGCGCCCAGGGCGTAGCTTCGCTTGGGACCGAGGTAAGTGAAATACAATCCGGCAATCCAAAATCGAGGTAAATAATTTCAAACCCATTCATTTATTTTCCGGCGACCGAGCAGTAATAAGAGAGGCAAATCGGTACGGGAAGAGGCCCACCGCGGTCCGGCGGCCGCTTCCGTCTCACTTCTAGGGCCGCGCCCCCTTTGCCCATCACCTACAATGGCCATCACATCCTGAGAGGATCTCCGATGAAAAATGAAGTCTCCTTCGCCGGATTCTTCCTTCCGGAATCGCTAAGGACAAACGGGCGAGTCGCAAACGGAAATGAATCGATTACCGCCCGTGTTCTCGCTGGGGCCGAACGCGCCCGCCTGCAACAGCAGAACCGCTACCTGCAAGACAAAATCAAGTCGGCCCACAATTTCGAGGAAATCATCGGTCAAAGTCCCGCGCTCCAGGCGGTTCTCGATAAGGTCCGCAGCGTCGCGCCCACGGACGCCTCCGTGCTGATCACCGGCGAGACCGGCACCGGCAAGGAATTGATCGCCCGCGCCATCCACTCGGCCAGCAAGCGCCGGGACAAGCCGCTGATCAAGATCAACTGCGCCGCCTTCCCGACCGGCCTGGTGGAGAGCGAGTTGTTCGGCCACGAGAAGGGCGCCTTCACGGGGGCCATCGCCCGGCGCACCGGTCGCTTCGAACTGGCCGACGGCGGCACCATTTTCCTGGACGAGATCGGCGAGATCCCCCCTGAGACGCAGGTCAAGCTGCTGCGTGTCTTGCAGGAGCGCGAATTCGACCGGGTGGGCGGCGGTTCGCCGATCAAGGTCGATATTCGAGTCCTGGCCGCTACCAACCGGGACCTGCTCCAGGCGGTCCGCGAGAAGACGTTCCGCGAGGACCTTTACTATCGTCTCAGCGTCTTCCCCATCACTCTGCCGCCGCTGCGGGAGCGCAAGGACGATTTGCCTTTGCTCGTCCACTTCCTGGTCCATAAATTCGCGGCCCGGATCGGCAAACGCATCGAAGGAGTCACCGAGCAAACGATGCAGCGGTTGATCGACTACCCCTGGCCCGGCAACATTCGCGAGCTGGAAAACATTCTCGAACGTGCCGTCATTCTGACGACAGACACCATGCTGGCTATTCCCCCCGACCTCCTACCTCTGCCGGATGCGGCGCCCGCTTCTGGGCAACAATCTACTCTGGAGTCGATCGAGCGCGACCACATTGTCGCCGTCCTGCACCAAACCGACTGGGTTATCGAAGGCCCTCGGGGTGCAGCCCGGATCCTTGGACTGCACCCGAATACCCTGCGCAACCGGATGAAAAAGCTCGGCATCACGCGTGCCTCCCACCAAATCCGGTAGCCCCCACCACCCGCGGTGGCGCCAGCCCCTGCCGTTAAGGGGCCGCGCCTTGCGTCTGCCTCAGTCTGAAAATTGCAAGTCGAGATAGAGCAAGCAGTTCGATGCGAACCCTCAGTCGCTGCAACGCATTGGCACGCAGGTAGCTTATTCATATCGCGTTGTCTTTCTGAGTGTTCCTGTCCCGTTTCACTGTCTTCGCCCCGAAGGAGAATGCGCATGATTTGGCCTTTTCGTCGTCAGTTACTCCGTCAAACGCAGCGGCCTAGCGTCCGTCTTTCCCTGGAGAGCCTGGAGGGGCGCGACCTCCCCTCTGTCTCTATGATCCCGTTCGCCGACCTCAGCAGCGACACCGCCGCCGTGTCGAATACCTCGTCCACGAAAGACTCGGAGGGCGCTGCCACTCAGATACCCGCTTTCTTCAATGGTCAATCCGTGACCATCAACGTGCTTCAGCTATCTGACAATGCCGCCGCCTCAATAATCGCGAACAACCCGAACCTCCAGCTCATCTTTGTTACGAACGATCTGGACGATCCGCAGCAATTCGCGCCCGTGCTCAGCGCCGTCCCGGGTCAAAACTTCAATGCCTTGTGGGACCAAATCCGCATCCAGTTCAATCCGGGAGTCACGCCTCACCAGTTCACCTCTGAAGCCGACATCATGGCCGCTGCGCAGGCAGGCCAAATCACCCTCGTCAACACGGGCGAAGTCTATCGTGATTCGGTCGTGGGTGGGAGTTCGCACGCCTAAGACGCGTAAGCCCGGCCGGGCGCTTCTTCCCGGCCGGCTCCGTCCTTCGTCTGAGCGAGCGATTATCCACGGCCGGGGAATAAACGGTTAGTCGCGGCGGTATGGATCGGCAGGGTCGTCGAAGCGGCCCCACATCCAGAATCCTTGAAAGGGACAAACATGTCTTCACTGATTCGACTGATTTGCCTGGAGTATATCCTCGGCCTCGCCGCACTGGTGATTGTTCTGTCCGCATCCCGCCCCTCGAATGCGCAGCGCGCCCTGGCCTATCCCAGCGTGCCGGTTGCCCAGCCGTTCCCGGTCGTCGTGGGATTTCAGCAGTCTGCCCTGCAAACCCAACAGATGCTCCAGCTGGCCGGCTCGCCTACCAGCTTTGCCCTAAGCGGAGGCGGTTTCGGCGGTTTCGGTGGTGGTTTTGGCGGTGGCCTGGGAGGATTTGGTGGCGGCGGCTTGGGCGGTTTTGGAGGCTTCAACGGCGGATTTGGCGGCGGCTTGGGCGGTTTCGGTGGCTTGGGGACCGGTGTGGGCGGCTTCGGAAGCGGTCTGGGCGGCTTCAACGGTTTGGGCGGCGGCGGATTCGGCGGCGGTGGATTCGGCGGCTTTGCCGGCAAGGGTTTGGGCGGCTTCAACGGACGCAACGCGCTTTGAAAAAGGAACGCCCCCGCCATCCGTCCTCGCGGCGGTAGGAGTCGTTCTTCCGTCCTCTTTTAATTTGGGAGTCATCATGTTCTCATACAAAAGTCTGTTCCAGGTCGGTTATGTCCTTCAACTATTACTCTCCATAATCTGGCTGTCTTGGCCCAGCATGTCGAATGGGCAATTCCGCCACAACAAGCTGCCGCCTCCGCCCGCAATGCCCCCTCTCAGCAACCTGAACACCGATAGCACGGGCAACTTCATTTTCACGACGGGTGGCTTGGCCGGCGGTAACAACGGTGGACTCGGAGGCGGGTTCGGCGGCGGCCTGGGTGGTGGAGGTTTCAACGGTTTAGGTGGCGGATTCGGCGGCGG